>NZ_JBFTPD010000005.1:0-311144 GCF_056398305.1 Rhizobium sp. 01T444
GTCGCAAGAGCTTCGCCTTCGACGTCTTCAGCGATGATGAGGAGCGGCTTGCCGGTCTGAACGACAGCTTCGAGAACCGGGAGCATGGACTGCAGGTTCGAGAGCTTCTTTTCGTGCAGGAGGATGAAAGCGTCTTCGAGGTCAGCAACCATCTTTTCCGGGTTGGTGACGAAGTACGGGCTCAGGTAGCCGCGGTCGAACTGCATGCCTTCGACGACTTCGAGCTCGGTTTCAGCCGTCTTGGCTTCTTCGACGGTGATGACACCTTCGTTGCCGACCTTCTGCATCGCATCGGCGATGTACTGGCCAACATCCGTCTCGCCATTGGCCGAGATCGTGCCGACCTGGGCGATTTCTTCCGACGTGCCGATCGTCTTGGCCTTGGAAAGCAGGTCCTTGACGACAGCGGCAACGGCAAGATCGATGCCGCGCTTCAGGTCCATCGGGTTCATGCCGGCTGCTACAGCCTTGCCGCCTTCGCGAACGATGGCCTGGGCAAGAACCGTGGCGGTCGTAGTGCCGTCGCCGGCGATGTCGTTGGTCTTCGAAGCAACTTCGCGGACCATCTGCGCGCCCATGTTTTCGAACTTGTCATCCAGTTCGATCTCTTTGGCGACGGCGACGCCATCCTTGGTGATGCGTGGCGCGCCGAAGGACTTATCGATAACGACGTTGCGGCCCTTCGGACCAAGCGTGACCTTCACTGCGTCAGCGAGAATATCGACACCGCGCAGCAGCTTTTCGCGCGCATCACGGCCGAATATGATTTGTTTGGCAGACATGGAAACCTCCCGGGCTGATCGCCCAATGATCACTATAAAACAGAATAGGGATGCGGTCGACGATCAGGCGATAATGCCCATCACATCCGCTTCCTTCATGATCAGCAGATCCTCACCGTTGATCTTGATCTCGGTGCCGGACCACTTGCCGAACAGGATGCGATCGCCGGCCTTGACGTCGAGCGGGACGACCTTGCCGGACTCGTCACGAGCGCCGGTGCCGACGGCGACGATTTCGCCTTCCTGCGGCTTTTCCTTGACCGTGTCAGGAATGATGATGCCGCCCTTGGTCTTGGCTTCAGCCTCGATCCGGCGCACGACGACGCGGTCGTGTAACGGCCGAAAATTAATCTCTGTCATTGTGGGGTTCCTCGACGGGATCGCAGCCGAATGGCCAATCCCGATGAACCGTTTTAGCAGTCTTGCGTTGAGAGTGCTAGTGAGATTCGTGTTTTGGTAGAATCCGAGAGCGTGATCTCCACCGGGCCTTGAATGACTGCGGATCGGTGCGGCCCACTTGTTTAAAATCTTTTGGATCTTATTTAAATTTTTTAAGGATCGAACGTCTGGCATCGATGGAATTCGAACCGGAATAGTTGCGGTCGCCATGCGAACCTCGTGCACCAAGAAGAGCTCAAATCTGCCTGATATCGGCCACCCAAGGAGACGCGATATGATCGAATTCCGGAAAAAGAGTGAAAACGAAGTCAGATCTGCCGAGATAGAAGCAAGTCTGAAGAAACTGGACGCGGAAATGGCCTCCCCGAACATCAAGGAAGTCAAGCATGAAGAGCTCTCAAAACTCCGCCGCCAACTGAGCATCGAGCAGGCAGCAATAAGAGAGCCAACCAAGCGCGTTTGAGAATGGAAGGCTTCGCGGCAGCCTGATCGCCGCGAATGGGCTCCAGATGACCTCGACTTCGTCCTTGCCCGTTTATGGATGGATGAGCATTTTCCGGCTTAGCTCCGGAAGGTGGGGCTAAGCAGCGCCCTATCCCGGAAACGGCTCCAGCGTCCCGAACCAGGCGACGAGCGCCACAACGCCAATGGCGATGACGATCTCCCCCGCGGTCCCCGCCGCCAGCGCTTTCCCGGCCAAGTGCGACCGCCCCATGCGCGGCACCAGCCCATAACGGTTGAAGACGGCAATCAGCATCATCAGCAAGGCAAGCGCGATCTTCAGGGAAAGCAGCCGCTGATACGGCAGGCTCCAGTCAAGCGGCAAGCCGCCGATGATCAGCAGACTATTGGCAACCCCGGATAAAATGACCAGGGCCACCGCGACATGCCCCGCCGTCGAGAAGCGGATCAACGCTGTCAGGGCATCCGCCCCTGCCGCGCTATCACCAAGCCGGGAAAGCACGAGCGCCACGGGGATCAGCGCCCCGACCCAGGCGCCGCCCGACAGCACATGCACCATGTCGTTCGCCCGGTGCAGCACCCGCAGCCACCCGTCATTCATGGACGCATGGCCGGTCAGCGACAGGCCGCAGAGAAGAAGCGCGGAGACGACAGCCGTAGCGGCAACCTGCTGCCGTAACGGCAGCAATGTCACCACGAGGAGAAGTGCGGCAAACACCGCCTGCCAGGCCCAGGCAGTGCCGACAGAGGTTCCCGTCAGCACTGAAGTCATCACATCCCCGTCCAGCCCATCCGCCCAGCCATTGCCGAGCATGGCGCAGCGCACCGGCAGCAGCACCAGCGTAGCGAGGACTGCCAGTGCCACCGCGGCAACACGCACGGCCCGGAGCTTCACCCAGATGCAGCCGCTCAAGCCATGCGGCACGAGCAGCCACAGATAGGCGGCGCTGCCCCAGAGAAACAAGACGGCCCCGTCGAAGACGAAACGGCAGGCGATGTTGGCGGTATCAGGTGTCATCAGGGCTTTACGGTGAAGCTATACGCGCCATTCGTCTTGTGTCCGTCGGTCGAAAGCACATGCCAGTCGACCGTATAGCTGCCGGGCGCGAGCTTATCAGACACCGGCACCATCAGCACCTTGCCGCCATCCTCGAGCATGGCGTCACCGAGTTTGATCTCCGTCTTGTCCGGCCCGGTGATGGTGACGCCGCTGAACTTGAGGTTCAGTTCCTCGGTGAAGGTAAGATCGAGTTCGCTGGGGGCCGCAACGGCGGCCTTGTCGGCCGGCTCGGAGCTTTTCAGATGCGCATGCGCGAAAGCCTGGCCGGCAAGGGCGATGCTCGCGATGGCGGCGACGGAGAGAATGCGCGTGAGTTGAGACATCAGATCATGCCTTTCGGTTTCATTGGGACAGGCGATGGCATTTGGCCCTTGCCTGGTTAGACAGTCGGAGAGCGGATTTATTCCGGGCGATGCTGCAATTTGCTGCTGGGGTTTGCGCTTTGTTCGAAGGGCCGTCATCTCACAGCCCTCCGCCGAGCAACACATCACGGATCTTCGCCAGCGCCTCATCCCGATCCGTGCCGTACGGAATCAACCCCTTCAGCCGCCCATCGGCGCCGATCATCAGCAGCGAAACCGTGTGGCTCATGTGATAATTGCCGTCTTCGCTCGGCAGCTTCGACGCATGGATGAACCAGCCGCCGGAGACCTTCCTCATCTCCGCCGGCTCACCGGTAATGCCCGTGATGCGGCTGGAGAAGGCGGTGACGTAGTCATGCATCACTTCTCGCGTGTCGCGCTCCGGATCGATCGAGAAGAAATAGGCCTTCAGCGCCCTGCCCTGATCGCCGAGCGTCACCAGCCAGTCGGCCACCTCGTAGAGCGTCGTCGGGCAGGCCTCCGGGCAATGGGTATAGCCGAAATAGACGAGCGCCGGATGCCCCCGGAAGATCGACTGGTCGACCGCATTGCCCCTGTCGTCGACGAGAGAAAAATGCGTGTTGAAAGGCCCGGTGCGCGGCTCCGAAAGATAGAGCGACACCATCAACGCGACGAGCGCGCCGACGAAGACCGCACTTGCGGCAAAGCCTGAAATGGCAAGGGTGCGCGCGCTCATTGGCCATGCCCCTCATGGCCGCCCTGACCGGCATCACCAGCCTCGCCCACCATCATGACGGTGCCTTCGAAGCTCGCAAACAGCGCCAGCACTTTGGGGTCGAGCCTGGCTTCAGCCTCCGCGAGATCCGCCGCCAGCGCCTTGGCATCGTCAGCCGAAAGCCCGGCCTTCTCCAGCGCCGCCGCTTGCCTGATCCCATCACCGCTGCAGAGAAAGACGCTCCAGCCATGATGGCCCTTCTTCAACAGCGCTCGTCCGCCCCGCCCATCCTGCTGCCAGCCGGCGATCGCCCAGTCATTCCTGACGACCACGGGCAGAATGGTCAGCGGCTTGTCCGGCCGCTCGAACATCGTCTTCAGCGTCGCGGGAATGGCCTCTTCAGGCGGTGGCCCCGACATGTCCATGCCTTCCATCCCAGGCATATCCATCGCCCCATGGTCCATGCCACCGGCTCCACCGACATCATCCAGCGGCCCAGCGATCTTGCCGACGGCGAAATCGACCGTGATCTCACCAGCCTTCTCGAAGCTCAGCACCGCCCGGATCGTCTCGCCCTGCTTGAAGGGTTTGATCACGTCCTGGAACATCAGGTGGTAGTTCGGCGCAAGCGTCACCGTCTGCCCGGCCGGAATGGCAAGCCCGCCCTTCAGCTCACGCATGGTCATGATGCCATTTGCCATGGTCATCTGGTGCAGTTGCACGGTCTTTGCCCGATCCGAGCTTGCGGCAACAAGCCGGTCCGGCTCGCTGCCACTATTGGTGATAACAAGATAACCGTCGCCAACCTTGGCGCCCGGCACCATGGAATGTGAGGCCGCATGGTCGATCCTGATCGTCGGCTCCTGCGCCACCGCAGCCGTCGCAATCATCAGGCCCACGAAGAGAGAAACAATCGTCTTCATCATCATCCCCTCCTCAGGCAAAGGCGCGCTTCAGCGGCGGCACGAAGCGGATCACCATCTGGTCGAAGGCGATCATCACCAGGATCACCAATCCGCTCATCGGAAAGGCGATGGCGAAGGCGAGCACAATGGTCCAGAGCCCGAGATAGACCGAGCGTCGCGGCGGCATGGGCGGCACTCCGAGCCTTCCGGCCGGCCGCCGCTTCCACCACATGACGATGCCGGTTACGCAGGAGAGGATGATGACGAGGCAGGTCGCCAGCATCAGCAACTGGTTGAAGAGCCCGAATTCCTGGCCCTGATGCACGTTGATGCCCCATTCGATCGCCCGGCCGAAAAAGGGATACTGCCCGAAGGAGAGATCGATGAGCGGTTTGCCGGAATATTGGTCGATATGAAGCGTGCGCTCGTTGGTGAGATCGTCAGGATAGACCGCCGCCGTATAAACGCCCGTCTCGCCGCCGGGAATGGCAAGATCGAAACCCGGCGCCATGCCAAGACCCCGCGCAATCTCCACCGCCTTGTCAAGCCCGATCGGCTTCTTCGACTGCGCCGCCGCAATCTCCGACAGCGGCACTGGCGCCTTCTCGACGATCCAGCCGGCCTTGGGAAGAATATCCTCCGTCACCTTCTGCGATTTCGGCACGGCATCCCACAGCTGCACCGGATAGCCGAGATCGTGGCTCGTCAGCCAGGCGTTGGCATTGGCGCCCCAATAGCCGGACCAGGGCATGCCCGTCATCGCCATGAAGAAGATCAGGATACCGGCGAAGGCACCGGTCACCGCATGGAGATCGCGCCAGAAGACCCGCCGCGAAGGCGTGCCGCGCACGGTTACCACCCCACCCGTCTGCCGCCGCGGCCACCAGAGATAGATGCCGGTCACGACCAGCACCATGGCAAAGCCGCCCGTGATCTCGATCAGCTTGTTGGGCAAGCCGCCGAACAACGCAAGGCTGTGGATGCGCTTGACGACATAGTTGAACTCCTCGGTGGAGCCCACCGTATCAAGCACCTTGCCGTCATAGGGATTGACGAAAACCAGCGTCTGGCCGGCATCCGAAGACACGGTCACGATCGCTGACCGGTCGAGCCCGGCCGGGTCCCTGTAGGAGCTCGCAACCGAGCCCGGAACAGCAGCCGCCGCTATATCGGCAATCTTCTGCGGCGAGAGCGCCTCGCCGGCGGGCTCGACGATATAACGATAGGCAAAGACCGTATCGTTGATCTCGTCCTTGAAGAGATAAAGCGAGCCGGTAATGGCGAGATTGAGCAGGAAGGGAATGACCAGCAGGCCGGCAAAAAAGTGCCAGCGCCAGATGGCGCGATAGAGCGAAACGCCTGGTACGGCGTTCTCTGCCGCCTCAGTGGCAGTGGTGATAGACATGAAAGTGGATCCGAATCCTCGGCCGGCGGCGTCAATGCGGCCCGGCCATGATTGCAAGACGCATCACGGCCTTGGCCGCAATGCGGGTTCAGGCAAGGATCGGGTTTGCAGGCGGGGCGCGCGGCCCGGTATTCGGCGGGAAAAGCTGGCGATGGAAGGCTTCGACGCGGCGCGGCAGCTCAACCTTGAACGTGAAGCCGATGCGCGCGCCGGTGACATCGGCAGGCTGCGGCAGCACGACGGAAGCGCCGATGCGGCAAGCTTCGCACGGATTGAGATGCGCAATCTTGCCATGCTCCTTGCCGTGGTCGTCGACAACGGTGACGCAGAGCGTCGGCAGCGTGCCGTCAGGCAGCACATATTGGGCAAGTGCTGCAGGGCTCAGAGCATCTTCGGCAGCGGCTGGGACCTGATGCGCAAGACCGACAAAGACGAGCGCGATGGTGCACAGAATGCGCACCAGCCATTGCTCGATCCTGTCCAGACGATGTTGCATCGTTCCCCTGCGCCGCGAGGCCCCTACCTCGGTATTGAACCCGTGATAGCGGTATCCGCACGAAAGCTCAATGCGACATTCATGTCGCGCTCCTGCCTGTTCAGACCAATCGCACCCAGTCCACCGCTTCCAGCGCATAGGGTGCAAACAGGAAATCGCGGATCGCAGCGATCCGGCCGTTATCCCAATCTACGAGCACGAAATGCGCCGGCCTCTCCGTGGAGCCGCCGGCTGCAAAGACCAGCATTGCCGGACGGCCTTCGACGGCACCAAGGGCGAAACGCCATTTGGTTTCTTCGGCATACCGCGTGAAATAGGGGCTGATCTTGTCGCGCCCCTCCCATTTGAGACGATTGACGAGCTCGAGCCTGACGTCGTCGGCGAGCATGGCGCGGATCGCATCGAAATCGCCGATTTGGAACAGGTGGACATATGCGGCGATTTGTTGCCGGGCGGCATCCGAGATCAGCGGCAGCCTGATATCATCGGGCGCCTGCGCCAGTTGCCGCAGCGCCGCGCGCCCGCGCTGCAGCGCGGATTTGGCGGCCGCCGGGCTGCAGCCTGCAATGTCGGCAATCTCTTCCACGGGATGGCCGAGCACATCCTTGAGGATAACGGCGCAGCGCTGAAGCTCCGGCAGCAGCAGAAAGGTTTGAAAGCTGATCGCGACGATATCAGCCTCGGGAATCGCTGCGGCTTCGAGGTCCTCGGTCAGCGGAACGACCGTGGTGCGGGACCTGCGGCGCAGGAAATCGAGGCTCGCGTTATGGGCGATGCGAAACAGCCAGCCCTCGAGATTATCGACACCGCCGCCCTCGGCGCGTGCCCGCAGCGCCTTGACGAGCGTGTCCTGCAACACATCCTCGCCATCTACCGCCGAGCCGGTCATGCGCGCGCAGTAGCGGTGCAGCCGCGGCCGCAGCGCTGTCAGGCGATCTTCGAATTCGTCACGGTTCATATCTCGACACCTGTCGGCGCTTTGCCCGCCCCCTTGTAGATACCAACGAGAATCTCCGTCAGGACCGCCGGCTGTGATAGAAATGGCGGGTGGCTGCTTTCCAATGTGTGGATCATCGTCTTGTTGCCGAGGGCTGCGTCAACCGTCGCAATCATGTGGTCCTGCCCGGTCACCGGTATCGCGCGGTCCTGCGTGCAGCGAATATAGTGGCGCTGCACCGTGCCAAAGCGCTCCGCCGTGATCTGCGATGGGCTCAAGGCGCCGGCGTTCGACTCGTCGCAATGAAGCTGCGCCGCCGCCTGCTCGAATTCGGCCTGCGGCACATCGGCATAGAACGATGCCTTGAGCAACGACCGATAGGTATCGTCGGCAGATCCGGCATTGATCCGCGTCGCGCCGATGGCGACGGGATCTCCAATGAAGAGCTGTGGCGCCAAGGCCGAAGACAGGCTTTCATGCTGCAGCATCGCAAGCAGCGGCATGCCGTTCGGCACCAGGAAGCCGGCAAGGTAGACGACAGCGAGAAGCAGGTCCGGAACCTGTTCAGCCACAGCCGAAATCGTCATCCCGCCAGCCGAGTGCCCGACCAGGATGACCTTGCCATCGCCGAGTGCCACGGCCTGCCTGACCAGAGCGACGACCGCCCGCGTCCGCTCCTCCTGCGTCACGCCAGCGATCGGCGACGGCTCGGCGGCAAAGGCCACCGGGTCGAACGGGCGAAGACCGAGCGATCTCGGCGCGATCGCATGGACCCCCGCGCCGGGAAGATCGGGCGTCAGCGCGGCAAAGCCCCAGGCCTCAAGGATGGGCGTAACCCTGCCCCAGACGGAATGGTTGTGCCAACCGCCATGGACCAGGACAAAAGCTGCTGCAGGTTTCGACATCGTCGATCCTCTTCTGTGATCTTGCATTCTCTTGACAGTCGATTGCTTCAGACTTCCCTGTTCTCGAACAGGAACATTTGAACGCCCGACGCATCGGGTGCAAAAATCAGGCGATCCACCCGTGCCGCCTGTCCTTCCGGGCTTGTGAACGCCTTTCCCATCGCCTCGATATCGTCGAAATACAGCGTCCCGATGAGATAGATATCGGAGCCCCCGACAGGCGATACGATCGGACCGTGGCTGATCTCATATTTCCGGAGCCCTGGAAGCTTCTTGGCCAGAGGAATGTGGGTTTCGAAATAGTGCCGGTTGAAGGCATCAATATCTTCAGGTCTACGGTAGATCACGACCATCCGTGCCATTGCAGTTCTCCTTTTGCTGATTGTTTCTTGCCCGGTACGCGTGCTTGCGCGCAGCACTCACCGGCCTTCGCTCAACACCACCGAGCCCACGATCGACTCTAGGCTCGCCAGCTCGAGGATTTTGGGAAGATAGGCTGTCATGCGCGGATCGCTGCGCATCGCCTCGACGGCCGCGGCACTCTCCCATTCGGAGTAGATGACGACGCTCGCCCCATCCTTTGCCGCGATCAGCCGGGTCGTCTTCCAGCCTGCAAGCGTGCGGACCACCGTGTCGATGTTCTGTTTCAGAAGCGCCATCAGCGCGTCCTGCTTCGACGGTTCGACTTTGAGCAGATTGATCAGAGTGATGGTTTCGTCAGACATGGCTGTTCCCTTCAGTTGCGGACACACCAAAGACGAAACGGGGAATGGAAACGGATCGCGCCGGTCGAAAAATTCCGTATCCCTGGAGAACGGACCCTGCCCTCATCCTCGAGCAGTGAAAGCGCCATTGGCGTTTCCTGGGGCGGCACACACAGCCTTGCTGCGTGTGCCGGTCAGGGCGTCAGTACACGGCAACGCGAAGACCTTGTTCTGTGCATCAGTGTCGGGCTGGAATATCCCGATGATCCATAGCCGATATCAGGGCGCTACGCGCCGAGATCTCGGCCAGGCTGGAGCATGGATGCGCAGGTGGCCAATCGTGTGCGGCCGAGCTTAGGCGGCCGTCTTGAAGGCGGCGCGGTTTTCCTCGACGAAAGCCTCCACCGTCATTGGCGGCGTTCCCGTGAACTGCTCGATGACGTCGTTGGTGCCCGCAAAGACGCCGTTGCGGCAGTCCTCGGCAATGCACAGGAAGTGCTGGATGATGAAATCGTCAAGGCCGAAATTCTTCAGGCGCGCCGTATAGGCTTCGGCAGTCGCCGGCCGGTAGCCGATCTTGCGGCCGAGCACTTCGCTCATCCTTGCGGCGATCTCCGCCTCGCTGAGCTCCACCGGACCGAACAGCGGATAGATCTTGCCGGCATGTTCGGCCGGGTTTTCCAGCATGGCCGCAATCAGCCGCGCCTGGTCCTCGCCAGCAACGGGCGCGTGCCTTCCCTCGCCATAAGGCAGCTCGATCACGCCCTCACTGGCAATGACGTTGCTCACCCAGGGGAATGTCAGCCATTCGGAGAAGAAGGTCGGGCGGATATGGGCGGTCGGCACACCCGACCAATCCAGCACGCGCTCGGCGACCCAATGGTTGCGGGCAGCATGGCTTTTCGCCACCTCGCGCGCCGAAATCTGCGACATGTTGACTATGAGCTCCAGCTTTGCCCGCCGTGCGGCATCGGCAAAATAGGCCGTCACATCGATGAGATCCGGGCGGATTGGATAGCAAAGATAGGCGGCATTCACGCCCGCGACCGCGCTGATGACGGCATCATGATCGGTGAGGTCACCGACCACGACCTCCGCCCCTGCCGCAGCGAGTGCTTGAGAACGCGCATCTTCCTTATGCACGAGCGCGCGCACCTTATGGCCCTTTTCCAGGAGGATGCGGGTCGTATGCTTGCCGGTTTTGCCTGTGGCTCCGGTCACGAGATAGGTCTTGGACATGGTCTTCTCCAGTTGTGAAAAGGGCGCAGGATTGCGCCGGAGCGAACCGCAAGGCTCGCCCGTTACAAATCGCCCGCCCTTGAAATTTAGATTACGAGTGACATCTAATTAGATGTTGGATACAATCTAAATTGTCAAGGTGCTGGAGACCGGAAATGCGAAAATCAAACGAGGAAGCGGCAAGGACGCGCCAGACCATCGTCGCCACCGCAGCCTACGAGATCAGGCGTTCGGGCATTGCTGAAGCAAGCGTCGCCGACATCATGGCCGCTGCCGGCCTGACACCGGGCGGCTTCTACCGCCACTTCGAAAGCAAGGATCATCTGGTCGCCGAAGCGCTGGAAAAGGCGGGAGATCAGGTCGCCGGAAGCATGCGCAAAGTGCGCGACGAGGCCAGCTTCGACGATGTCGTCAACGCCTATATCGACGCCACCCGGGCCGGCGGCAAGGCCGTGCCCTCCTGCCCCATCTCCTCCCTCGGCAGCGAGCTCGCCCGCTCCGGCCCAGAGACGCGAGAAGCGGCCACCAAAGTGATCGAGGACATGTTCTCCGTCTTCAGCTCCGGCCCCGCCGGTACCAAGGCCAGCCGCCGCAAGGGAATGGCCGCCTTCGCCATGCTGGTCGGCGCGCTGACGCTGGCGCGTATTGTGACCGATGAAGAGATGGCGGATGAGATTCTTGAAGTAGCCCGGCAGAAGCTGCACCGGGCGGAGTGACCTGCCCATACGACACACTTGCGAATCGCATAAGTGTATGCTTATGTGTTGTCATGATGGAACACGACATTTTTCGCGCGCTCGCCGACCCGACCCGCCGCACGATCTTCGAGAAGCTGGCGAACGGCCGCATGAATGCCAGCGCGCTTCGCCAGGGCATGGATATCAGCCAGCCGGCCATGTCCCAGCATCTCGCCGTGCTGCGTTCGGCACGGCTTGTGCGCGAGCAGAAGGAGGGCCGTTTCGTGAATTACGAGGTCGACCCCGAGGGGCTCACCCTCATCGCCCAATGGCTGGCGAAATATCGCGCCTACTGGCCAGCCCGCATCGATGCTCTCAAGCTCTTGCTGAAGGATATGGACCAATGAACGAGGTGAAGACCGAGATACAGACCAAGCAACAAACCGGCTTCGAACAGAGATACGAGCTGGATGCGCCGCCGGAAAAGGTCTGGCGTGCGATCAGCATCGCCGATTTTCGCGAGAGATGGCTGCCGAAGGAAGCGCTTGCCGATCCGCAATCGCTCTCCGAAACACCGGGAAAGGAGGTTCGCTACAGATTGCGCGACGACAGCCCGCCCTTCCTGGAAAGCATCGTCACCTTCGCGATCGCACCGAATGCATCGGGCGGAACCAGCCTGCGGATCGTCCACGAGCTGACCGATGCCACTTTCGAGCGTCTCACGAGATCGGTCGCCAACAGCAACAGCCAGACTATGATGCTCGCCGCCTGACGCGGCAGGCCTTCCCGCTTATCATTCTGAAAGATTGGAGTTCGCCGATGCGCGAAGCGATGCAACTCGTCCCCATGGTCGTAGAACAATCCTCCCAAGGGGAGCGATCCTTCGACATCTATTCCCGCCTGCTGCGTGAGCGGATCATCTTTCTGAACGGCGAGATCAACGACGGCGTGTCCGCTCTCGTCTGCGCCCAGCTTCTGTTCCTGGAGGCCGAAAATCCCAAGAAGCCGATCAACCTCTACATCAATTCGCCGGGCGGCGTCGTGACCAGCGGTTTTGCCATGTACGACACGATGCGTTTCATCCGCGCGCCGGTGCACACGCTCTGCATGGGAACGGCCCGCTCGATGGGCTCCTTCCTGCTGATGGCCGGCCAGCCGGGAGAGCGATATGCCCTTCCGAATGCCAGCATCCTCATCCACCAGCCCCTCGGCGGCTTCCAGGGCCAGGCGTCCGATATGCTCATTCATGCCGAGGAAATCAGGAAGACGAAGCAGCTCATGACCAGCCTCTATGCCGAGCATTGCGGGCGATCCTATGAAGAGTTCGAGCAGGCGATGGATCGGGACCGCTTCATGAGGGCTGAAGAGGCCCTGGAATGGGGGCTGATCGACCGCATCCTGACGGATCGAGAGGATGTGGCAGAGGTAGGAGCGCAATAGCCATGCGCCCCGCCCTCGCCAGCCTAAACCTCAGCTACCGGCCTTCAATGCCGTATTGCAAAGGCTCCAATAGCCGCCGCCCTTCTGGATCCATTTCAGATCGTTGAGCGTGCCGGCATCCTTGTTGGCATGATAGCTGTCGACGCAGGTATGCAGCCGGCCCTTGGCAGGCGTTTCGCTGGCGTATTTCTTGTCGATCGCCTTCGGCATGGTCACGCCCTTGGGGGCCTTGACCGTCGGCTTTGCGGGCTCCTTGTCCGTCGTTGCGGCCACTGCCTTGTCATCGGCAGCATCTTCGGCGGCCGCATCCGCGCCACAGAACTTCGCCCGGAAGTCGTTCCACTTCATGTCCTTGGCCGAACCATCGGCCTTGGCCGTCTGATATTTGGCGCTGCATTCCTTCATGGTCAGCGCGGAGGCCGGAGAAACGAAGAAGGCGGCGGCAATCAACGCTCCGGCGGAAGCGGGCACAAGCAATCTCGCAATCATGGGATATCCTCGTGTTGGGGGCAGTTCACGGCATGCACGTCTTTGAGGCCCCAAATCTTTGAGACCCCAAGTCTTTGAAGCCTATGAAACGGTTCCATTGGGCGTTGCCGCATCGACGGCTTTCGGCAGATGCTCGGCAAGCAGCTTGGACACATCATCGGCATTGACGCCGAACTTGGCGGCGAGATCGCGCAGCTGATCGGACGACAAGGCCGCCTGGATCTGTTCCGCCGATACGGGAAGATTGTGGCCGGTGCCGATCCAGGATGAGACCTGCTCGCCGAGGCCCGCCGAATTGAGCTGGGAAACGATGCCCTGCAGCCCTCCGGCATTGTCGAATATTCTGGTTGCAACCGCGACGTAATCGACCTGCCTGCCGGCAAGCACATCAGAGAGAACACCGCCTAAACCGTCGAAAATACTCATGGTTGCTCCTCCACCCATCAGCGGATTCTACATTAGCATGAGGTAAAATTTCTGTCATTCCGGATTTGCGAAACGACAGCCTTCCCTCCGCAAACAATACTTCTCGCTGGCCCTGCTTGACGTTGCCCATGGTGACGTCCTAAGTCGGGGGAGACGGTTCCCCGAGGAGAACTTCGAGGGGATTAATAGGGAACACGGTGCGGACGACCCAAAAGGGACCAAGACCGTGGCTGCCCCCGCAACTGTAAGCGGATTGCCGGTTATATCCGGAATGAATGCCTCGTCGTTCATTCCAGGACATCACCGGCGAGCTGGTCACTCCAAGTGCCACTGCGCGCAAGCGCGGGAAGGCAGATGACCGGCTGACATCCGCGAGCCAGGAGACCTGCCGTCAATCGCAATCCAATCAGCCAGGCGGGGATGCCTGGACAAGGAGCAGATATGATTGACCTTATTTCCTGCCGCTTGCCGCACGCGATCCGTCCCGATTGGACCACCCGCCGCTAGCCCTCCTCCACGTTTGGCTCACGCATCTGCGCGCGCCGGCGTCTGCTGGCCCTTTTCCTTCCGATCGAGAGTTTCCAATGCGCCAGATTATTCCAGGCTTTTCCCTTGCGTTCGGGCTCGCCAGCCTTTGCCTGGCCGGCCTTGCAGCACCCGCCTTCGCCGCCACCCAATATCCCCTCACCCTCAGCAATTGCGGCCAGCAAGTCACCTTCGAGAAGGCACCGGCCAAGATCGTTTCGATCGGCCAGGGCATGACCGAAGTGCTCCTCTCGCTCGGCCTTGCCGACAAGATCGCCGGCACGGCCGTCTGGGTCGGCCCGGTCCTGCCGCAATATGCCGAGGCCAACAGCAAGATCAGACGCCTGGCCGACAACGACCCGAGCTTCGAATCCGTCGTCGGTGCCGAGCCCGATCTGGTGGCTGCCGAATTCGAATGGCATGTCGGCGCCCAAGGCTCCGTCGGCAAGCGCGAGCAATTCAAAGACCTCGGCATCAACACCTATATCGCGCCGGCCGATTGCGTCGCCAAGATCAACACCGATGGCGGAGACGGCGTGCGCAAGGAGCTGTTCACGATGGACCTGATCTATCAGGAAATCGCCGAACTCTCCGAAATCTTCGACGTGAAGGACCGGGGCGATAAACTGATCGCCGACCTGAAGAAGCGCGAGGCCGCGGCCGTTGCCTCCGTTTCAGGCGCGGCAGCCAAGAACCTGCCCGTCGTCTTCTGGTTCTCCAGCAAGGAGGTGAAAGGCGATGCCTTCATCGCCGGCAAGAACAGCGCGCCGGCCTATATCCTGAAGACGCTCGGCGCAAAGAACGTCGTGACGACTGAAGAGGAATGGCCCCTCGTCGGCTGGGAAACGATTGCGCAGGCCAATCCCGCCGTCATCGTCATCGCCACCATGGACCGCCGCCGCTATGCCGCCGACGATCCCAAGGTGAAGGTGGATTTCCTGGAAAACGATCCGGTCACAAGGGAGCTCGATGCCGTCAAAAACAAGCGCTTCATCATGATGGACGCGCAGTCGATGAACCCGACGATCCGCACGATCGACGGCATCGAAATCCTGGCAAAGGGCATCGCCGCCTCCGGTCTGGCGCAGTGAGCCAGGCTGCCTTGCCACAGAGGAAATGGTGGGCGCTTGCCGCGCTCACCATCGCCGCCTTCCTCCTGCTCGGCCTGATGGTCAGCCTCGCCGTATCGATCGGCGAGATATCGATCCCGCTCGCCACCACGGCAAAGGCGGTTTCCAACCGCCTGTTCGGCACGGCATTCGAACTCAGCCGCATCCACCAGGGCATTGTCTGGGATTACCGCCTCAGCCGCGCGCTGGTGGCGGCAAGCGCCGGTGCGTCGCTCGCGCTTTGCGGCGTGGTGCTGCAGGCCCTGCTGCGCAATCCGCTCGCCGAACCTTATGTGCTCGGCATTTCCGCCGGCGCCTCCACCGGCGCCGTCTGCGTCATGATCTTAGGCCTCGGCTATGGCGTGCTCGGCCTCTCCGGCGGCGCCTTCATCGGCGCCGTCATCGCCTTTCTTCTGGTCGGCATTCTGGCGGCGGGCGCGGGCGGCACCAGCGAGCGCATCATTCTCTGCGGCGTGGCGGGCTCGCAGCTCTTCAACGCGCTGACCTCCTATATCGTCACCACCTCGGCCAATGCCGAACAGGCGCGCGGCGTACTCTTCTGGCTCTTAGGGTCGCTCAGTGGCGTGCGCTGGCCGGATGTCTATCTCTCCGTGCCGATCGCGCTGACAGGCTTCGTCGTCTGTCTTGCCCATGCGCGCGCGCTCGATGCCTTCGCCTTCGGCACGGATGCCGCAGCCTCCCTCGGCATCGCCGTGCGCCGCGTGCAGTTCACCCTGCTCGGCGTGACAGCGGCGATGACGGCAGGCGTGGTCAGCATGGTCGGTTCCATCGGCTTCGTCGGTCTCGTCATTCCCCATGCCGCCCGCTTCCTCGTCGGCCCCGCGCATGGCCGCCTGCTGCCGGCGACTGCGCTTGGCGGAGCGATCTTCATGGTCGGCGCCGACATCGTCTCGCGCATCATCATTCCCCAACAGATCCTGCCGATCGGCGTCGTCACCGCGCTTTTCGGCGCACCGGCCTCGCCATCATCCTCTATCGCGTGCGGAGAAGCGCATGAGCATATCAGTCGACAAGGTCACCTATGCCGCCGGCAATACCATCATCGTCAATGGCATCAGCATATCAGTCGAAAGGGGCAAGGTGCTCGGCCTGCTCGGGCCGAACGGCTCAGGCAAATCGAGCCTGCTGCGCCTGATCTGCCGACTGCGGCAGGTCAAAAGCGGCATCATCCGCCTTGGCGACGACGATGTCTCCGGCCTCTCACGCGCTGCCCTTGCCCGCCGCATCGCCTTCGTCGAACAGCAGTCGACGACCGACACGCAGCTCACCGTGCGCGATATCGTCCGCCTCGGCCGCACGCCGCATCGCGGCCTCATCGCCTCCTGGGGCGCCGATGACGATGCCGCCGTTGCGGAAGCGCTCGCCCGCGTCGACATGGGCGAGCGCGCCGGCCAGCTGTGGCAGACACTGTCAGGCGGCGAACGCCAGCGCGTGCATATCGCCAGAGCGCTCGCCCAGACGCCAAGCGAACTCCTGCTCGACGAACCGACCAATCACCTCGATATCCAGCATCAGCTCGATATCCTGGCGCTGGTAGCCAAACTCGGCCTCACCTCCATCATCGCGCTCCACGATCTCAATCTGGCGGCGATGTTCTGCGATCATCTGGCCGTGCTGCAGAAGGGCGAAGTCGTGGCCGCAGGCACGCCCGAGGAGGTGCTGACCGAAGCCTTGATCGCCCGCGTCTTCGGCGTGCGCGCCCATATCGAAAGATCGGCTGTGCATGGCCGCACACATATCCAGTATCGGATGGGCTGAGAGATGGATGGCGTAAATTTCGATCTGAAGGAAGAGATCCGCGACTACTGGTCGAAACGCTCGGAAACCTTCGATCTCGCCTTCGGCCACAAGATCGCCCCCGGCCCGGAGGCCGATGCCTGGCAGAAGCCGATCCGCGATGCCCTCGGCCCTGAGCCCAAGCGCGTGCTGGAACTTGCCTGCGGCACTGGCGAAGTGACCCGCCTGATCCAGGATCTCGGCCATGACGTTACCGCGCTCGATTTCTCCGAAGCGATGCTGAAGGTTGCCCGCGCCAAACACGCCGGCAAGGAGCGCCTGCGCTTCATCTTGGCGGACGCCGAAAACACCCTGGAGCCTGATGCACACTACGACGCGATCATCTGCCGCCACCTGGTCTGGACGCTGACCCGGCCGGAAGAAAGTTTTGCCGAATGGTTCCGCATCCTCAAACCCGGCGGTCTGCTGCTCTTCTTCGACGGCAACTGGGCAAGCCCGAAACCGACCGGCCGCATCGCCAGCCTGCTGATAACATGTGTCGACCGTTTCATCGGTGCCGACAGCAACTATGACGGCGCGCTCAGCACCCGCCACGCCCGCATCATGTCAGCCCTGCCCTTCGGCTCCGGCCTGCGTCCCGACATGCTGCTGCCGCTTCTGACATCGGCGGGCTTTACAGGCATCGAACTGCACTCCCATGCCCCGATCGCCCGGGCGCAGAGGAAGAATGCCAACCTCAGAAACAAGCTTAGAACCCTGGTCTACCGCCGTTTCATCCTGACCTGCCGGCGGCCCTGATCCGTCGCGAATGGGGGCTGACCTGTCAGCCACCGCCTACCAGTTGCCGGGATCGGCAGTATGATCGACAGCGGCGAATTCGTCCGCCTTAGCCCGATCGAGTGTCACAGTTCTCGTCCTCTTCGTCTCGTCCGCGACCAGATAGCGAAGCGGTGCCGCGTCCTTGGCAAGCTCCTGATAGACGAGAAGCGCGGCCTCCTCGGCGGTATCGGCCTCGATCTCTCGCGTGATGGACACAGTGAACTTCTGCATGGCTTCGGGCTTTCTCGATCGTCGCGGGCATGGGCGCAATGTCCACCGCCTGACAATAAGCGCAGAGCCGAATAGTTCAAGCTGCCCCTGCCCTCGACGATCAGCCGCCACAGACGGAAGCCATTGGCAGCGGCCGGCTTTGAGCGGCGTACCGTCGTGGCGATGGGAGACGGTGATCAAGGAGGCCACATGACAGAACGGCGGCGCTAATATTCGCCCTGTTGACCCAAAAGAACTGTCGGCACCTATTTGAACATCTCAGGCGAATAGGTGCCGTCGCTGTTCAATATCTCAGCGCGTTGCTGCAGCCGGCAGAGATATTGGTGGATCGAGCATCTGATTGCTGTCAGCGGTCGAACCATAAAGCGCCGCATAACGCCGACATCTATCCAGATGAGCCGGAAGTGGGGAGCATCCGGCTCACAGGTTTCGGCATAACCAAGAAATGGCGGAGATCGAATATCCGAGCCATCAACGAGCTTTCACGGTTTGCGTGCTCGGATGTGTAGGAAGATTGGCGCAACGCGGGTATCGGCTACTACAGGTTCGGCAAGGGCGACTTCCGGCGATGCCATTGGTTCGCCAAACGCCTCGATTATGAAGCCGGCACCGACGATCATGGATACCCAGCTTGTCAGCGTGCGATGGAAACGCGGCACCGAAAAGGGTGTCAGCGCTGCACGCTCTTCAGCTGGAATCTCGGAAAACAGCCAGCGCTCGATGCGCCCGTCGGTCTCATCGAAATAGTCGGCAACCTGAACGGCAACTGCAGCGCCGCTCTCATCGCGGATATTGCGGCGGGTCGGCGGAACGAAACATGGATGCAGAATCGAAAACTGCAAGAACCCACCGGGCTTCAAAATGCGGTGAAGGCTCCCCAGAACTTTTTGCTGGTCAGCCATGTCCATCAGCGACATAAAGGCGGTGACGAAATCAAAATTCCCTTCCGGAAAGTCAAGGCTCTGGCCGTCGCCAACCACGTAGTCGATACCGAGTGGGTCCTGTGCCTCCGTTTGGCGGGCATAGCGAATGAAGGTAGGTGCGATGTCCACCCCGGTCATGCGGGCACCAAGTTGGGCTACTGCGCGGGTATTGGTGCCTTCACCACAGCCGAGATCAAGTCCCGTCAGACCTGCGATCGGGGGTAACATGTCCAGAAAGGCGGGCGTGTTAAGTGCGTCGCGATATTTGTCGTAACCAGCACGACTATAGATCGTCCAAGTCTCCGCATTGCTTTCCCAATGGATGGCGACATCGTTTGTGTTCATGCTCATCGTCCTTCACGTCCTTCCAATCTTTGCTTCTACGTCCGCTTGCCATCCGCAGCGGCATTCGCACAAACCGCAGCGCGAGCCTCGAGATCAGCTCATTTCCGCCGTCGGCTGAACGACCGCCGACGCAGGCACGTGTTTCCAGTTCTTGAGGTCCGACGCCTTAAGACCGGAATGAAAATCGATCAGGTCTGCTGGGCCAATCATGTTTGCCAAATCCAATCCCCCTCGGCGCACAATCAAAAGGTGTTCTCTCTTATCGAGAAAACACCTTGTGTAGAGCTTATCCGAGAAGAACGTGGGCCACGGCCCGCCTCAGCAACCCATCCCTGCCGCTCAAACCGACCGCATCAACCCGCCATCGACCTTCAGGCTCTGGCCGGTAATATACCCCGCCCCATCGGACACCAGAAACGCAATCGTCGCGGCCACTTCGGCACTCGTGCCGTAGCGCTGCATCGGCACGGTTTCGCGCCGCGCCTCGGTCGCAGGCAGGCTGTCGATCCAGCCGGGCAGCACATTGTTCATGCGGATGTTCTCGGCCGCATAGGTATCCGCAAAGAGCTTGGTATAGGCGGCAAGGCCGGCGCGGAAGACCGCCGAGGTCGGGAACATCGTCGACGGCTCGAAGACCCAGGCCGTCGAGATATTGACGATCGCGCCCTTCTTCTGCGCCTGCATGATCGGCGTCACCAGCCGCACCGGGCGGATGACGTTCATCAGGTAAACGTCCATGCCCGTATGCCACTGCTCGTCGGTGATCTCGTTGAGTGGTGCGCGCGGTCCATGTCCGGCGCTGTTGACGAGAACGTCGATACGGCCCCAGGCCTGCATCGCCGCATCGACCAGCCGCTTCAGGTCTTCGTTCGACTGGTTGGAACCGGTCACACCGACACCGCCGAGCTCCTTGGCCAGCGCCTCGCCCTTGCCGGAGGAAGACAGGATTGCGACCTTGTATCCATCGGACGCAAGGCGTCTCGCACTTTCGGCGCCTATGCCGCTGCCGCCTGCGGTGATAACAGCCACTTTTTCTACTGACATTTCGGTGCCCTCCTGAAGTGATATCGTCGATTGATCGATGTGTGCACGCACGATACCATCTCCGTCACGTGAGCGCGAACCAGTTCTCCTCTTTTATGGCAGTAGAAAAACTACTCGATGAGCGATATCCCGGGAAAGCTTCCCTCCCTCAATGGCCTCAGAGCCTTCGAAGTCGCGGCGCGCCACCTGAACTTCAGGCTTGCCGCCGAAGAGCTCGGCGTGACGCAGGGCGCCGTCGCCCAGCAGGTTCGCGGGCTCGAAGCGCAGCTTGGCTTGACCCTGTTCGAGCGGCTTCCCCGCACGCTGGCGCTGACGGCCGAAGGCCGACGCTACATCGCCGATATCAGACGCGCCTTCGAGATCATCGCGCGGGCAACGGACGAGCTGAAGCCACAGGCGATCAAGCTCACCATCAGCACGACGCCGACCTTCGCCTCCAAATGGCTGATCCCGCGCCTGCCTGACTTCACGGCTCTGCACCCCGATCTCGATCTGCATATTCTGGCGACCGAGCGCATCTCGAATTTCGTCGTCGATGGCGTCGATCTCGCCGTCCGCTATGGCCGCCCGCCCTTCGGGCCGGGCCTGAATGCCGAGCTCCTGTTCGAGCAGGAGGTCATTGCCGTCTGCAGCCCGCTGCTGCTTGCCGGCCGGAATGCACCGCGCACGGCGGAGGAGCTTGCGGCCTATCCGCTGCTGCACGATGCCCACAATCTCTGGCCGGAATTCGTCGAGCGCCATCTCACCAACAGCCGCAGCCCCTCCTTCAAGGGCATCAGCTTTTCGCAGACCTCGCACGCCATCGAGGCGGCGATTGCCGGACAGGGCATCGTTCTCGCCAACGGAGGCTTCGTCACCGACGATCTGGCCAAAGGCCGGCTGGTGCGTGTCTTCGAAGCCAGACTGCGCGGCCCTTCGGACATCTACCTCGTCTGGCCCCGCTACCGGAAATCTCCTGCGCGGGAAACCGTGATCGGCTGGTTGTTCACTGAGGCGCAGAAGGCAGGCTGAGCGCTCGCGCACGGGGCGGCGTCAGCTTGGCGGACATGAAGAACGACTAGCCCCTTGCGCAGGACGCCGGAGACACCAGATTCAATCTCTTCATTCCCTCCGATAAGCATCGATAATCACAGGCCTATTTAATGTTCCATTTCATTCTCGGGCTTCCATGGCTGGTTGTCCTCCTTCGCTTCATCCTGCCCCTGCCGTGGATATGGCCTGCCAAGGCGCTGCTTGCCGGCGTGCTCCTGGTCGCCTCCCAGCAGGTGCTGCTGAACCGCATCTCGTCAGGTTCCGTCTTCGCGCCCGAATATCCGCGCCCGCTGATTATCGTGCTGAATTTCCTCTTCGGTGCGACGCTCCTGTTGGCCGTCTTCCAGATCGCGCTGGATGCCGTCTCGCTTGTCCTTGCTCTCGTCGAGGGACAATTTCCCGTCGTGCCCCCTGAGATCCGCTATATCATTGGGCTCGCGGCCTTCGGCCTGGCCGCTTTCGGTGTCGCCGGAGCCGTGCGCATTCCACCCGTGAAGAATGTCGAGATAGCAATCCGGGATCTTCCCGACGCCTTCGACGGCTACCGCCTGCTGCAATTGACCGACCTGCATCTCAGCCGCCTCTTTCCGGCGTCCTGGGCCGAAGCGCTCGTGAAGAAGGCCAATGATCTGAAAACCGATCTGATCGTCGTGACCGGCGATTTCATCGACGGCCGCCTCGAAAAACGCCGTGCGGATGTCGCACCCCTGGCAAAGCTGGAGGCGCCCGACGGCATCTTCGCCATCCCCGGCAATCACGAATATTATTTCGGCTATGACGATTGGATGGAGCACGACGCCAGTCTTGGCATGCGCATGCTGATGAATGAGCACGCCGTCATCGAGCGCGAGGCGGGCCGCATCGTCATTGCCGGCGTGACGGATCTGGCAGCATTCGGCAGATCGATGCCCAATCCCGATCTTGCCGCGGCCCTGAAAGACGCGCCCTCTGAGGCCCCGATCATTCTTCTCGACCATCAGCCAAGAATGGCAGCCGAGACGGCCAAGGCGGGGATCGCACTGCAGCTGTCAGGGCATACCCATGGCGGCATGGTGCTAGGCCTCGATCGTCTGGTCGCCCGCGCCAATGGCGGCTTCGTCTCCGGCCACTACCAGGTCGGCGGCATGCAGCTCTATGTCAACAACGGCACCGCGCTCTGGCCCGGCTTTGCGCTCAGGCTCGGCCGGCCCTCGGAACTGACGGTGTTTACTCTGCGCAGGAACAATTCCTGAAACCGCTACGCCTCGGTCAGGGACGGCCATTCTTCTCCCGTACCAGCCTGCGAATACGCTCGATCACATCGGGATCGACAGGATTGTAGACGACCATGTTGAGATCGGGCCTGCCGTCGATGGCAAAGCCCGAATATTCCAGCTCGATATTGCCGAGAACAGGATGCCTCAGCCGCTTGGTGCCCTCGCCATGGGCGATCACCTCGTTCTCCTGCCAAATCGCTTTGAACTCCGGGCTGGCGCGGCAGAGTTCCTCGACCAGTTCGGCAATCTCCGAAGTAGCCCCTGCGCGCGCCGCATCCGCCCGGAAGGCACCGACGACGAAGCGGGCCACTGTTTCCCAGTCATGCTGGACGTTCCGGACGTTGGGGTTGCAGAACAGCATACGCAGGACATTCCTGTCCTCAGGTGCGAGCTTGCCGTAATCGGTCATGACAATGGTGGCCGCGCGGTTCCAGGCAACGATGTCCCAGGCCGCGGTGCGCACCAGCGCCGGGCTGACTTCAAACGTATCGAGAAGACGCTGCAGGCGCGGGCTGATGCCTTCGACGGCGCGGTAGCGAACCTCGGGCGGGCGGCCGAGGCCGAGCATGAAGAGATGCTCGCGCTCCGGTTCGGTCAGCATCAGCCCGTTTGCGATCCGGTTGAGAACATCGGACGACGGCGCCCCGCCGCGCCCCTGCTCCAGCCAAGTGTACCATGTGGGGCTGATATTGGCGCGCTGCGCCACCTCCTCGCGTCGCAAGCCCGGCGTGCGCCGGCGGCCCGAGAATCCGAACACGGCCGGATCGAGGCGCGAGCGGCGGTCGCGAAGGAAGGTGCCAAGGGGGTTGCCGTCGGTGCTCATACTGTCCCTGTTAGCAATTATAATAGGATAACGTCACTACTTTAACAGCATAAAACATAGCGCAATATTGGGGTCTGTAAAGCCAGTCGCGCAAAAGTGTGAAGCGGTTTTGCGATAACGTCATACGAAAAAACAAGGACTTAAAGCGTGCAGCGGCACGCTTTGAAACAAGGAGATACCCATGCGCATTTTCCTCACCGGCGCCACCGGCTTCATCGGCTCGGCCATCGTCCCCGAACTCCTGAAGGCGGGCCATCATGTCATCGGCATGACCCGCTCGGACGCCGGCGCAAAAGCGCTCGAAGAGGCAGGCGTCGAAGTTCACAAGGGGTCGCTGGAAGAGCCTGAAAGCGTCCGGAGCGGTGCCGAAAAGGCCGACGCCGTCATTCATACGGCCTTCGACCATGATTTTTCGCGTTTCGTCGAGAATTGCCAGAAGGACAGCCGCGTCATTGCCGCAATGGGCGAGGCTCTCAAGGGCTCGAACCGCCCGCTGCTCATCACATCAGGCACCGGCATCGGCAATGCCCATCTCGGAGAGCTCGCGAGCGAGGATGTCTTCAATATCGAGCATCCGAACCCGCGCATCGCTTCCGAACTTGCCGGCAACGCGCTTCTGGACGCCGGCGTCAACGTATCCGTCATGCGCCTTCCCCAAGTCCATAACACGTTCAAGCAGGGCCTCGTCTCGCCACTCATCGAAATATCAAAGGCAAAGGGCGTTTCCGCCTATGTCGGCGAAGGCCACAACCGCTTCCCCGCCGGCCACCTGCTGGATGTCGCCCTGCTCTATCGGCTGGCCATCGAACGTGCTGAACCCGGCGCCCGCTACAATGCCGTCGATGAGGAAGGTGTCTCAATGCGCGAGATCGCCGAGGCGTTGGGCCGCGGTCTGAAACTGCCCGTCGTCTCCATCGCGCCGGACAAGGCGTCCGAGCATTTCGGCTGGATGGGAATGTTCGCCGGCCTGGACTTCCCCGCCTCCAGCGAAAAGACTCGCCGCATCCTCGGCTGGAAGCCTGTTGGACCTGGCCTGATCGCCGATCTCGACGCGATGGATTACAGCGCGCTCGCAGCCTGAGCCGAACTTGCCGCCTGCGGGACGTCTTTCAGTTCCGCAGGCGCAACCTACCTCTTGTCGTCAGATTCCAAGGCCGCCGGCCACATCGATCACGCTGCCGGTCATGTACCCCCCATGCGGCCCCGCCAGATGGCAGATGAGCGCCGAGACTTCCTCGAGCGTTGCAATGCGCCTGATAGGATGCAGGTCCAGAAGCGCGTCAGGCACGCTGTCTCCCAGCACTTCGGCAGACATGTCGGTCGGCATCACGCCGGGCTGGACGACATTGACGGTGATGTTGCGGCCGCCGAGATCGCGCGCGACGCCTTTCGCATAGCCGATGAGGGCAGCCTTCGTACCGGCATAATCGGCAACGCCGGGAAACGGCACGCGCGTGCCGAACAGCGAGCCGATGAAGATGATCCGGCCGCCATCAGACAAGACAGGTGCCGCCGCCCGCGTGGCCGCCACCGTGCCCAACACATTGATCTGCCATTGGCGATCGAGGTTGACCACATCGAGCTCGGGATCATCGACTGTCTTGCCCTGCACAGCGATTGCCGCATTGTTGACGAGGATATCGAGCTTGCCGAAATAAGCGATCACCTTGTCGATCAACGGCTTGGCCGCCGTCATGTCGGCCTGGTCGCTCTGGATCGCCAGAGCCCGCACACCCCTGGCACGCAGCTTTTCAACCACCGCTTCCGCCTTGGCGGCAGAAGCCACATAGCTGATCGCAACATCAGCGCCCTGCGCCGCAAGCGCTTCAGCCGCCGCAGCACCAAGCCCACGCGACCCACCGGTCACGAGCGCGACCTTTCCGTTCAAAATCTCAGACATGAGTGTCCTTTCTACCCCGTCAAAGCACCACCCGCCCCTATCGGCAGGCAGAGCAGTTTTTTCGTAACGAATGTTACGGTAACGATTGGTATGAAATGTAGACAAAGCCTGTCAAGTGGTTTAATAACGATCATTATGAAATTGGCCGAGTTGATCTGATGGGACGCCATCGCGAATTTGACATGGAGAAAGTGCTCGATGCGGCGCTATGCGTTTTCTGGCGCAAGGGCTACGAGGGAGCGTCCTATGCTGACCTGACAGAGGCTGCCGGCGTCGAAAGACCCGCCCTCTATTCCGCCTTCGGCAACAAGGAAGCGCTCTTCCGGCGGGCGCTGGATCGCTATTCCGAGCGATATCTGGATTATCTTCCGGAAGCGCTCAAGCTCCCCACCTCGCGCCAGGTCGCAGCCCACATCCTCTACAATGCGGTCGACCTCAACACGCGTTTTCCCAATCATACGGGCTGTCTCGGCATCAATGGCGCCGTGGCGGGATCGGATGAAACCGAACCCGTGCGACAGGCGCTGATCGACTTCCGCGCCGCTGGCCAGGCACAGCTTCATGAGCGCTTCGAGCGGGCAAAGGCGGAAGGTGATTTGCCGGAAACGGTGAACACGGAAGCCCTTGCGGCATTCGTGATGGCAATGACCCACGGCATGGCGGTGCAGGCCAAAGCCGGCTTCAGCCGCGACATGCTGAACGCCGTTGCCGATCAGGCGCTGTCCACTTGGCCGGCAAAATCATCCTGAACCTCGGTGGACGGAAACCTATCCTGCCGCATTCATCTTGGCGCGCACCTCCAGAAAGGCCGCCGTCAGTCGCGCCAGAACCGGCGATTTGACTGATCCATTCGCCCCGCCGATCGGGTCTTCGATATGGATCCTCCTGAGATCCTCCATGAACTCGTCCCAGAGCGGCTGCCCGCCCTCCTCCAGCAACTCCGCGCGGATGCTGAGATCCTCGCTGACCGGTAAGTGCCTTCGCCCCCAGGCGCCGATCATCGCAAACATCGGCACGAGCTGGATGGAGGCCTCCGTCAGGCTGTAGATGGATTTCTGGCTGTGGGAGGGATCGTCGAGCTTGGTGATCAGCCCATAGGACATCAGCCGCTTGAGACGTGCCGCCAGGATATTGGAGGCGATACCCTCCTCCGACTGCGTCAGCAATTCGCGAAAGTGACGGCGATTGCCGAACATGATATCCCTGATGATGACGAGGCTCCATCGATCGCCCAACACCTCCATCGTCAGATTGATCGGGCAGCCCGACCGTATTTCGATATTCATATCCGACTCCATGAGAAAAACCAGTTGCATCATAGGATCAGTTATGCAACAACTCAACTGATTTCAAAATGCAACCAGATGGAGGCTGACATGGCACGTGTACGTGTTGCTGCATTTTCCCTTTCTATCGATGGTTTCGGCGCCGGTCCCGACCAGAGCATCGACAATCCGCTCGGCAAAGGCGGCATGGCGGTGCACCAATGGTTCTTCCCCACCCGCACCTTCCGCACCATGATCGGCAAGGACGACGGCACGACTGGCGTTGATGACCAGTATGGTGCGGCAGGCATGGCGGGCTTCGGCGCTTTCATCCTCGGCCGCAATATGTTCGGCCCGATCAGGGGCGAATGGCCTGACGAAGAGTGGAAAGGCTGGTGGGGGCCGAACCCGCCCTATCACGCGCCCACCTTCATCCTCACCCACCATGCCCGCGAGCCGATCGTCATGGAAGGTGGCACCACGTTCCATTTCATCACCGGCGGCATCGAGGAAGCGCTGGAAAAGGCCAAGGCCGCAGCCGGCGACAAGGACGTCAAGATCGGCGGCGGCGTCAGCACCGTGCGCCAGTATCTCAAGGCCGGCCTGATCGACGAGATACAATTCGCTATCTCTCCGGTTGTCCTCGGCAAGGGTGAAGCCATGTTCGAGGGTATCGACCTGCCGGCGCTCGGCTTCTCCGTCAAATCCCACGAGATGACCGAACTGGCCGCACATGTCGTGCTCTCGAAGTGAGGCCTGCCCATGCCCGCCGCCATGCCGCTGGTGATCTACCTGCACCCGCTCTCCTCCTACTCCCAGAAGGCGAAGATCGCCTTCTACGAGAAGAACCTGGCCTTCGAGGTGAAGCTTCTCGACGGCAGCGAGCCGATCACCTCGGAGTTTTCGGCAAAGTGGCCAATCAAGCGTTTTCCGATTCTTGAGCATGGCGGCGACTTCATTTTCGAAGCAACAAGCATCATTGAATATATCGACGCGCTCAGCCCCGGCGACCAACCGCTCATCCCCAAGGATGCGGCAACAGCCATCAAAGTGCGCATGTGGGACCGCTTCTTCGATAATTACCTGCAATATCCCCAGCAGCGGATGGTCAATGCCGCTCTCGGCCGGGAGGTCGAGCCCGATGACGGCTATGTCCGCTGGCGCCAGGCGCTCGAAACCGCTTATGGCATTCTCGACGCGCATATGAAGGGCCGGCAGTGGGTGGCCAGCGAGACCTTCAGTCTCGCCGATTGCTCGGCCGCCCCGGCCTTGCTCTATGCCGACTGGGCGCATCCGATCCCCGAGCATTTCCAGGATGCCCGCGCCTATCGCGGCCGCCTGCTCCAGCGCCCGAGCTATGCCCGCGCACTCGATGAAGCGCGCCCCTACCGCCACTTCTACCCGCTCGGGGCGCCGGCTGACCGGGATTGATTGGCCGGTATCCTACGACACCGGCCAATCCATTGCAGACGATCAGACGAGCCCCTGGCTGAAGCCGAATTCGCCCTCCGCTTCCGCCGCACGCACATCCTCACCAAACAGCATGTCATTATGCGGCCGGCCGCTGCGAACCATGGGATAGACGTTTTCGAGCGCCGCGACACGGCAGTCGAACAGGACAGGCCGGTCGATGACGATCATCTCCCTGATCTTCGCATCCAGCTCATCCGGCCTCTCGCAGCGCAAGCCCACCGCGCCATAGGCTTCCGCCAGCTTGACGAAGTCCGGCAGCGAAGCGGAGTAGGATCGATCCCGGCGGTTGCCATGCAGGATCTGCTGCCATTGCCGGATCATGCCGAGCTGCGCGTTGTTGAGAATGAAGATCTTCACCGGCGCCTGATGCTGCATAGCCGCCGAAAGCTCCTTCAGCGTCATCTGCACCGAGCCATCGCCGACAATGCCGAGAACCAGCCGCCCGGGATGGGCAATCTGCGCGCCGATGGCCGCCGGCAACCCGTATCCCATCGTGCCGAGCCCGCCAGAAGTGAGCCAGCGGTTCGGCGCCTCGATACCGAAGAGTTGCGCCGCCCACATCTGATGCTGACCGACATCGGTCGTCACGATCGGGTCGAGATCGGTAGTCAGCGCATGCAGCCGCTCCAGTGCATATTGCGGCATGATCTCGTCCCGGCGCCTCTCATAGGCAAAGGAGTTTCGCGTCCGCCACTCTTCGATCTCGGCCCACCAGCCCGCGAGCCGCCGTCGCTCAGGCGCTTCGGGAAGCGCCCGCCAGGCGTCAATCATCTCCGAAAGTGCGGCCGCCGCATCGCCAGCGATCCCGATATCGACTGATACATTCTTGTTGATCGAGGATGGATCGATATCGATATGGATCTTCTTCGAACCGGGCGAGAACTTGTCGACGCGCGAGGTGACGCGATCGTCGAAGCGCGCTCCGACAGCAATCATCAGATCGCAATCATGCATCGCCATATTGGCCTCGTAGGAGCCATGCATGCCCGGCATTTTCAGCCAGTTCGGTCCTGACGCGGGATAGGCGCCGAGCCCCATCAGCGTCGAGGTGATGGGAAAGCCCGTCAGTTCCACCAGCTCCCGCAAGAGCCGCGATGCTTCCGGCCCAGAATTGATGATGCCGCCGCCCGTATAGAGCACCGGCCGCTCAGCCCGCGCCATCATCGCAACCGCCGCCGCAATCGCCTCGCGATTACCGCCCGCCTGCGCCTGATAGCGCGCCGGCACCGATATCTCCTCCGGCCCGACATAAAGCCCGCTCGCAAACAGCACGTCCTTGGGCATATCGACCAGAACCGGCCCCGGCCGGCCCGATGTCGCGATCCTGAAGGCGAGATGGATCGTCTTCGCCAGATCATCGATGTGATCGACGAGGAAATTATGCTTGGTGCAAGGCCGCGTGATACCAACCGTATCACATTCCTGGAAGGCATCCGTGCCGATCAGCGTCGTTGGCACCTGCCCGGTCAGGCAGACGAGCGGAATGGAATCCATCAGCGCATCCTGCAGCGCCGTCACCGCATTGGTGACACCTGGTCCAGAGGTCACCAGCATGACGCCGACCTTGCCGGTCGAGCGGGCGTAACCTTCGGCGGCATGGCCGGCCCCCTGCTCATGGCGTACGAGCAGATGCTTGATCTCATCCTGCTGAAAGATCTCGTCATAGATCGGCAGCACGGCAGCGCCGGGATAGCCGAAGATGTGCTCGACGCCATTGTCGCGCAGCGCCTGCAGAACGATTTCGCCGCCGTTCATCAGGCGGCCAGAGGGAATATTCGCGGAAGTCTCGGGAGAATTTTGGGTAAAGCTAGCCTTATCGCCGGTCATAGCAATGTTCCGTCGTTGATGAGGTGATTGGGGGTGCGACGGGGCATAAAAAAAGGCCCCGTCAGGGACCTTGTGTTCGGCGCATGGGTGGCTAATGCCGGACGGTTACACCGTCCTGCCCATGCGCGATATCACCACTGCGAGAACCATTGCGATTTTCATGGGCGTAAGAGCTAACCGCAATTTTGCGGTCCGTCAATCGCATCTGTGCGTTCGGCCCGACCCGCTGTTCGTCCTGTCAGATGTTGATGGCTGATGAGTTATCGATCCGGCTTGGCTGCCGGGGCGTCCCGGCCCGCAGGCGAAACACGCCGCGCGGGACCGTCAAATCGTCTCCCGTCCAGAGAGCACCTCGATCGAAAGGCTGAAGAAGATCGGCGCGTCCAGCGGCTCATCCGTATCGGCGCCGAAATTGAAAGATCCGGGCTCCCACCAGAAGGCACGCTTTTCCAGAAGCGACCATGCATGGATGCGTTCATCTCGGCGCGCGGGCGTATCCGTCAGCTCCTCGAAACGACCGTGAACGAGGACGCTTTTCCACTTTCTGTCCTGGCCGAGTTCTTCGGCATGGAAACTGGCCAGGGGGTTTGCCCTGAGACGGTCGATCTTCAGGCCGGGCATGGAAAACATGAACAGCCGGCGTCCTTTATAGGCGTAGTGGATGGGAACGATATAGGGATATTGCTCACCGCTGCACCCGAGATGGCCAAACATGTGGTTCGCCAGAAACTCGATGCAGGCATTATCGGTCATTTCTCGCAGCTGCATGCTAGCCTCCGGTACTTTAAAGGTCCTGCCGTTGCTGACCCGGCGGGCCGAGCATCAATTTCGTCAGAAGTGCGATCTGCTCCTGCTGCTGGGCGACGAGCGATTTCAGATCGGTATTTCTGAGCTCGTCGAGCTTGTCATGCAGCGCCATGATCTCGATCTCAGCCTTCAAATTGACCTCGTAGTCGTGCGCGGCATCCACCCGGTCTTTGGCGGCATGCCTATTCTGGCTCATCATGATGACCGGCGCCTGCACGGCCGCCAGCATGGAAAGGATGAGATTGAGGAATATGAAGGGATAGGGATCGAAGGCGCGCGTTGCGGCCAGCAGATTGCCGGCGACCCATACTGCAAGGGCGATCCCGAAGAGGATGATGAAGGTCCACGAACCGCCGAATTCCGCCACCTTGTCGGCCAGCCGCTGCGACGGTGTCAGCTTTGCATCGAAGGACTGATTGGAATCACGGGCAATCGCGTGCCGGGAGATCAGTCGCCGGAAGACTGCCCGTTCGCGCTCGGTTAAGAGCTCGAAAGGTTTGCCGAGGTACCTGTTCGCGCCGGAACCGATTGCCTCGTCGGAGATTTCAGCAACAGTGCCGGCCGACATGATGTTCTCCCGTCGAATGCACCGGCCGGCACCGGACCACGACATATGGCCGATCAGCCGCCGGCATTGATCCCAGATTACGGTGTCACTTCGGATTGCGATGTCACATCGAGGGAATCTTCGATACGCTTCAAGTGGTAGATAACGCGTCTCTTGCGATCGTACAGCCTGCCCAACAGCGCATTTTCGACATCCAGCGGCCTCCCCGTCAGCCGCAGCCTTTTAACGACGATTTCCTGGCCGGTGATGCGCTGCTCCGCCTTCACGGCGTGGAGCCTTGCGAACCTCAGATCCTTATTTCCATATCGTGCCGATTGCATATCTATCTCGCCAATCATTTTCGTTATCCGCGTCTGGCCGAGACGCTGTTCTTTGCGGCCATTGCCCCTGGGAGGTCGACGGCACGAACGTTATGATCCGCGCTTCTGCAGCAGGTTCCCCGCCTGTTCGATGGGTGCCGGCCGAAAGGAAAATTCATAGATAGAAAAACAAATCATAGCACGTTCTTCGATTATTCTCATAAAATAAATATTATATATCGAAATTAGAGACTTTTCTAAAATCAGAAAATAAAATAGCGAAGAAAATCGCGTCAGGTTATACGAACAATCTTCCTTTTGTCTCTGCACGCTCCGGCGACTGCGCAACAATTCTACGTTACAGCGCCTGTTATCTTCGGCGAAAAACGCCATGAAGCCGTCACCTGGAATTGGGGTGACGTGTGTTGGACTTTCATGGCCGCTAGAGCTATCGCAGACAGGCAGGCCGCCAATCGCGTCTCTGCACCCCCTATTGCTTATGGCATCGGCTGAGCAATATCCGTTGCTGTCGCTATCGGCATGCCGTGCAAGCGTTGGCGACAAGATCAGCCGGGCCGCATGGCGTTCCAAGCCCTCTTGGTACCTCGTTGCGGCCAAAGACGAAACGATCCCGCCGGCCGTGGAATGCGATTCCGCCGCGCACATGAAGGGCGAGACGCTTGTCCTGCAAAGCGGCCACGTCCCCATGCTGTCGCAGCCCGAAGCGGTCGCAGACTTTGTCGCCAGTGCCGCGGCCGCGATCGACGCCTGACCCTCCCGAGGGCGTGGCTTTCGTCGCGCCCTCGCAGGGAAACTTTCTCAATCGAATGTCGCCTGCACGATCCATGCCTCCTCTTCGCTCGGAATATCAAAGCCTTGGACATATTTCGCGAGCAGCTCGTCCGTTATCGGAAACGCGGCATTTGCATCACGTCGTGCTGAGCGTTCTCTCAAACGGCCGCGCAAAATCGCTTCCTCCACATGAAGATAAATGATGCAGCACCGGTGATCACGGGCTTCGACAAGCCCACGGTAGCGGGTGCGAGCCGCCCCATTCCAGAAGGCAAAATCGATCACTGCCTTCGTGCCGCGCATCAGCTGGTCTTCAAGGCGGAGCCTCAGCCGCGTTTCCGCGGCGGCCTGCAGATCGGCATAGGCGGCCTCCGGATAATCGACGCCAAAACGCCCGTCATGCCGCCAGACCTCTTCGTCGATCGAGAAACGCTCACATCCGAGCGCCTCCAGCCGCTGTGCAAAGGTCGTCTTACCGGAACCTGCCAAACCGCACATCATGAACACGATCCGCGGCTCGGTTCGTACAAGATCTTCGGCGGCAGCCACTGCCTGCCGATAAGACATCACCATCCGAAACTCGCCTCCTGCGATCCTGATCGGCGACGGAACCTCCGCGTTTGACCTTGTGCCTCGCGCCTCGACTGACGAGAGCCGGCCACCACCTATGTACGTATTTCTATCCCTCTGAACTTGCTCACACAATGCGTCAGTGGCGGACACGCTTTCCGTCAATTGCCAATGAGAAGGCCATCACCAGGGGATAGCGCCCTGCTCGCTCTGGCAAATGCCTTTGAGGTCGTGCCCTTGAAGCAAAGCCATTCGCACCGGAAAAGCCGCAGCCTCCGAGGGGGTGCGATCGCCGCGGTGGCCGCTGAGATCGGTGGCGACGAGGCCGGGGCAAGCCGATACGGCGGTGATCCCGGTATCGCTGAGCTCGGCATTGAGCTGGACCGTGAGCATGTTCAGCGCCGCCTTCGAGGCATTGTAGCCGATAAGGCGAACGCCATAGAACGGCCAGCTTGGATCGCCGTTCAGCGTCAGGGAGCCGAGGCTGCTGGTCATGTTGACGATGCGCCCTGCCCCGGCCCTGCGCAAGAGCGGCAGCATCGCCTGCGTCACCGCGAGCGCGCCGATGAAATTGGTCTCCAGCTCGCGGCGCACAGCCTCCAGCGAGGCCTTGCCGGGAGCGCCGTCGGTATAGTCGGCAATGCCGGCATTGTTGACGAGAATATCGAGGCGGCCGTGCCCGGCATCGATCTCGGCAGCGGCGGCAGCGATGCTCCCGGTGTCGCAGACATCGATCCGGATGAACGACACATCAAGCCCCTGCGAGGCGAGTTCCTCGGCCGCCGATTGCCCGCGCTCGGCATCACGCGCGCCGAGCATAACTGTCACGCCGGCCTGGGCGAGCTGTCTGGCGATTTCATATCCGATACCCTTGTTTGCGCCGGTCACGAGCGCGATGCGGCTGGAGCTGTTGGTCATCTGAAGATCCTTGAAAATCCCGTTCGTTGCGAGCAGATTGAAAATAAGAAGGATTCTTCAGGTTTTGAATTCGCATATGGTTTCCGCCCAGACATCAGCTGCAAATGCCCGCAAATCACCGCGTCAGGCGCGGTCGGTGAACACCGTCGAGGCAATTTTCGAAGCGACGATTCAGGTTTTGATATCCGACGGGCCGGGTGATCTGACGACCACCCGTGTCGCGGAAAGAGCCGGTGTCTCCGTGGGCTCCCTCTACCAGTATTTCCCAAACAAGCAGGCCTTGTTCCACGCCGTCAACGAGCGCTACCTGACGATGCTGGCAGAACGCGTGGAAGCGGCCTGCCTCGCCCATCGCGGCGCGCGGTATGCCGAGATGGCCGATGCGCTCGTCAGCACCTATATCGAGGTCAAGATCGAGCGCCGCGACGTCACGATCGCCCTCTACCGCGCCGCCGCCGAAGTGGACGTTGCCGAGATCGTCGAGGCCATGTCGCAGCGCATCGAAGCGGCGAGCCAAGCCATGTTCACCACCGCCTCGGATGCGAAATTCGCCAATCTCTCTACGGTCAACGTGATGATGCTGAACGTGCTCTGCGGCACCGTCCGCAACGTCTTCGAGCGGGATATGTCAGAACTTCTCGTCGACGGCGGATTGCGGACGCAACTGACGTTCATGTTCTGCACCTATCTGGATGCTGCAAAGTTTCCGCCGTCGGAAGCTTAGGTGTCGCCGACAAGCAGGTCATAAATCAGCCAACGCGCGATTGAACTTACCGGCTCCTGCTCCAACCCTCAGTGATGTATTTTTAACCTCAAAATCACGCAAAGCGTGTAATCGGTAGCACGCTTCAGCGGATCGTATTATCGGTCTAACGATCAAAAGTCAGTTTTGACTAAGGAAAGCCCGTGCGTGTTCGCATCATCTGCGTGCTGATTTTGTCAGTTGCATTTGCCGTCTTTCTGACTGCAGTGATGACGTTTGGTGAGTCATTTTACGTCGATTATTATTACGGAGGCTTGGGTTCGACAGACCCGATATTCATTGCTGCTTCTGCTATCCTGGGTCTTGTGACAGCGGGAGGCTTGTGGCTGGCAGATATTCAGAAGCGTAGGCTGCCGCTGCCCATTCTGCCGCTCGCCATAGTTCTGGCGATGGGTGTCGGGTACGGAAGTACCGCGCTCGCCTTTCAGTACGCTTCGTCCCGATATGACATCCTCACCGACGACTGCTACTATGACAACGCATTGGCTTATCGGAGGGCGTCAGGCGTCTTCATCTCATGGGGCGGAAAAACTGCTTTTCATCCGCTCCAGAAAGTTCGATCGATGAATCCCCTACCAGCCGCAGTTCCGAAATCGACTGAAGCATGATTCAAGGCCGCCTTCCGGAAGGCTGCTTTGCCGCCTGGAAACCTGGCTGCGGCCGATAAAGGCTATGTCAGTGGTGAAGCGATATTGATCCACAGCGTAGAGCCTATCAAGCGATCGCAAGCTCTTCGCCCTTACTCCGCCAGCTCCCGCATGACCTTGATGAGGTCTGACTTGCCCTCGAAGCCGATGCCGGGCAGCTCCGGCATGGTGATGTGGCCGTCGATCACCTGAACGCCGTCGGGGAATCCGCCATAGGGCTGGAAGAGATCGGGATAGCTCTCATTGCCACCTAGGCCGAGACCAGCCGCGATATTGAGCGACATCTGGTGGCCGCCATGCGGAATGCAGCGCGAGGGCGACCAGCCGAACTGCCGCAGCACGTCGAGTGTGCGCAGATATTCGACAAGCCCGTAGGACAGCGCGCAATCGAACTGCAGGTAATCGCGATCCGCACGCATGCCGCCATAGCGCAGCAGGTTGCGGGCGTCCTGATGCGAGAAGAGGTTCTCGCCGGTTGCCATCGGCGCATCGTAGAATTCGGAGATGGCCGCCTGCAGCGCATAATCGAGCGGGTCGCCGATTTCCTCGTACCAGAAGAGCGGATAGTCGCGCAGCATCTTGGCATAGGCGATGCCGGTCTCCAGATCGAAGCGGCCGTTCGCATCGACGGCAAGCTGCGCCTCAGAACCGATCTCTTCGAGAACGGATTCGATGCGGCCGCGGTCTTCCTCGATCGAAGCACCGCCGATCTTCATCTTGACCACGGTGTAGCCGCGGTCGAGATAGCCGCGCATCTCCTTGCGCAAGGCGCTGTTGTCCTTGCCGGGATAGTAGTACCCACCGGCCGCATAGACGAAGACCTTCGGGTCAGCCTCCCTGCCCTTCATGTCAGCCAGCAGCCGGAAGAGCGGCTTGCCCTCGATCTTGGCAACGGCATCCCACACCGCCATGTCGATCGTGCCAACCGCGACCGAGCGCTCGCCGTGACCGCCGGGCTTTTCATTCTTCATCATCGCCGCCCAGATCCTGTGCGGATCGAGATTGGTGCCGGCATCATTCACGAGGCTTTCCGGCGCCGCTTCCAGAATACGATCCCTGAAGCGCTCGCGGATAAGGCCGCCCTGGCCATAACGGCCATTGGAGTTGAAGCCGTAGCCAACCACGCGCCGCCCGTCTCTCACGACATCGGTGACGACGGCCACCAGGCTCGCCGTCATCTTGCTGAAGTCGATATAGGCGTTGCGGATCGGCGACGCGATCGGCTTCGTCACTTCGCGGACATCGATGATACGCATGGCAGTCTCCCAGTCCGGATCTGAGGGCCGTTGCCCTCGCATAGGAACGATTTAGGCGAAATCCGCCCTCACCGTCCAATGCCGATCCGGGTTCTTTCAATGCCGGACCGGCACTGCAGATTTCCCGTTTCACCGAAAATCACCATGAAATAGCTTGAAATCCTTGGAACGATGCCGTTCTGTCAATGCTCCCTAAGCATCAGAAAAACGGATGAACCATCGTGGAAACCGCCTGGCTCGCCGATCTCCAGGCTCTCGCCGAAACGCTGAACTTTTCGAGAGCAGCAGAGAAGCGCCACATCACCCAGCCGGCTTTTGGGCGCCGCATCAAGTCTCTTGAGGACTGGTGCGGGTCCGAACTCGTCGATCGCTCGACGCATAGGTTGAAGCTGACCCCTGCGGGCGAAGCCATGCTGGAGGCGGCAAACGATATCGCTGCACGGCTGGAGCGCGTTTTCAGTGATCTCGAGCAGATGCGTGCGGCGACCTCGACCGTGACCTTCGCCGCCACCCACGCCCTCTCCTTCATCTTCTTCCCCGGCTGGATTCAGGCCCTCGGCCACGAGGCATCGACGATGCCGATCCGCCTCCTCTCGGACAATATGAACGAGTGCGAGCGGATCATGACGGAAGGCCGCGCCCAATTCCTGCTCTGTCACGACCACCAGAACAGCAGGATCCGCCTCGACAGGAATGCCTACAGGCATGTGGAGCTTGCGACCGACCGCCTGATCCCCGTCAGCGGGCGGGACCGGGATGGCCAGCCGCTCCACAGCATCTCGGAGGCAACGGATCGCACAATCCCGCATCTCGCCTTCGAAGAAACATCCGGAATGGGCCGCATCCTCTCGTCCGCCCTCTCCGCCCACACAGGTCAGCTGCACCTCTCGACTGTCTTCACTTCCCATCTGGCCATGGCGCTGAAGGCGCTCGCCATTGAGGGAAAAGGCGTCGCCTGGATACCGGAGAGCCTGGCAGCCGACGAGATGGGACCGGATGGAAGACTGACCTCAGCCGGATCGGCGGACTGGGCGGTCGACGTCAAGATCGTGCTGATCAGACCACGGGCGCGCATGACTGACATTGCCGAGAGCTTCTGGACCCTGGTTCAAGGCAAGGATTGGCGTTCAGGCCGCCGACAGCTGCCTGCAATGGTGCCACCCGGGCAGCAGATCATTTCATGAGCGCGGCCTGTCTCAGCGCCGCGTGAATATCGCTGACGACGGCAGCCCCTTCGCCGACGGCTGCGGCAACCCGCTTCGTCGAACCGGCCCGGACATCGCCGATCGCAAAGACGTTCGGCAGACTGGTTTCCAGTTGCAGGGAGCGCCTTCCCAGTTCCTCTTCGACATCAGGGCTGAAGGTCGTACCGGTCCTGATGAAGCCCCTGTCATCCGTCTTGATGCGGCACTTGATCCAGTCGGTATTCGGGTCGGCGCCGATGAACATGAAGACGCGGCGAAGATTGTAGTTCTTCCCGGACTGCGCCCTGAGATCCGTGATGGTTGCCGCCAGGCGACCATGCAGATCTTCCGACAGCGCTGTCAGTTCGCATCCGAGATGCATCTCCACGTTTGGCAATGCCGCAATGCGATCGATCAGATAGGTGGACATGGTTTCGGTCAGGCTTCGGCGGATCACCAGGTGGAGACGCCGGACCCGCGGCGCCAGGAATGCGATCGCCTGGCCGGCCGAATTGCCGCCGCCAACGAGCGCTATATCGTCGTTTTCGCACAATTTCGGTTCGATTGCGGATGCCCAATAGGAAATGCCAGCGCCCTCGAAGCGCGCTATGTCGGGAATATCGGGCCTGCGGTACCTGGCGCCTGAGGCGATGACGACGGTTCGCGCCTTGACCGTCCTGTCTCCGCCAATCCGCAATACCATAGGGTCGGTCTTGCGTTTGCCGGCCGGGGCCGGAATCAGTTCATCGACATCGAGCGGCAAGGCGATCTCCGCCCCAAATTTGAGCGCCTGGTTGAAGGCGCGGCCCGCGAGCGCCTGGCCTGAAATTCCGGTCGGAAAGCCGAGATAGTTTTCGATACGGGAGGAACTGCCGGCCTGTCCGCCGATCGAACGTGCGTCGATGACGATAACGCTGAGCCCCTCCGATGCCGCGTAGACCGCAGCCGCCAGACCCGATGGACCTGCTCCGACGATTGCCACATCGTAGACGATTGCCGGATCGAGCTCCGGCGTGATGCCGAGGCAGCAGGCAGCTTCAGCGTCTGTCGGATGCTTGAGTACCGTTCCGTTGGGGCAGACCATGAGCGGCAATTCGCTCGCCAGTATCCCAAGCCTCTCCACCAGGCCGCGGCCTTCGTGGTCCGAGGCCGCATCGAGGACGACATGGGGATAGCCGCTTCGGGTCAGAAAGCCCTGCAGGCGAACCAGATTGGGCTCTCCGGGATTGCCGATCAGAACCGAACCGGCGCCGCCGAAATTGATCAGTTCCACGCGCCGCAGGATATAGGCGCGCATGATGATCTCACCGATATCGGCCGATCCTATGATGAGAGCCTTCAGATGCGCGGCATCGAATGCCAGCGCCACACATCCTTCCGGCCCGGCACGTCCGCCTGCAAGCACGGGCCGTCCGGAGAGCTGACTGACCTCTCCCGAAAACTGCCCTGTGCCATGGCTCGTGATCAGCGCTTCCGGCATCGACAGCCCGTCGTGCCTGAAGACATCGAGGCGGCCGGAGAGGATCAGCCATGCGGGCGAATGCCTGTCACCGATCTGGGACACGATCTCGCCGGGGACAAAGGAATGCGGGCCACTGCTGGCAAAGCGTGTCGCCATTTGAACTTGTGCGGCACTCAGCACCGGAAACATCTGGTGACGGCGGGTTTCGAGGCTGTCGGAGCTCATGTCGGCACGCTCAATAGTAATAGCGCGGGATCGGGCCACGCTGCGACGTCTGATCCGGCAGTTCCACCATTGTCTCGTCGAGATAGCACCAGCCCCAGCCCTCGGGCGGATCGTACCCTTCAATGATGGGATGTCCCGTGGCATGGAAATGCGCCGTCGCATGCTTTCCGATGGACTGGTCACAGCATCCGACATGGCCGCATTCCCGGCAAAGCCGAAGATGGACCCATTCCTGCCCGTCCTCCAGGCATTCCTCGCAGCCAAGCGTCCTGGGCTCTACGGATCGAACGGCTGCAACATGCTTACATCCCGACATCTGGTTCTCCTGTGGTTATGGAAGTCCGCGCCTGCCGGAAGGAAGATAGATCAGGAGACGATTTTCTCTATCATACGCATGTGTAGAACCATATCTTCGTCGACTAGTACCAGGGTAGAGACGGCGCCCGCAATGCACGCAAAGCTGGTTAGTTCATCTTCCGCTAGAAAATATTGCCATGTTGTGACCGTGGTCACTATCGGAAACAGCCACTGCTTGTATTTTGCCCCCGCTGGATGCTGCACCTACCAGCCGGAGAAGGGTCGCCAGGCCCCACTTGACGGCCCTTCTCAATTTTTTCCCGTTGGCGATGGCGGCGCGACGCTCCTAATTACCGAAACATCTCGCTCTGACTGCCGATCCTGCCGCCTTTTCGCACGGCGGTCACCGTATCCTGACCTGGGTCGAATGGTTTATCCCCGAGCCACGACACAGTGAACAGAAGAAGCGCAGCTGCCATCAGCGGCGGGCCAAGATAGACGATCAGGAGGGAATTTAGCGGTCTCATGGTGGTTTTTTTCTTGTTTCTTGGTTTGTCGTAGGGTCGTCGTCATCGGGCATCCGTACGGATCGCGCCGATGTCGGGTGAAGCGAAGGCAACAGTCTGGGAATGCGAGGCGCTGAATGTGAGATAAAGTCCTTGAGCGCTATAGTAGGCTCCAACCCACATCAGCAGGCTGAGATGAAGCGCAACGATAAGACAGTATATCCTCATAGTTTCCCTTCTGCGGCAGCTTTAAGGCCATAATTTCGGACCTATTCTGTATACATCGACACATAATAACTTCCTTATTTTTATTATTATCGCAAAATTAGCCGATCTACTATTGTCACCCACACAGCAAAAAGGTGGAAAATAGGCGGGACGGATAGAACAGATAGCATCGAAAGAATTATACTTGCCGCTCCGCCGGCAGCAGCACCTTAGTCCTCACGAGCTCCGGCCAGCATGCTTCCGGCATATTGGCGGCGGTGGGGTAGCGGACCGATTGTTCGGTCAGCCACACCGACATCGCGGAGCATGGCCGCACCAACCTGCATGATCCGCCCTCATCGAGAACGGGTTCCCCTCACGCAAAATCAATCCAAAGTAGCAGTTCGCCCTATAACCTGATAGGATGCCAGCTAAGAGGAGCGAGTGACCGTCATGGTAGTTTCACTTGCCCCAGCAAGAAGTATTCAACAATATCCTGAGATCGCAGCAAACGGAGGAAGACGCATGGGTATCTACGAGGGCACGCCTGGAGATGATGTGTTTCGCACGCAAAGCTCTACTCTTATAATAATTCCAGAGGCGGGAATTATATTCGAGAACAGCGATGTTTACTTGGGCCGTGGAGGCAACGACACCTTTCGCATCGCGACGTCGACTTTCGACTTGCCGGACCTCTTGGAAGCAACAGACGATATTTTCGGAGGAGCGGACAATGACACGCTGATCTTTGCGCCTCCTCATGACTTTCCCGGCCAGATCGACGTCACGTTTTACGGCGACGCAGGAACGGATTCCGCCTACCTGAACTTTCAGCCGATGGGAGCTCTCGACGTCGATTTCACGAATTTCGGGCCGGGCACCTTCACATCCATCATGTACCTGACCCACGCGGACGGCGGTTACGCAGGCCAGTTCTTCATTCAGCCCGACGTCGAACATGTCTCGGTCATCGGTTCGAATATCGCTGACCGAATGGTCGGCAATGCCGGCGACGACAAGCTGGATGGCAAAGGCGGGGCCGACACCTTTTTCGAAACAACGGGCAACGACACCTACATATTCGATGATGCGGGTGATCGCGTCGCGATTTATTCAGGGCCGTTGCTCACCCTTCCCGATGGCGGCGTAGATACGATCTGGACGACGGTCAGCGTGGATCTGCATGACCAGGGACCTGTCGAAAACCTCCGCCTGAACGGCACGGCGGATATTAACGCGACAGGCAACGACCTTGCCAACATGATCACCGGCAATGCCGGCAGCAATCTCATCGCCGGTGGCGCCGGCAACGACAGCCTCTACGGCAAGGGCGGCGCCGACACTTTCCATTTCGATGAAATGGGCACGGCCAACAAGGACTTCGTCTGGGACTTCGATGCGGACGACAAGATCCAGCTCGGCCCTGCCTTCGCCGGCCTCGACCTGGACAATAATGGCGTGGTGGATGCCGCCTCTTTCGAAATCGTCAACAAGTGGGGCGCTGGTGGCACCAAGGGTGGCCCCGAGCTGATCTACAATTCCGCGACCGGTGTTCTGTCCTACGACGCCGATGGCGCCGGCACGACCCATGCTGCCCAGGACATTGCTTTCATCGGTGTGAACAAGACGTTCTTCGACAATACCGACGTCCTGGTAAACAGCTCCCTGCTCGTCTGACGGGCGCGCGCCGCATATCTCAAAACGGCCGGTTTCACCGGCCGTTTCCGCTGGGTGATGAGGTATCCACCGGAAGGTGATTGAACCTTTGGCGATCTGCCCAAATCATCAGAACGAGCGCATGCTGATTCCCTTGGCCTGACAGATGTTTGGGCCAGATACTTGGGGGGCATGAAATGCGCGATTTGCTGTCAAACTTCGAAGAAGACCATCGTAGCCTCGGCTATGGTGCAGAGGCTCCACCGCATGGAGGACATGGGTTTTCCCGGTTCCATGCGGTCGCCGCGATTTTAATCCTGTGCGCGGCGATCTTTATCGGAGGTCACGGACTGGTCTAGCGCAATTCCAGCAAAATTTGTGCAGCGGTTTTGCGTCCGTCAGAACCAGAGATCGCGCACGCACCGCCCTTTGGACGGAAGGTCGTCAAAGGTTTCCAGCCCGTCGAAATGATCGATCGACAGATCAGAAACGAGATCCGGCGGCGCCAGGCGCAAATTGACCGCCATGCGCCGGCGCCCATCCCTGTTGAGCCTCAGGCCGCGCCAGCTGAGCACGCAGGCGCAAGTCGGGCAGAACAATATTTCCAGCGACGACGTCTCCCGGCCGGTCCGCGTATAGGAGCCGGTCTCGCCGTTCATGCTGATCCGCTCGCCCTCGTAATCATAGGCCCAGAGCGCTCCATAGCGCCGGCAGAGCGTGCAGTTGCACGCCGTAATCGAGCCGGGATCGCCTTCCAGCGTCCAGCCTGTCTTGCCGCAATGACATGAGCCGATCAGCATCAGCGCACCGTTTCATCCCTGCTTGTTGCTGTGAGCCTATCCTGCCCCAATCACGTGATGTCCGCAAACCGCGCCCGATCCAATTCTCTTCTCCGCGCTCAGCCTGACTACAGCTCTTGACTCCCGCCAGAATGAGAACATAATAAGAACATTCCTGGCGCTGCGGTCGCCATCCCGACAATCCTGAACTGAAATGCTCTGCAAGGAGAATGAGAACATGCGTCCGCAATTGGCCCCAAAAACCGATGGTAATGTGATCGGAAACGAAGATTTGAGCTGGGAGGTCGAGGCTGTGCTCTCCTGGCACGACGAGGATGCCAAGGCTGCCATCGCCACGCTTCTGCAGGACTGCCGCCACCTGCGCGAACAGCTTGCGCTTGCCGAAGGCGCCATGAGCCGGGGCATGACCCGCGGCTGGCGGCCCACCTTCGACAGGTCCTCCTTTGACCGGACATGAAACACCGCCGCAGCATCGATCTCGTCGCCAGCCATGAGGAGGTCGCAACCGACAGGGAGACGCTCGCCACCCTGCCGCAATGGTATGTCCTCCATGCCCGCTGCCCGGCCTGCCAGCGCGAGACGAGGATCGACCGGCGCATGCTCGCCTACCGCTATGGCAAGGACATATCGCTGGCGAGGATCGGCCCTCGCCTGAAATGCAGCGGTTGCGGCAACCGCACGGGAAACCAGCTGCTGCTCGGCAGGCTGCCGCGCGATTGACCGTGTTTCCTCCCGCTTATGTGCTAGCCGATGCAAGCAGCAGCCTCGCCGCCACCATCGCCCCGTCGGTTCGGATCGTGGGCGCGACGGCCGCAGCGCGCTTACGCATATCAGGCTGCAGCGCCGCCGAAAGCGCGGCGGAGAAGGTCTCAGGCCTCGGTATCGTTCCCTCATGCGCCACGCCGATGCCGAGTGCTGCAACGCGGCCCGCCCAATTGGGCTGGTCGGCAATCTGCGCCACGACGACCTGCGGCACGCCCGCCCGGCTTGCCGCTGCCGTTGTCCCTGCTCCGCCATGATGGACGATTGCCGCAACCCGCGGAAAGAGCGCCTGATGATTGGCCTCGTCGATGACGAAGCAATCGCTTGCGCCCTCATCGGGCACCAGCCCAGCCCAGCCGCGCGACAGCACGGCACGCCGCCCCTGAGCACGGATCGCCGCAAGGATCACGCCCGCAGCATCCTTCAGCGCATGCATAGGCATGCTGCCAAAACCGACATAGACGGGCGGCGCGCCGGCATCGAGAAAGGCTTCCAGCGCCGCCGGCAGCGGCCGGTCGTCATCGAGCATCCAGGCGCCCGTCTGCACTGCGTCGATCAGATCCGTCGCAAGCAGCGGCCCGATGACCGGATCGGCCGCAAGCAACGGCCGGCGGGTCAGAACTGGATCGCGCACATTGTCCACCGGCGCCATGCCCATCGATGCACGCAGCCGATTGTAGGCTCCGCCGAAGATCACGTTCTTCGTTTCGATATCATAGTCCCAGAGAACCCTGTTGTCGGTCACGCCGGGCGGATGCGGACGGCCCTTGAATTCATGCGGCTTGTGATGATGCGACGGCAGGAAGATCGGGCAGAATGTCGCCCCGAAATAGCCGATGCCGGCCCGCTCGGCCATCAGCTGCGCCGCCGCCATCGCCGGAAACAGCCCTGCCGCGACGATGAGATCGCATCCTTCCGCAACCGCTGACAGCGCCTCGAACTGTCCCGCCAATATCCCGGCCGCCCGCTCCGAAATGCCATCGGCCGAACGCTCCCGCGTATTGCGCTCGGCGGTCTTCATCACCTCGCTCACCCATTGCCGCACGGGCGCGTTGGCCGGCGCCAGCGGCACGCCGAGTCGATTAAGCAGCCCGGGAAATTCCGCATCCGGCGGCGCGCAGACCACCGCCTCGGCGCCTGTTGTCTGCAAGGCAACCGCCAGCGCCGCCAATGGCTGCACATCTCCCCGTGATCCGTATGTGGATAGCAATACACGCATGCTCATCTCCCGATGCTGTTGATCAGGCTGAGCGTTCTACGCCCTCTCTAGGGTCTTGCCGCAAGTCCCCCCTGCGCCATATCTAAAGGCATAGCAGGGATGATGATTGTTCCCGGCCGCATCCCCTCCCCACATTTCCAGCGATCAGCGGCAGGCAAAGGCCGGTGTTCTACGTCACAAACCGGCTGAGATAGGCATAGCTGCGCGCCGCAAATTCGAAAGGCAGCCGCGGATTGTCGTGCTCGACGACGAAGAGCCGCGCCCCGCTTGCGACAGCCGCCTGCCACAGCGACGGCCAGACGAGCACGCCGGAGCCGACATTGGCCCAGCCGCCCTCCTCCGGATCGACATTATCAGGCGCCTGATCCTTTACATGCACCGAGACCAGCACGCTGGCATAGCGCCTGATCCATTCGACCGCATTCGGCTGGGCGCGCGCCAGCCACGCAATATCCGCCTGCCAGGTGAGCGGGCTGCCCTTGGCCGCATCGAACATCAGCTCGAATCCGTAGCGCCCGCCAATGGTGCGGTCGAAGCCTGCCATCTTGTTGTGATAGCCGAGCACGATGCCCGCTTCCTTCATCTGCTCAGCAAGCGTACCCAGCTCATGGCCGATCCGCTGCCATGCCGCCTTCGTTTCTTTCATCGCAGACGGTGCCGGATGCGGGACGAAGAGCTGCCCGATACCGCATTGCTGGCAGGCATCGACAAAGCGCTGCCGCTCGCTGCGCAGCGCCTCCAGCCCGACATGGGCTGATGGTGCCGTCAGCCCATTCCTGACAAGCCCGGCCTGAAGGTTATTCGCGTCACGCAAATGCCCTTCGAGCGGCTCGACAGCGCCAAAACCGGCGCTCGCCGCCTTGTCGAGCTGCGTGCCGAGATCTCCAAGGCCGCGCATCGAATAGAGCTGCAACGATAGCATCGGCTTCGTCATCGCTCATCTCCAGGCCATTGTCGCTGTTGCCGGCAAGGCATCCCGACCGTTCCTCCGCATCGAATCCGCTGGGGTCCAGTTTCACCCGTGTCGACGCAGATTGCGAGCGCAAAACGGCCGATATCACCCCAATGCGGACAAGGCGGGCTTCGGCAGCAGCTTGCGTTTCAGGTTGACGATATGGCGGCCGAAGGATCTGTCGATACGCTTCACATCGATCAGCGTCAGGTCTCCGCAGGCAGAAAATGTGTGCAGGCCGTCGGGATAATCGGCAGTGGCGAGACCGCCGGTCAAATGGGCCGGTAGATGCGCGCAGGTCACATGCGTTTTGCTGAGCAGGCTGAAGCGCAGGAAGCGCAGGCCGCCGCCATAGCTGACGCTGCAATCCTGAACCGGCAGGATGACCTGCCCATCGGCGCCGACAAAGGGCGTACCGCCCGGCCGGGCGCCGGAGCGATCCACCAGAACCGGATTTTGCGGATGGGTCTTCCACGGGCCGGTCAGCTTGTCGGCAAAGGCGATATGCAGTTCGCGCTGGTCACGCGCGCCGGCGCCGACAAGCGTGTAAAACATCCACCACTTGCCCTGATGCTCAATGAGACAGGCCTCGGCAGCGGGCAAATCGGCCAGGAGCACCGTTTCCCGCACCCAGCCATCGGGGAATGAGCGGGCGCGGTAAAGCGCGACCTCCCCCGCCTTATGGCTTTCAGGCATCATCAGCACCTCGCCATCCTGCTCGATGAGGAAGGGATAGGAGAGATGAAAAGGCTTGGTGAGAACCACCGCCCTGCCGCGCCATTGCAGGTCCGGCCCCACCAGTTCGTGGCGCTCGATGAAGCCATGCTTGGTGTGGTAGTCATAGGCTTCCACGAAGACGTGCAGGCTGTCGCCCTTCTTCACGGCGAAGGGATCGGCCAGATATCGCCATGGTCCCGGATCGGGCAGCCATGTAATTCGATCGGAACAATCGGCCAAAGTCTCGGCATCGAGCAGCACCTCAGCGGATGCGGGCACGATGCCCACCTGCCAGAAATCACTCTTGGGCTTCAGACGCATAGATCAACCGCGGCTGATCGATATCGGGCGCAGCCTGAACTGCGGCTCCGCGGGCAACCCGGGAATAGAAATCGAGAACATTCGCAATACCTGCCGAACGAGAGAAAGGAGCCAAGTCGTAGCCTACGCGCGACAGGCGGACAACAGGCTGTTCCCGCAGCACATCGGTAAGCGCCTCGGCGAGCCCCTCGACGGAGCCGGGCGCCACCAGCGTGACCGGATGTTCGCGCAGATATTCCGACGGGCCTTCGGCCGCCGTGGCGATGATCGGCAGTCCCTCATGCATGGCTTCGAGGATCGCAAGCCCTGCTGATTCCTCTCGCGACGGCGAAACGAAAAGATCCAGATTGCGCAGAAACCCCGCCACATTGTTGCAATGGCCGAGCAGATGGATGCGGCTATCGCCCTTGGCGAGCTTTTCCAGCGCAGCGCGATGCGGCCCCTCGCCGACGATGACGAGAGCGGCATTGCCGGGTGCCGACTGCCGGAAGGCAGACACCAGCACATCATATCCCTTGCTGAGATGCAGACGCCCGACGCTGCCGACGAGCCGTGTTTCGCGCGACAAATTCAGCTGCGCACGCAGGTCGAAGCTCTCGGCCGATTTGACATCGGGCAGCCAGTTGGAGATCAGTGTCGACTGGCCGTCAAATGTGCCGAGCCGCGTCGACTGGGCGGTGTTGACGCAGATCACACCCTCGAGGCAGGCGTGCTGCTTCGCCTTGTAGCCGACATGCAGGGTCGCGATCCTGGCAACGCTGTCAGGCGCTGCGGCAAGCGCCTTGCAGCCATGGCTGAGATGCCCATGCGCGATCTCGATGCCTGTCCTGTCCATTAGCCGCCGCAGCCTCAGGCCCCGCAGAAACGGGATCGCGAAGCCGTGGAAAACAATCTCTTTCGAGAGCAGACCAGCAATCGGCGAACCGTATCGTCCGGCAACGTGAACCTCATGTCTAAGAGCAGCCTGCCCGTTGGCGAGGTCAGCGCAGTATCGTTCCGATCCAGCCACTCTGGAGGAGAACAAGACATGCAGGATTTTCAACTTATGAGACGCTACGGGATCGGCAGCCTCATAGGCACGCGGGTGCAACTCACCCACGAAATCATTTCGAGCACTCAAGATACACCTCAGATCGATGTCCGACCGAGTTGATATGTTGGCGGAACACTTCTCGATAGGTTTCGGCGATGATCTACATCGGAGATCCAGCGCAAACAAGACTGTGTAACTATACAGAATCGTAAAGTTTTACGCCACAGAACGACCATTTTTGGGGTAACTTGCTGATGTAACTCTTGAAAAATTGCGGCAGTATTATGCACGACTGTAACACCGATAAAACAGCCTGCTAAAGTGCCAAAAAAAGTCTTGAGATGGACTTTAAGGGCAACGACAAAGCCGCCCTGACAACCGGGTTTTCCGTCCCGGCGCCTTATTTTTTCAATGCATAGTTGATTCTGCGAACCGTCTCAGCGATGCGGATCGCATAGGTCGGCAATCGCCTCCACCAGGGAAATTTGGTGGCCCTGTAGACGGATCGCGTCCCGATATTCGAGCCGCCCTCTTTTACGACAATCACGTTTTGGCGGGTCGTGTAGACCCGCGCTCGGGATGCCCAGCCGCGCTCCAGTTCGATATCCCAGGGAAATCGCATGACGCCGACCGTCTTGAGGAGCTTCAGGGCGCCCATCCGCGTCACCGCGTAGCAGGCTGCCGACCCCTGCGGACCATGCGTTACGCGCCCGATCTCATCGCCGATAGCCGAGGTGGCGACAGGCCTGAAGCCGACGATACGGTGATTGAAGAGCTTGATCACATCGGCGCCGGGCACCGCCGCAAGTGCCGCTTCGGCGCGCGCAACGAGGTCGGCAGACAAAATGACATCGTCCTCGACGATGATGCAGGCGGCCTCGCCCGTTTCCAAGAAAGCCGCGAGCACCTTCAGATGGCTCCGGTAGCAGCCATATTCGCCCGGCAGGATGGTCCGGCCATTGTTGCGCTGAAAGGCGCGCTCATCACAGGCCGTCCGCTGATCTGCGGCAATCTCCCGCCCATCGACGCCGGCAATGCGAATAAGGTCGAACTGCAGGGCCTTGGCCCGATCGGACAATGCATTCCACCGATCCGTGGACCGGTCGAGATTAATCACATAAATGCGGGTCGTCATCGTCCAACCGTGGTTTGCAGCTCAAAGCAGCCGGGCCTCCCCCTGAGGCCAAGCTTCCCGGCAAACTCGCCTAGCACTTCCCCCGCCGGCTGTGCAACCTGCCGTCGCGGCATGGCAGCAATGTCGGTAACAAATTTCTCCTTGATCGGCCAAGGGCACGCCCAGAACCGCGATGACATCAGCTTGAATTGCCGCCCCGGAGCCTCTAGCACTCGTACCTATCGATCAGCCCTTCAGGACGCATAGCTTGCCAGCCTTCCCCTTCTCCCTAAACGATCCCATCCAGCATCATGGCCCGCTTCCAAAGACATCCGACGTCGTCATCATCGGCGGCGGCGTCATCGGTGTGACGACGGCGCTGTTTCTGGCCAAGCGCAAGATCTCCGTGACGCTCATCGAGAAGGGGCGCATCGCTGCCGAGCAGTCCTCCCGCAACTGGGGCTGGATCCGCAAGCAGGGCCGCGATGCCGACGAGCTGCCCATCGTCATCGAAGCCTGCCGCCTGTGGAAGGAGCTCGCGGCAGAATGCGGCGAGGATATCGGCCTGAACGAGACCGGCGTCACCTATCTCGCCAACTCCGACAAGCAGATGGCCGGCTTCGAAACCTTCATGAAGCTCGCGAGCGCCTACGATCTCGATACCCGCCTGCTCGACAGCGGGCAGACGGCCTCCTTGTTCAAAGGCATCTCCCGCAAATTTGCCGGCTCGATGACGACGCCATCGGACCTGCGCGCCGAGCCATGGCTCGCCGTCCCTGCCCTTGCCCGGCTCGCCGCCCGTCTGGGTGTCACGATCATCGAAAACTGCGCGGCGCGAACCCTTGATATCTCCGCCGGCGAGGTAAGCGGTGTGTGGACCGAGGCCGGCCGCATCGAGACCTCGACGGTGCTCGTCGCAGGCGGCGCCTGGTCGTCGCTCTTCCTCAGAAAACACGGCGTCTCCATCCCGCAGCTTGCTGTCCGCGCCACCGTGGCCGCAACCGAGCCCCTGGCCGAAATCCACGCAGGTGCCGCAGGCGGAGCGGATGTCGCCTTCCGCCGCAGGCAGGATGGCGGCTACACGCTGGCGCCGGGAAGCCACCGCCTCTATCTCGGCCCCGAAGCTCTCCGCCACGCCACGAAATATATGCCGGCGCTCCTGGCCCACCCCTTCGGCACCCGCTATTCGCCTGCAGCCCCCGAGGGCTACCCGGACAGCTGGTCGACCCCGCGCAACTGGACGGCGGATGCCGAGAGCCCGTTCGAGCGGATGCGCGTGCTGAACCCCGCCCCCGAGCAATCCAGCCTCGAAGCGATCAGCCGCAATTTCCAGCGCCTCTTCCCTCAATTCGAAACCGTCCGCCTGAAGACGACCTGGGCAGGCATGATCGACGCCATGCCCGACATCGTGCCCATCGTCGACCGCGTGCAGGCCACCACCGGCCTCTTCGTCGCAACCGGTATGAGCGGCCACGGCTTCGGCATCGGCCCCGGCATCGGCCGCGTGGTCTCCGACCTGATCCAGGGGAATCCCACCGGCCACGATCTCAACCGCTTCCGGCTCTCGCGCTTCACCGACGGCAGCCGCATCCGGCCGGGACCGGCGATCTGAACGCCCGCGCAGCATCGTTGCTCAGGGACAGGCGTCCCCACGCGTCTCGCTCGACGGCGCCGGTTTTGTCAGGCCGCAGGCGACAGACGTCAATGCGGGAAAGTTCTCGACCGGACCCAGCGCATGGAGCACGAATGCGGTGATGGCAACGCCTTCGCGTTCCGCCTTGCGGCTGGTCGCCTCAATGGAACTGCTCCACACTCTCCACACCGCGATCAGATGCTGCCTGATTGGCGTGGCAGCGGTGCAGAGGGTTGTTTTCGAAGAGGCTTCGGCATCGCAGACCACCGAAGCCTCCAAGGGCTTTAGCCGCATTCTGTCGAGCTGGCCCGAGACCGTTTCACCCTTGCCGATCGAGTAATTCTGGAAAGCATCGAGCTTCCTGTCATCCGCAAGAAAGAACCCATTCTTCGGCATGGTCCGCTGCAGCGGCGCCGAGGGATCATCGCAGACGGACCGCGACCATTGGCGGCTCAGGTGAAGGCAGATACGGCGGAATGGCACGTCGAAATCGTCCCATCCGTATGGCCGCACCGTGATTTCCACTCTATCCATAACTCGCGCGGTCTGTGGGCTGCCTGCCGCTTTGCGGAACGTCTCCAGCCGTTCTTCTGCCGCCTGGCGGTCTCCTTTTCTATCCAATGAAAAGGATGGCTTCTCGGCAAGACCTGTAAGGGCGACAAACGGAACGATCAGCGGCACGTCCCCGACAACGAGATGGGCATCAGAGGCAAGGAAGGCGACATCGGCATCGGAATGAAGTTTCGGCGACGGCGGCGAGCAGCCTGCCAGAACGGCACCGGCCATGAGGCAGACGAACAGGATCGGCAGGACCGTACGGCAAGACATCATCCTATTGTAATGCAGCATAGAGGTTGCGACGGCGTTACTATAAACCCACCAATTGTGGAAAGTTTTGGATGCGCCTTCGCCCGTCGGCCGGCAGCGGCCCCTATGTCCGCCTGGCGATGAAAACCGACGTCGTCATATTCCTGGTGACGACGCCGCCAAAATCACTCCGTGCGAGATCCTCCAGCGCGTCCAGCAACACCTCGCGCTTCTCCGCCTCCAATGCCACGACATTTGAATAGGTCGCGTAGAGCCGCCGCACCGCGGGCGGATCAAGCGTCAGCGTCCACTCGAACATGACAGGCGGATCGCAGTGGAATGAGGCCTCCTCGAAATCCCTAAGCCGGGCCTCGCTGTCGAGCCCGTAAGGCGTCTGCGTCGTCCCTCCGCCAGACGGGCTTGGGCGATGTCCGACAAAGAGATGCGCGCTCGCCTCATGAAAGGGATCGGGCCTGATACTGTCGCCAAAGACATTCCAGATCAGAGCGACGGCGCCGCCATCGCGAAGCAGCGCATGGATACGCCTGAGCGCCGGGACGGCATCGAGCCAGTGAAATGCCGTCGCACTCACCACGAGGTCGTATGATTGCGGCGCCTCGATCAGTTCTTCGAAGGCTTGCTCGACTACCCCGAGTTCGGGGCGATGCAGCCGCGCACGCAGGAATTCCGCAAGCCGCCTGTCCGGCTCGACGGCCAGAAGCCGCCGCGGCTCCTGTTCAAGAAGATGTTCCGTGGCAAGCCCGGTTCCCGCACCGATCTCCAGTATCGAGATACCTGATCGCAATCCGGCCCGCTGCCGCAGCACATCCCACACCGCCGGCGGATAAGGCGGCCGGGCCAAGTGATAGTTTTCAGGGCTAAGGCCAAAGGCTTGCCGGCCGAATGGACGGGCAAGGGTGTCACCGGACATGGCGATCTCCGCGCTGATCGGCGTAGACCTATCCCATTCAGCAAGAAAACGCACCCACTAACCAAGCAGCGAAACCACGCCGCTGGCGATATCGTAGCGCGCCGCCACGACCTTGAGTTTGCCCTCTTTGGCAGCCCCGGCAATGACGGTCGAGCTTCGGCTGATCAGCGTCGCCTGCATCTTCGCATTCGCATCGATGGCCGCCCCAAGGTCGTTGCCCGCCGCATTCACCGCCGGCCAGATCGGCGCATAGAGGGCGCCGATCTGGCCGGGCACGGCCTTGCCGTCGATGGTCGCCTTCACCGCGCCGCAGTTGGTATGGCCGAGCACCATAAGAAGCCGGACGCCAAGAACGGCAACACCATATTCGAGGCTGGCGATGATCTCGGGCGTAGCGATATTTCCCGCGACACGCACGACGAAAAGCTGGCCAATGCTCTGGTCGAAGACAAACTCCACCGGCACGCGTGAATCGGCGCAGGAGAGGACCGCCGCGAAAGGCTCCTGCTTTTCCGCCGTCTTCGCCTTGAGGATCGAAAGGTCTTCATTGAGGGATTGGAGACGCCCGTCGATGAAGCGCCTGTTTCCGTCCATCATCGCCTTCAGCGCATCATCGGGTGCCAGGGTGCTCTGTGCCGACGCTGGCCCAGCGGATGAGACGACAGCCCCGGCCGCTACTGCCGCCACGCTTCCCAACGCACTGCACAGGAAGTGCCGGCGGCCCCGATCATCAGGCACATCGGGACAGCCGCCACAGCTGCAAGCTACACCGGAGTGCTGCGTAAGATCATTCATCTTCCCCTCCCAAGATTGGTCCCACGATTGATATGCCGAAAATCGAGCCCCCGCTTCCGCATGGCAACGCGAGCGCCCACGGTGCGCAAGTCGCCCAAACGGGTGAGGCACGACCGGCCGTTATCAGCACATAGCAGGCCCCCTGGAATATTTCACGGGCGCGAACGCCTTGGGGCTATCGGCGGCTTGTCCCAGCAATGCCAGATGATGCATCGAAAGACACGTTGGGTCATGGGGAGCAAACCGATGACATCGGGGATCGTCTTACTGCTGTTTGTATCAGGCATAGCCGGTGGCGTGATCAATGCGCTCGCCGGCGGCGCCACGCTGCTCACCTTCCCCGCCATGCTCGCCGCCGGCCTGCCACCCGTCATCGCCAATGCCTCGAATGCAGTAGCGATCGTGCCGGGCCATCTGCTCGCCGTCCTCGCCGACCGCCGCAAGGTACTGCCGCTGGATGCGAGACTCTGGTCGTCCGTCCTCGTCTGCCTCATCGGCGGCGGCGTCGGCGCGCTGCTGCTGCTTGCTTTGCCCGAGCGGCTCTTCGTCCTGCCCGTCCCCGCCCTGATCGGCATTGCCACCCTGCTCTTCGTCTTCTCGCCCCGCATCGCCGCCTGGGCCGAGGCAAGGCGCGGCGACGCCGAGCCCTCGCGCGGTCTCGGCCTTTCCGTCCTCGGCCTCTCGTCGATCTATGGCGGTTTCTTCGGCGCCGGCCTCGGCGTCATCCTGACGGCGGTTCTCTCGATTGCCGATCCCAATGACATCCGCCGCGTCAAGGCGCTGAAAAACCTGCTCGCCACCTCGGTCAGCATGGCAGCCGTTATCATTTTCATCGTCCAGCGCGCCGTCCACTGGCCCGAAACGTTGACGATGCTGTCAGGCGCCCTGGTGGGCGGCTATCTTGGCGGTTACCTCGTGCGCGTGCTGCCGGCCACCATCGTCCGCTGGTTCGTCATCCTCACCGGCGCCGTCATGACTGTTGTTTATGCCGTCAAATATTGGAGCTGAGGTCCGCCCCTATCTTCACTTCCGCAGCCACAGCCGCTTCAACCCTTGCCACCGTTTCACGAGGCGGATCACGACAGGCGGTGGGATTTTCCTGTTGTCGGCCACCGTCCCCTGCCTCGTGACAGGCGACCGGGGATCGAGCAGGAAGGCCACCATCACGCAGGCGCTCGTCGCCTCCACGGTCAACATCTCATCCGACAGCAGCAGACCTTGCTCGCCTTCGCCAAACGCCTGCCCGCCGGCCAGAACCGCGCCGCTAAACACATAGAAATACAGGTCGCACCCCTGCTTATGCGGGAAGTCCACCCGCACGCCTGCCTCCAGCCGGATATCGAAGAAATCGATCCGGTTGCGCACGAAAAAGGGTGCATCGCCCCCTTCCGGCCCGACAAGGTGCCGCCAACGATTGGGCATGATTTCAGGCATTGCCCCATACTGGATGCCAGGTTCGAGATCGACAGCATCGGGCCGCACGAGGATCTGCAGCATGCGCAGCGGCGGATCGGAGGCCAGCGTTTCCTCGGAGTGCCAGAAGCCGCGCCCGGCATTCATCACCATCAGATGCCCGCTGTCGCAAACCAGCCGGCCACGGGCTCTGTCTTCATGGCGCATCACGCCTTCAGGCACCCAGGAGATGATCTCGTCATTGCAGTGCTCGTGCATGGCAATGAACCGGCCCGGATGCAGGATGGATTCGACCACCATCGCCAGCGGCCCGTGCCCATGATCCCCAGGCTTCGGCTTCACCCATCCCGGCATGTTGATATGCGCGATGAACCCTCCCATGTCGCGCACGACGAAGGTACGTTCCCCCTTGAGCAGCATCGCGTCCTCCTTGCCTGCAAGCAGTGACGATACCGGTCCATTAGCGCCCCGATAGCATCAGAGGTCAATGAAGCGGCCTGCCATTGACCTGTCCCGCCCCGGCCTTAAATGCCTGCGCCGTACTTGCAACAAGGAAACCCATCGTGAGCAACGACAACACAATTCCGTTCCGGCGCCCTGACGCCCTCGCCAGATTTGCGAAGTCCCCTCTCGTCGCAGCCCGCTATGGCGGCGCGGATGAAGCGCGGCTCTCGGCATTCGAGACGCAGCACGAGGTCAGTCTTTCCGATGGCTATCGCGATTTCCTGATGCGGGAAAACGGCCTTGACTATCATATCCCCCACACCACCATCGCCACCCTGCCCGCAGAGGCGCAGCGCGATGCCTTCGTTCTCTCGGACATCAACACCCTGTTTGGCATCGGCAACGGGCATCCGTATTTCGATCTCGAGGAACTCGCCCCGGACATGGATTTCCACGACTACGGTTTCACTCCCTTCGCACATGTCGTCGGCCTCGGCGGCGACTTCTGCACCCTCGTCGAACTCACCGAAGGCAAACATACAGGCGCGATCATGTACACCGATGGCGAGCTTTTCCATGGCATGCGCAGCGGCGGCATCGCCGGAAAGTCCGCTGACGAAGCGATCGATTATTTCATCGAGAGCGGTTACTACTATCGGATCGCGACGAACTTCTCCGACCTCTTCGAAAAATATGCCCGACTGACCTGAGGCTTCGCACCGTTCCGATCATTCCCACAGATACAAAGTGCTAGGCGGCCAATATCAGACCTCCCGTGTTTTCTGATAGCGGCCAGTTTCAAGCTTCGATAGCAACGCGACAACAGCCTCATCCACACCCTGCTTCGCAGTGTCGATGGTGACGGGGCTTTGCCCCCAAGCCTCATAGTCGCGTGCAGTCACCTCTTCCCAGCGAGGCTTTACCAACCCCGGAACATCGCTTACCCGCGTTTCCACCCGTCGGCGATGTTCATTCCGGTCCGAGCAGATGATTTCTATCTCAACGGCCGGCACACCTGATCGCGCTGCGACCGACAGCCAGGCATCCCGTGTCACCTTCAGGGGATTCACGGAATCCGCAACGACAATGTTGCCGAGCGTGAGATTGTCTTCGGCAATCCCGTATCCGACCAAGTAACCTGCCGGGCCGACCTCCGAGCTCAACATGCCCGAGGCCCGGATATTCTGTTCGATCGTATCGATACGCAGATGGACGGCCCCAAGCTCCTTCGCCAGGGCACGCGCAATCGTCGTCTTCCCCGAACCCGGCAAACCGCCGAAAATGATCAGCATGAATTGGCACCTCCCGCTTGCTGATGGACTTCACGAATCCGATTTTTGTACATCCGTTGCGTCGCCCGAGGCAGCAAGAATATCATCGAGCGCCTGACGGCGCGCCCCGGCGTGGGACAATCGCCAGCGAACTGCGTCATCCGCGCCAGCCCCTTCCTTGATGTCGAGATCCACCGGGCTCACCGGTTCGCCGGTCTTCTGATCGATGAAACCCCAGCGTATCTCGGCACCCGTCTTGCGATTGACGAAGGTCATGGGCGGACCCGAAGCACCTGACATGCCGAGGCTGTCGCCGATCTGGGCGAGCACCGGCATAATGGGCGCGATCTGCCAGCCCTTCCGGGTCAGGAGATATTCGAACCTTTCCGGGTTCACCTGATAGCGCCGCCGCTCGATGAGGCCATTGGCTTCCAGATGCTTCAGCCGGTCACTGAGCGTCGCATTGGTCACGCCAGACGATTGGCGAAAATCCTCATAGCGGCTGAGGCCACAGACAAGATCGCGCAAGATAAGCATACCCCACCGATCGCCGATCGCCGCCATGACGCCGGCGATCGAGCATACCATTCCATCGAAACCCTTCGAGCGCATCGAACCCTTTCCGAAGCCCGTGAAATCGCCTGGCTCCTCTGATCATGAGAGCCACATTAGTTTGCCGGAACGGCCGTTTCAAGAAAGCCCGGCAAACAACCGCCCTGCGACAAACCGGGCGGATAATTCGCTTGCCTGACCAGTTACTCTTATTATAAGAGTTACCATATCTTTGGAGCGTGACACGCCTCCGAATGAATGCAGCGCAGGCCTGAAGCTCGATGTGGATCGGGCGCCGATTGCTGCAACGCATCACCGGTTTTGCCAAAACGGGAGGATCTCACCTTGGCGCCGAACACCACCGCTAACTTCACCAGCCCGACACTTGCATTCGCCGGCAGCGCAGTCGCAACAGGCCTCTGGTTCGCTGCCCTTGTCGCAATACCGGAGCTTCAACGCTCGGACCTGTCCATCATCGTCGCGCGCATCGCAGTGCACCTCATCGTGCTCGGCGGAACCTGGGCAGGATTGTCGCGCACCTCCCTCACCGCGTCGGAGCGGACATGGACCTGGCTGGCGATCGACGTTCCGCTCACCCTCTGGCACGGCGCGGCCTGGATTATTGTCGCAGATGGCCTTCTCCTGCCGGGAGCAGTCTCAATCCCCTTGCTGCCGCTGATGATCGTCGTGCCGACGGCCATCGTGATCACGCTTTTGTCGCGGTCAGACCGGATCGGTGTGCTGCTCGATGTTATGCCCGCCAACTGGCTGATCGGCCTCCAGGCCTACAGGGTGATCGGCGGTGTGTTCCTCGCCAACTGGCTGACCGGGACGACGCCGGGCGTTTTCGCCCTTCCCGCCGGCACGGGTGACGTGATCACCGGGCTGATGGCCTTGCCGACGGCAGCAATGCTCGCAAGCGGCCGTCCAGGCAGCACCCGGGCGGCTCTGTTCTGGAACCTCTTCGGCATAGCCGATCTGGTCGTTGCGGTCACGATGGGCGCCCTTACCACGCCCGGCCCCCTGCAGCAGCTCGCCCTTGATCATCCCAATCTGACGACCGGCACCTACCCCACCGCCATCATTCCGGCCTTCACCGTCCCCACGTCTCTCGTCCTGCACGCCCTGTCACTGCGCCAATTGCTGAGGCGCACGCGAGGCGCGGCGGCAATTGCCGTGTGACGGCGAAATATCTCCGGGTCTAGGCGCGATCCACTGGCCCGGAGCCTCCTCAGATAGGAACGCTGAGACCTACCTTGATCCTATCCATGGCGACGAACGTCCGAAACCGCTTCACATTGTTGTTGCCGAAGAATAGCCGCCGCGTCAGCGCCTCGTAATCGGCCATCGCGGGCACGGTGATGACGAGCACGAAGTCGGCTTCCCCCGTCACGTAGTAACACTGCTGGATTTCCGGGGCGGCGGCGAATTCGCGTTTGGCTGCCTCGATCTGCTCCGCCGTTTCGCTAATGACCTCGACCTCGACAAAGATGGTGATCGCCTGGCCGACGGCGGCCGGATCGATCACCGCGATATTGGCCTTGATGACGCCCTCCTCCGTCATCCGCCTGATGCGCCGCTGCACGGATGGCGCCGACAGGTTGACGGCCTCGCCGATCGTCCTTTGCGGCGTGGTATTGTCGCGCTGGAGGATCTCAAGGATCTTGCGGTCGAAGGCATCGAGCGCGGATGTCGAAGAGACAGGCATGGGCGGCGGCCCTCATGAAACAAACTTGCAAAAACGGCTCTTAATATCAGCGCAATTTTCGCCGGCTCTGCAATATGTTTCCATAACAGAGCAGCGAGGCCTTCATGTTCATCCTCAACACGACAAGCGATTATCGACATCAGCTCGAAACGGCAGATGCCGATACGCTCGGCATTGCCGCTGCCGCAGGCGTGGAAGACCACCTGCGCCACCGCGACGACAATGCCGAAACACCGCTCGTCTCCCTGCCGGCGCTGGCAGCCGCGTCAGGCGTTGCCGCGATCCATGTGAAGGATGAGGGAAAACGCCTGGGGCTCGGCAGCTTCAAGGCGCTCGGCGGCGCCTATGCCGTCATTCGCCTCGTTCTGGAGGCCGCCGAGGCAAGACTCGGACGCAAGATCGGCATGGCCGAACTGCACTCTCCGGACGTGCGAAAAGTCGCGGAAGCCATGACCTTTGCCTGCGCCACCGATGGCAATCATGGCCGCTCGGTCGCCCAGGGTGCATCCCTCGTTGGTGCGCGGGCGTCGATTTTTGTCCATGCCGGTGTAAGCGACGAACGCGTCGCCGCGATTGCCCGCTTTGGGGCAGAGATGATCCGGGTGGCGGGAAGCTACGACGACTCCGTGAAGGAAGCCACCCGCGTCGCGAAAGAACGCGGCTGGACCATCGTGTCCGACACCTCATGGCCCGGCTATGAGCGCATCCCCGGCCTCGTCATGCAGGGTTATACGGCGCTGGTGCGCGAGGCGCTGAAACAGATGCCGCAGCCGCCCACCCATGTCTTCATCCAGTCCGGTGTTGGCGGCATCGCCGCTGCCGTCGCAGGCCATCTGGCGATTGTGCTCAGGCACCAGCGTCCGGTCTTCACCGTCGTCGATCCCGCCCGTGCCGCCTGCCTGTTCGAAACCGCGCGTGCCGGCCATCCGGTCACCATTGCCCATGGCGAACCGACCGTCATGGCGATGCTGGAATGCTACGAGCCCTCCCTCGTCGCCTGGCGCATCCTGTCGCGCACAGCCGATGCCTTCATGACCGTCGATGAGGAGGATGCGATCTCCATCATGCGGCAGCTTGCCAACCCCTTGGGCAGCGATCCCGCCATCGTCTCGGGCGAAAGCGGCGGCGTCGGCCTTGCCGGCCTGTTGCAGGCGCTCGCCGATCCCGATGCGAAAGCCGCCCTTTCCCTCGGCGCGGATTCGCGCATCTTCGTGGTGAACACGGAAGGCGCCACCGACCCCGGCCGATATCACGAGATCGTCGGCCGCTCGCCTGACGCGGTCCTGTTGCGAGGCGCAGCATGAGCAACATCTCCATCGATGCATCGAGGCTCCTCGGCCGGCTTGCCGAACTCGGCGCGATCGGCCGCGATGCGGATGGCAGGCTGATCCGCCTTGCCGCCTCCGACACGGACAAGCTCGGCCGCGACCGCCTCGTCACCTGGATCGAAGCTGCCGGACTGGAACTCGCCATCGACCGCATCGGCAACATCTTCGGCATCTGGGCGCCCGCCGGCACGGAGGATCGCCCGCCGCTGCTGCTCGGCTCGCATATCGATACCGTCATCGACGCCGGCATCTATGACGGCTGTTACGGCGTGCTCTCGGCCCTCGAAGTCATCGAAACGCTGAAGGCATCAGGTCTCATCCCCTCCCGCCCTATCGCCGTCGCGGCCTTCACCAATGAGGAAGGCGTGCGTTATGCGCCCGATATGATGGGCTCGCTCGTCTATGCCGGCGGGCTTGATGTAGAGACGGCGCTTGCGGCAACAGGAACCGACGGGTCACTGCTCGGTGACGAGCTGAAACGCATCGGCTATGCCGGTGAGAAAGAGCCGGGTTTCCTGAAGCCCCACGCCTATATCGAACTCCATATCGAGCAAGGCCCGGTGCTGGAGCGCGAGGGCATCCCGCTTGGCGCGGTCGAAAACCTGCAGGGCATTTCCTGGCAGCGCGTGACGATCGAAGGTGACGCCAACCATGCCGGCACCACGCCGATGACGATGCGTCGCGATGCCGGCCATGCGAGCGCCCGCGTCATCACTTTCCTGCGCGAGCGCGCCATGGCGTCGAACACGCCGACGGTCGCGACCGTCGGCTGCATGGAATTCCAACCCAACGCCATCAACGTCATCCCCTCGCGGGCGATCTTCACGGTCGACCTGCGCGACCCGGATGAAGATCGGCTGAGAGAGGAAGAGGCAGCCCTTGCCCGCTTCCTCGAAAGCCTCGCTGTCGAAGAGCAGGTTACGATATCGGCGGAGCGGCTCGCCCGCTTCGAGCCGGTCAAATTCGACGAACAGATCGTCGCCGCGATCGAGGACGCCGCAAGAGCCCGCGCCCTGCCGTGCAAGCGCATGACCTCCGGCGCCGGCCACGATGCCCAGATGATCGCCCGCATCGCGCCATCAGCCATGATCTTCGTGCCGAGCAAGGGCGGCATCAGCCATAATCCAAGGGAATTCACCTCTCATGACGATCTCGTCGCAGGCGCCAACATCCTGCTCGATGTCGTCAGCACACTGGCGCAGGAGGAATAGCGATGGATCTCGATCAATTGGTCGCGGACATGCGCGCATGGAGACGCCACCTCCACGCCCACCCGGAATTCGGCTTCGAGGAAAAGCAGACCTCGGCCTTTGTCGCCGAAAAGCTCCGTGAATTCGGCCTCGATGATGTCGCGGAAGGCATCGGCGGCACGGGCGTCGTCGGCACACTGAAACGCGGCAGCGGCAACCGCTCGATTGCACTGAGAGCCGATATGGACGCCCTGCGCATCCCGGAGCAGGCCGACCGGCTCTATGCCTCGCGCAACCCAGGCATCATGCACGCCTGCGGCCATGACGGCCACACCGCCATGCTGCTCGGTGCGGCCAGAATGCTTGCCGAAGACGGCGGTTTCGACGGCACTGTGCGCTTCATCTTTCAGCCCGCCGAGGAATGGGGCAAGGGCGCGCTGGCGATGATCGAGGACGGCATTTTCGAGCGCTTCCCCTTCGATGAGATCTACGGCATCCACAACCTGCCGGGCCTTCCCGTCGGTCATTTCCAGACGCGTCCCGGCGCCTTCATGTCGGCGGAGGATAATTTCGAGATCGTGCTCAAGGGCACCGGCGGCCACGCCGCCCGCCCGCATGCGACGAACGAGGTGCTGGTCGCCGCCTGCGCGCTGGTCCTGAACCTGCAGACCATTGTTTCCCGCCGCCTCGACCCAACCGATATCGGCGTCGTCTCCGTCACCGAACTTCTGACCGACGGCACCCGCAACGCCCTGCCGGGCCTCGCCCGCATTCTTGGAGATGCTAGAAGTTTCCACTCCGACGTCAGCGCCGAAATCGAAAGGCAGATGCGCATCATCGCCGAAGGCACCGCACTGACCTACAATCTCTCGGCCGAAGTCACCTACACAAGGGAATTCATCCCCCTATTGAACGACCCTGCCCTTACCGAAGAGGCCTTCGCTGCCGCCCGCGACATCTTTGAGCCCGGCAGCATCGAGGTCCGAAAGGAACCGATGACGGCCTCGGAAGATTTCGCCCGTTTCCTCGATGTCGTTCCCGGCTGTTTCGTCTTCCTCGGCAATGGCGAGGCCTCCGCGCCGCTCCACAATCCGACCTTCGATTTCAACGATGACGGCCTCCTTTACGGCGCAAAATTCCACACCGGCATCGTCCGCCGACGCCTGCCGCAAAGCGGCGCCTGACCGGCGGCTCCAAGCCTTTCCGCCGTCGACGCCGCCGGCGCGGTTACCGATCGGGACGAATCCCGTTTCGCAAATCAACGTCATCAGCAGTCTTGCTCCTTGAGCCTCCTGCCCTAACTCCTTGGCTGATATAGGAGACGGCATGGACCAAGTTTTGAGCAAGAAGGCGGAGACCGGAATCGAAGGACTGGACGATGTATTATTCGGCGGGTTTACACGTCGTCATGTATTCCTGCTGGAAGGCTCGCCCGGCACCGGAAAAACAACCATCGCCTTGCAGTTTTTACTTGAAGGCGCTGATCTCGGTGAGAGCTGCCTTTACATAAGTCTTTCCGAAACCGAGGAAGAGTTGCGCGACAGCGCCGCCTCGCATGGAATGGAACTCGGCGACGGCATAAAAATCTTCGAACTCGTGCCGCCCGAAAGCCTGCTCGACGCCGATCAGCAGCAGAGCCTCCTCTATTCGTCGGACCTGGAGCTGGGCGAGACCACCAAGCTGATCTTCGAGGCCTTCGAGCGGATAAAGCCGCAGAGGGTCGTCATCGACAGCCTCTCGGAAATCAGGCTTCTCGCCCAAAGCTCGCTACGTTATCGCCGGCAGATCCTGGCGCTGAAGCATTTCTTTGCCCGGTCGGATGCCACAGTCCTGCTCCTCGACGACATGACGTCAGATAATCTCGACAAGACCGTTCACAGTGTCGTTCATGGCGTGATCCATCTCGAACAGCTTGCACCCGATTACGGCTCGGAGCGTCGGCGGCTGCGGGTCATCAAATATCGCGGCCAGTCCTTTCGCGGCGGATACCACGACTTCGTCATCAAGACCGGCGGTGTGGCGGTATTTCCAAGGCTGCGCGCAATCGAGCACAAGAAGGGCTTCGAGCGAACGACCCTCTCGAGCGGCATCAAGGAATTCGATGATCTCCTGGGCGGCGGGATCGAGCGCGGCTCCAGCACGCTGCTGATCGGCCCGGCAGGTACGGGCAAGAGCCTGTTTACTCTGCAGTTCGTCGATGCGGCGGTCAAGCGCGGCGAAAAGGCGGCTGTTTTTATCTTCGATGAAGAGCTTGGGCTGCTGTTTTCGCGCACGAGATCGATGGGTATCGATCTGGAGAAGATGCACGACGACAGACTGATCCATATCGAGCAACTGGATGCCGCCGAGCTGTCGCCCGGAGAGTTTGCGCAACGTGTCAGGGATCGGGTCGCCAGCTACGACGCCAAGACCGTCGTCATCGACAGTATCAACGGCTATCAAGCATCGATGCCGGAGGAAAACGCGCTCATCCTTCACATGCATGAGCTTCTCCAATATCTGAACCGCCAGGGCGCCAACACCTTCCTCACCGTTGCCCAGCACGGCCTCGTTGGCGACATGAAATCACCGGTCGATGTTACCTATCTCGCCGATAGCGTGGTCCTGCTGCGCTATTTCGAGGCGCTCGGAAAAGTGCGCCGCGCGGTTTCCGTCATCAAGAAACGCACCGGCAGCCACGAAGAGACTATCAGAGAATTCCACATCACCAATGAAGGGCTGACTCTTGGCGAGCCGCTCTCCGGTTTCCAGGGCGTGCTTCGCGGCGTTCCGACATTTGTCGGCGAAAGACAGCCGCTTCTTGAAAACTCAGACGAGGACGGCCACCATTCCTAACAGCGATGTCATCGGCCTGATCCACGCTCCAATCGGGCGTGATGCGCAGATTGCAGCTTCGCTCCTGCGGGAAGCGGGCGTACAACCAAAAGCGACGACCGATCTATCCTCCTTGGTCGAAAGCCTTAATGACGACGTCGCCTTTGCTGTCGTCACTGAAGAGGCGTTGCGTTCCGCCGATCTGCGCGCCATCTCCGCCTGGATCGAGCAGCAGCCGAGCTGGTCCGATCTGCCCTTCATCATCCTGACAAACAGGGGCGGCGGTCCCGAGCGCAATCCCGCAGCCGCCAGGCTGTCAGAGGTCCTTGGCAATGTCAGCTTCGTCGAACGCCCGTTCCACGCAACCACCTTCATCAGCGTTGCCCGCTCTGCCATGCGCGGACGCCGGCGGCAGTACGATGCGCGTTTGCGCATGGAGGCCCTCGATGCAGGCGAGCGCCGGCTTCAGACGGCTCTGGAAGCCGGGCGGCTCGGCGCATGGGAACTCGACCTTGCGTCAGGCGTGCTGACGACCTCGTCGACCTGCAAGGCCATTTTCGGCCACCGTCCCGAAGACCCGTTTACCTACAAGGATCTGCTAAGCTCCGTTCACCCCGAGGACCGGGAGCGCATGGAGGCGGCAGTAAGCAAGACTGTTGAAACCGGTGCCGATTATTCCATCGAATACCGGACCATATGGGCCGATGGTTCCGTTCATTGGGCCGAAATCCGGGCGCAGCTCTACAAGGATCGCTCCGGCGAGGCGATCAAGATGGTGGGTGTCTCTGCCGACATCACGGCGCGGCTGAAGGCCGAGGAGCACCAGCGGCAGCTTAATGAAATACTGGAGGAAAAGGTCGCTGAGCGCACGCGCGAGCTGGAACAGGCGCATGCCGTGGTGATGGCGGAAGTCAGCCAGCGCGAGCGCGCCGAAGAGCAGCTTCGCCAGGCCCAGAAGATGGAGGCGATCGGCCAGCTCACCGGCGGCGTGGCGCACGACTTCAACAATCTGCTGATGGCCGTCCTCGGCAACCTTGAACTGCTGCGTAAATATGTTGGAGACGACATCAGGGCCGCCCGCCTGATCGACGGCGCCCTGCAGGGGGCGAAACGCGGCGCCTCCCTCACCCAGAGACTGCTGGCCTTTGCGCGGCGACAGGACCTGCGCATTGACCCGGTCGACATGCGCGCCCTGGTGCTCGGCATGGCGGACCTGCTGAAGCGCTCCGTCGGCTCCACCGTCCTGATCGAAACCACCGTTCCCGAGAATCTTCCTCTCGTCTCGGCCGATGCGAACCAGATCGAGCTTGCCCTGCTCAATCTCGCCGTCAACGCACGCGACGCAATGCCAGATGGCGGCACGATCCGCATCGAGCTGAAGGAGGCGGAGCAGATTGCGCCGACCGATGAACTCGCCGCCGGCAGCTACGTCGTCTTGACCGTCGCCGACCACGGCTATGGCATGGACAAGGAAACGTTGCAAAAGGCGATCGAGCCATTCTTTTCGACAAAGGAGCTCGGAAAGGGAACTGGCCTCGGGCTCTCTATGATCCATGGTCTCGCCCTGCAATTGAAAGGCGACCTGAAACTTCAAAGCACGCCCAGCAAGGGCACGACCGCTGAACTCTGGATCCCCGTCTCCACATCGACCAGTGTCCATACCGAGCCTGATGACGCGATGCCGGCGGACGCAGACAAGGTCTCCGGCCCGAAGCGCATATTGCTCGTCGACGACGACATCCTGATCGCCATGAGCTCTGCCGATATGCTCACCGATCTCGGTCATGAAGTGGTCGAGGCCCATTCGGGAAAAGAAGCTCTCGAGTGCCTGGGCAGCGGCGCGGACTTCGATCTGATGATCACCGATTACTCCATGCCCGGCATGACGGGCGGAGACCTCGCCAAAGCCGTCCGCACCATAGCCCCCGGCTTGCCGATCCTCATTGCATCGGGATATGCCGAACTCCCGCCCGGGCTAGACCTTGACGTCGCCAAGCTCGGAAAGCCCTACACCCAGGATCAACTGGCCCAGGAGATCGGCAAGCTGATGGTCGCGCCCTGAGCAGGCCTGCAAACCGGTTGCCGACACGCAAATGCCTGCTGCGTCACCATGCCGGCCATTTTGCAGAAGACGGCTCATCGCTTTCGCGCTATGAAGATTATCGATAATCCTGCCCCATCCGACACGGAGATCCCTTATGGCTTTGAAGATCCTTTTCATTGGCGGCACCGGCCAGATTTCCTATCCCTGCGTCGAGCGCGCCGTGGCTCAAGGCCATGATGTCAGCGTGTTTAACCGCGGCCTGAGGGGCGATCCCCTGCCCGCTGGCGTCACCTCCATCGTGGGCGAGCTGGGATCGTCGGCCTATGTCGATCTCGCCAAGGCCAATTACGATGTCGTCGCCCAGTTCATCGCCTTCACGCCGGATCAGATCGCCCGCGATATCGAGATCTTCTCGGGCCATTGCGGCCAGTACATCTTCATCTCTTCCGCCTCGGTCTATGAAAAGCCGGCCCGCCATTATGTGATCACCGAGGAGAAGACACCGGCGGTCAACCCCTACTGGCCCTATAGCCAGGCCAAAATCGCCTGCGAGGAACTGCTGAAGAAGGCCGACAAGCTCGCCTGGACGATCGTGCGCCCCAGCCACACCGTCCGCACCGGCCTGCCCATCATGATGGGCGACAGCGACGTCATGGCCCGGCGCATGCTGGACGGCGAGCCGACCATCGTTGCCGGCGACGGCCATACGCCCTGGACGCTGACCCGCTCGGTCGATTTCGCCGTGCCCTTCGTCGGCCTGTTCGGCAAGCAGAAGGCGCTGCGCGATATCTTTCACATCACCAACGACCACGCCCATATCTGGGATCACATCCAGAAGGCGATCGCCAGGTTGCTGGGCGTCGAGGCGAAGATCGTCCATGTGCCGACAGACACGCTAGTCAAATATAATCCGGAATGGATCGGCCCGCTGACCGGCGACAAGGCCTGGACAGCGATTTTCGATAATTCCAAGGCCAAGAGTGTAGCCGGCGATTTCACCTGCGCCACAAGCCTGGACGAAATTCTGGAAGAGCCGATCATGCACCTGAAGCAGCGTTTCGCGAAGGGCCGCCCACCGAAGGGCGATTTCGATGCCCTGATCGATCGGATCTGCGCCGAGCAAAGCGCTCTCGGAGCTGCCGCATGACAGCTTAGTCAAAAGCCGTTACGCCTCGAATGCGCGAAGGCACTTCATCACCTCGCGCAGTCCCCGCGTCAGATGTTTGTCGCGCCGGATGACCATGCCGAGCTGGCGCACGAGCGGCGGCTGAACGGGTGACGTCACGAACCGGCCCCGGTCACGCTTCAGGGCAAGCCCCGGAAGTATCGACCATCCGAGTCCCGCCGCAATCAGTTCCTTGATCGCCTCGACGCTGCCGAACTCCATGGTGGGCTGGCTCCTGATGCCCGCAGCCTCAAACCATTCGTCGGTGGCCCGGCGCGTATTGCCGCCCTCATAGAGCATCATGATCTTGTCCGTGAAGAAATCAGCCGTCGGCCCACCCTCAGGCATCGCGCTCCCCTTGGGAGCCACGGCGACGAGCTCGTCCTCGTAAAAGGGTTCCATCTCGATGGAGCGGCCGGACGCCGGCAGCGTCACGACGGCGATATCGAGCGCATTGATTTCGAGATCGCGGACCATCTCGTCGGTGTTGCCGACACGAACCACGATTTCCAGACCGGGCATGCGTTTCTTGACGGCGGCGATCGCGCGGGGAAGCAGATGGATCGAGGCGGTGCCGCCGCTGCCGATCCGCACGCGCCCCACCGCACCTTGCCTGTAAGGCGTCATCGCCTCCTCGGCCGACGCGCATTCGCCGAGGATCCGGCGCGCATGGGCCAGCAGTTCGACGCCCGCCGCAGATGGCTGCGCCCGGCGGCCGACCCGCTCGATCAGCCGAACCCCCATCCTCTGTTCCAGCAATTTCACCTGCAGGCTGACGGCCGGCTGCGTCAGGCCCGCTCTTTCGGCAGCAGCCGTAAAGCTACCGAGATCGATGACGCTGACGAAGGCGGCAAGCTGGTCGAGATTCAGCATCAGAAAAATTCCTTATGGATTGCATAAGAACCATAAGCTTCCTTGCGGGCATGTGCCAGTCCATTTTGAGGCGTCCAAGACGAGTGCTGGAGATGCCTGATGACGACTAACGTGGAAATATCGAGAACTCTAGATCGCGCCCCGACCGGTGGCGTCGTACGCCGCTGCCTGATGGGCATCCGCCTTTACCTGAACAAGCGCCGCGAGAGGCTGGCGCTCTCCTGCCTGTCCGACGACGCGCTCCGCGATATCGGCCTCACCCCATCAGAGGCGAGGACGGAGGTCAACAAATCATGGTTCTGGGGATAGCAGCCGCAATTTTTTAAAATGGCGCGCTTGGACTGGAGAAAACCGCTTTGTCCCTTATGTCACTGCCATCAGGGGAAAACACCAAAGGACCGCGCGATGCACAAGAACACGATCTGTGTCTGGTATGACAAGCACGCCGAGGAGGCCGCCCGCTTTTACGCCGGGATCTTTCCGGACAGCAAAGTCGGCGCCATTCATCGCGCCCCCGGCGACTATCCGGCCGGCCAGCAGGGAGAGGTGCTGGTTGTGGAATTCACGGTTGCCGGCATTCCCTGCATCGGCCTGAATGGCGGCCCCTCGATCAAGCATAGCGAGGCCTTTTCGTTCCAGATCTCGACGGAAAATCAGGAAGAAACCGACCGCTACTGGAACGCAATCGTCGGCAATGGCGGCCAGGAAAGCGAATGCGGCTGGTGCAAGGATAAATGGGGCGTCTCCTGGCAGATCACACCGCGCGCCCTGATGGAAGCGATACAGGCAGGCGGGGCCGAGGCAAAGCGTGCTTTCGACGCGATGATGACCATGCGCAAGATCGACGTCGCGGCAATAGAGGCAGCTCGTCGCGGCTGAGGCGGCAGGTCCTGCAATTGCAGGATCACGATGCCAGGCCGACTGGTCTGATCCGTCGAACAAAAGCCGGGCCTGTTCCACGGGCATCGGCTTTCCGAGCAGAATCGCTTCGAGCATGGTCTATTATCGGCGTGTTCAGCTTGATCTCTCGCTTATGGCACTTCCGGAAAGGTGCCGCCGCTGACGGCACTGCCGTCATTTCAAGGTGAGCGAATTCAGCTCCGCGCCCCGGCATCTCCCCACAAACCCCGAAATCTTCCCCCCTCGCGAAACAGGAGTCTCCCGATGGCCAATGCCCAATGCAGTTGCGGCGCGCTCAGACTGGCGCTGCCGGAGAAACCAAATGTGGTGATCGCCTGTCACTGCATCGAATGCCAGAGACGAACAGGCGCCCCCTTCGGCGCCGGCGCCTTCTATCCGGCCGAAGCCGTCACCGTGTGTGGCTTCGGCAAGCAATACACCCGCGATGCGGCAAGCGGCGGAAAGGTGCATACCTACTTCTGCCCGAATTGCGGCTCATCGGTCTACTGGAAGGCCGAAAACCTGCCCTCAATGATCGGCGTCGCTCTCGGAGCGCTGACCGACGGGAGTCAATTCCCGGCGCCCGCCAAATCGATCTTCGAGCAGTCAAAGCACCATTGGGTGCAGCTCGAAGCTGCCGGCGAGCACTTCCAGCAAGGCAGCGCTGCGCGGCGGTCGAGCTGATGTTTCGCCCTGTGATCACAAAGATTTCTAAAATTTCTAATTGAGATTGCAGCCGGAAGATGATTCCATGCGGCCTGCGTCGCCTGATACGCCCGCCCTTCTCCGATGTCAGACCCAAAAGGCTTAAGTCGATTATGTCGATTTCAGATGCGATCTACCGCCCCTTCGAAAACCTGATCCGCCCACTCGATATTCCCTACCGACCGTTGCCGTCGAAAGGGCCGGTGACAGTGCTCCTGCACTTCATCTCGATGTTTCGCGGCATCCTGATCGCGCTCGCCCTTTGCACCATGGCGATCGAGGCCATGAATCTGACGATCGTCTGGGGCCTGTCGGTCATCGTCGATGGCGTCACGCAGCAGGGTGCCTCCGCTTTCCTGCACAATGACCGGCCGCTGCTGATCTTGCTCGGCCTGATGCTTTTCCCCGCCATCCCGATTGCCTCCTTCCTCGTCAATACGCTGAATTCGCATACGCTCGGCATCGGCATGCCGGCGGCCATCCAGTGGCAGGGCCACAGAGCGGTGGAGCGGCAGGATCTCGCCTTCTTCCACGATCTCTATGCCGGCCAGGTCGCCTCGCGCCTGCAGCAGGTGGCGTCCGCCGTCCAGCAGCAGGTTATGTCCGCCTTCCAGTCCATCCCGCGCTTCATCATGCAGATGGTCGGCTCCGTCATCCTTCTGAGCGCACTCTCCTGGCAGCTTGCGCTGCCGACCATCGTATGGATCACGCTCAACGTGCTGCTCGCGGTCAGACTGGCACCTGTCTTCACCGAACGAGCACGCCGCTCCGCCAAGCGCCGCAGCCTGATTTCCGGCGCCGTTACCGATCTCTACGCCAATATGCAGATGGTGAAACAATTCGCCGCCGAAGACAGCGAGGCGGGCGCTATCCGAGGTATCATCGGCAAGGCGATCAAGGCCCAACAAAGCGAACAGCGCATCTATCGGACCGCAGAGGTCATCGTCGTCGTCCTCAACGTGATGCACTGGCTGGCCATCCTGTCGATCGGCTTTACCGGGCTCGTTGATGGCTTCGTCACGATCGGCGAATTCACTGCCGCCGTTTATGTTCTCAACCGGCTATCCGGTCACACGTTTACGTTCCTGCAAATGGGCCAGCAGATTTTCCAGGCGATCGGTACGATCAAGGACGCCATGCCGGTCATGACGACACCGCCCACCATCACCGACCGGCCGGATGCGCAGGACCTTGTCGTCCCGAACGGTGAAATCCGCTTCGACGACGTTCGTTTCGCCTACAAATCCGGCAAGCCCGTCATCGACAACCTGTCATTGACCGTCCGTCCCGGCGAAAAAGTCGGCCTCGTCGGCCTCTCTGGCGCGGGTAAGACGACGCTCGCCAATCTGCTCCTGCGCTTCTATGACATCAAGGACGGCGCGATCCTCATCGACGGCCAGGATATCCGCTCAGTCACCCAGTCGAGCCTTCGCCGCGCCATCGGCGTCATCGCCCAGGATGTTGCGCTGCTGCACCGCTCGGTCGGCGACAACATCCGCTACGGCCGCCCGGAGGCAACGCAGGAGGAGATCGAGAGTGTCGCGAAGATGGCGAGCGCCGATATCTTCATCGCCGACCTCGCCGACAGCGAGGGCCGCAAGGGCTACGAGGCCTATGTCGGCGACCGCGGCATCAAGCTCTCGGGCGGCCAGCGCCAGCGCGTGGCGATCGCCCGCGTACTTTTGAAGAACGCACCAATCCTGGTGCTCGACGAGGCAACCTCGGCCCTCGACAGCGAATCCGAAGCCGCCATCCAGGAGCGTCTGAACCTGGTGATGGAAGGCAAAACCGTCATCGCCATCGCCCACCGCCTCTCCACCATATCGAGCATGGACCGCATCGTCGTGCTCGACCACGGCCGCATCATCGAAGAAGGCCGGCCGGAAGAACTGATCGAAGGCAACGGCCTCTTCGCGCGCCTATGGAAACGCCAGACCGGTGGCTTCATTCCGGAGGAGATTGAGGAGACAACGTCGGAATAATTGGCTCCTCTGGGGGCTGCCGGAGCTCAGTCCGGCTTCGTCGCACAGATCGCAAAACGGTCCTGCACCATGCGCTCCAGCCCGCGCAGGAAGGGCATCTTGCGCGCCTGCGCCAAGTGAATATCGGAGAGCTTGCGGTCTACGACGATATTGTCGAAGCCCGCCCGGCGCAGCAGCTCGACGATCGCTTCGGCCGGCATCTGTTTGGGGAAATAGACGCGCGAGCGGATGGCTTGATGGCGAGCCATCATCTCGGGCTTCATGTGGCTCGCCGGCGCCTTGCCGGTCAACTTCGTCCAGACCTTCTGCAGGCCCTTGACCCAGGTCTCCTTGCCCATGTTGCCGTCGACGATCAGGACCTTGCCGCCGGGCTTCAGCACGGAGAACCACTCGCGGAAGGCCGAGGGTGGATCGACCAGCGTCCAGACGAGATGGCGGTTGGTGATCACGTCGTAGCTTTCCTTGGCCTCCATGGTGTTTTCCGCATCGCCCGAGACGAAGCGGATATCGGTGCCGCGCTTCTTCGCCTTGGCGCGCGCCTGCGCCAGCATGGCATCCGACCAGTCGAGCCCGGTCACCTTGAAGCCCGCCCCATGCATGAGATGGGAAATGACCGCCGTGCCGCAGGCGAGGTCGAGTGCCGCACGCCCCTGCCCCTCGCCGAGATGCTTGCGGATCAGCCGCTGCCAGCCCTTTCGCTCAGCTTCGGAAAAGATTTCGTGGCCGACGCTCTCGTCGAACGTGGCCGCCCTTTCCGACCAGAAGTCCCGGATTTCATCGCGAATAGAATAATTTGTGTTCATCGTGTTCATCATCTTCACCCCGGCACTGCACTACTTTGGAAAAGCTCTAAAACATAAAACTTGATTCCAAAAGTCAATTTTTCTATGCCTCGAGACATTACCAAGGACGGGGAGAGTTTCCAGATGAAATTTATGAAATTGCTTGCGGTATCCGCAGTTGCAGTTGCGGGCCTGCTGCCACTTTCGGCTTTTGCCGATCCCTTCACTATCAAGGATGTGGCGGGCCGTGATGTCACCTTCGACAAGCCGGTCGAGCGCGTGATCCTTGGCGAAGGCCGCATGCTCTATGCCGTCGCCCCGATCGAGAAGGACGATCCTTTCGCCAAGATCGTCGGCTGGCGCAATGATCTCTGGACGACCGACAAGGATGGCTTCAACGCCTATGTCGGGAAATTCCCTAGGGGTAAGGACCTGCCCTTCCTCGGCAACCTGACGGATGGCACGCTGCAGACCGAGACGGTTGTGGCGCTTCACCCCGATGTCATGCTGCTGCCGATCGGCAACAAGAAGGCCGCCGACGAGGTGAAGCTCGAGGACACGCTGAACAAGATCGGGGTGAAGATCGTCTATATCGATTTCCGCGAGCACATTCTCGACAATACCGAGCCGAGCCTGGAGATCCTCGGCAAGCTTTTCGGCCATGAAGACCGCGCCCAGGCCGTCGCCGCTTACTGGAAGCAGCAGATGGCACGCGTCACCGACAAGCTGAAGGAAGCCAACCCCAAGAAGCCTAATGTCTTCATGTATCGCGCCGCCGGCCTCGTCGAGTGCTGCGGCACCTTCGGCCCCGACAATTTCGGCCTGATGGTGGATTGGGCCGGCGGCCACAATCTCGGTTCCGATTTCCTGCCCGGCTATACCGGCTCGATCAACGCCGAACAGGTCGTCGCTTCCAATCCTGACGTCGTCGTCGTCACTGGCTCGAACTGGAGCCAGACCAAGGATGCCAAGGATTTCGTCAATGTCGGTCCGGCCGCTGCCGCCACCATCGACGACAGCCGCAAGGCGCTCGACGCACTGATGCAGAACCCGGCCTTCACCGGTTCCAAGGCCGTTGCCGACGGCAATGTGCATGCGATCTGGCACCAGTTCTACACGAGCCCCTACCAGTTCGTCGCCGTGCAGCAGATGGCCAAGTGGTTCCACCCGGACCTCTTTGCCGATCTCGACCCGGATGCGACCTTCAAGGAATTCCACGAGAAGTTCCTGCCCGTCGCCTATCAGCCGGGTTACTGGGTCGACGCCAAGGCCGGAAAGTAAGGCGAGATGGCAGAGATCGCCGCCGTGCCGATCGAAGCAGAAGCAGGCGGGGCGCGTTACCGCGCCCTCGCCCGCCGCAAGCTTGTGATCCTCTTTGCCATGACGGCAGCGCTCTGCCTGTCCTTCGCCGTCGATCTCGCCTGGGGGCCGGCCCGCTACGGCCTCGGTGAGGTCGTCACCGCCCTCCTCTATCCCGACTCCGTCTCGGCGCAGGTCCGCGCCGTCGTCTGGGATATCCGCATGCCGGTCGCCGTCATGGCGATCGTCGTCGGCGCATCGCTCTCGGTTGCCGGGGCGCAGATGCAGACGATCCTCGCCAATCCGCTGGCAAGCCCCTTCACGTTAGGCATTTCCGCCGCCGCAAGCTTCGGTGCGGCCCTTGCCATCGTCACCAGCGTGCCAATCCTGCCGGTCGCGGCTGGCCTTCTGGTGCCGGTCAATGCCTTCATCATGGCGCTCGTCGCCACGCTCTTCATCCATTTCATCTCGCAGGCGCGCGGCGTTTCGGTGCAAACAGTCGTGCTGCTCGGCATCGCCCTCGTCTTCACCTTCAATGCGGCTCTCGCCTTCCTGCAATATCTTGCGTCCGAACAGGCGCTCTCGGCCGTCGTCTTCTGGACCATGGGCAGCCTCACCAAGGCCACCTGGCCGAAGATCTGGATCACGCTTGCCGTGCTGCTTTTCGCCCTGCCGCTCTTTGCCCGCCATGCCTGGGCGCTGACGGCGATCCGCCTCGGCGAGGACAAGGCGGCGAGCTTCGGCGTCAATGTGCGCCGCATCCGGCTGGAAACGATGCTCATCGTCTCGCTGCTGGCGGCCGTTCCCGTCAGCTTCGTCGGCACGATCGGCTTCGTCGGCCTCGTCGGCCCGCATATCGCCCGCATGATCCTCGGCGAAGACCAGCGCTTCTTCCTGCCAGGTTCGATCCTTTCAGGCGCCCTGCTGCTCTCGCTGACCTCTGTCGTCTCGAAGTCGATCATTCCGGGCGTCGTCTTCCCGATCGGCATCATCACGGCGCTGGTCGGCGTGCCCTTCTTCTTCTCGCTCATCCTCTCGAACAGGAGCCGCTCATGGTAGCGCTTCAGCTGCAGTCGGTCGGCGCCTACCACGGCCGCAAGCTCTTCGTCGAAAACGTAACGACGCCCAAAATGACGGCCGGCGAGCTCGTCGCTGTGATCGGCCCGAATGCCGCCGGCAAGTCCACCCTCTTCAAGCGCATCACCGGCCTCCTGAAAGGGCCGGGAAACGTGCTGGTCGAAGGCGCAAAGACAAAGAACGCCATCAGCTACATGCCGCAGGATACCTCGGCCAATGCGGTGCTGACGGTCTATGAATCGATCCTGCTTGCCCGCAAGCAGGGCCAGTCCTGGGGCGTCAGCGATCAGGATCTCAGGCTCATCGACGACGTCATGAAGGCGCTGAACATCGAGGCGATCGCCTTCCGCGATCTCGGCGCCTTGTCAGGCGGCCAGCGCCAGCTCGTCTCCATCGCCCAGGCGCTCGTGCGCGAGCCGGAGATCATGCTGATGGACGAGCCGACCAGCGCGCTCGATCTTCATCGTCAGGTGGAAGTGCTTGATTTCATGCAGCGCCAGGCCCGCAAGCGCGGCATGATCGTACTGATCGCCATCCACGACCTGAACCAGGCGCTGCGCTTCGCAGATAAGGTACTGATCATCCAGAACGGCCGCATGCGCGCCTGCGGCAAGCCGCGCGAGGTCGTCACCGTCGACATGCTGCGCGAGGTCTACAAGATCCACGCCCGCATCGAGAAATGCTCCAGGGATCATGACCACGTCATAGTCGACGGCACCGCGCATTAAAGCATGTCGCGCAAAAGCGGGAAGCGGCCTTCGGATAATCCGATGCTTGAACAAAAACCTTAAAGCGGCAGAGATGATTCCGTTTTCCTTCCGCCGCTCTAAGGGGGCGCCGGAAATCCGGCGCGCCCATGTTTCAGACCATTATCGACCGCGCGGCAGCGTCTGCTCCTGCCGCATGCCGTCCACGTCCTGAGCCTGGCGAAGCTCGCGCTCAGCGCGCTCCGTGGATTCCTCCACCGTGCGGTGATGTCCGGTCGGCATGATGTCGTCACGCAGTTCCTGATCGAGCGGTGCCTCGTCGTTGAGATCATAGGCACGAACGCGCGGGGAATTCGGATCGAGCCGGCGGGTATGACGTCCCATCGGCGTGGCCGGGCCGGCCATACCGGCCGCACCGGCTGCAAAGACGTCATCCTGCACAGCACTTGCCTGCCGGGCACGCTCGGCATCATCAGCTTCACGAGCCTGGCTTGCATCATATTTCGAGGCTGCAAAAGCCTCGTTCGACTTGCTGATATTCCAGCCCTCTGCGCGCCAGAGGTCCGCACGTTCGTCCATGTCGATGGAGCCTTCGTCGTCGAGAATGTCGTATGCGATACCGTAGGTGGCATCATCGACCTCGACGGAGATCAGAAAGCCGCCCCGGCGCAGGCCTTCGGCATAGACCGACCGGTCTTCATCCGGAAACAGCCAGTCCTCCAGCTTCGACCAGAAACCGCTGCGGTCGTCGCCGGCAACGCCTGCCTTGTCGCCATCCGCTTCATATCCCCGCATCATTCTGACACCGGTGATACCCAGGTTCTTCAGCCGGTCGATCGCCCTGTCGGCGTCATCGCGGCTGTCGAAGAAAGCGGTCAGCGTACTGCGGCCCCCGCCGCCTGAGAATTCGGGGGCGCTGTCATTATGGAGATTACTCATTGGGATTCCTCCTCCAGGTCTTTCCTCATCGCAAACGGTCGAAAAAGCTCGATGTTCCCAAACGCTCGCGGAAATGCGATCTGCCTATGAGCGCAATGTCCTGAACGCGGCCCGGACTTCCTGGGCGAAGAGTTCCGGCTGCTCCCAAGCCGCAAAATGCCCGCCTTTTGCAGCCACGTTGTAATAGAGCAACTGCGGATAGGCTCTGCCGAGCCAGTGTCGCGGCGGCCGGTAAACCTCGCCGGGAAAGACCGTGACCGCGACCGGAACCTTGACCGGCTCCAGCTTTGCGCCGGCCGCGACATTCTCCCAATAGATGCGCCCGCTCGAAGGCCCGGTATTGGTGAGCCAGTAGAGCGTGATATTGTCGAGAATGGCCTGGCTGCCGAGCGCCTGTTCAGGATCTCCGCGGGTAAACACCCAGTCGGCGATCTTGTCATAGAGCCAGGCCGCAAGCCCCACGGGAGAATCCGCAAGCCCGTAGCCGATCGTTTCCGGCCGGGTTCCCATGATCGCGGCATAGCCGAAGCCATTGGCGAGGAAATCCCGGGCTTCCATGAAGATCACTTTCTCCTCCGCCGACAAGCTGTCAGGCGACGCCGCCCCGCTCATCAGCGCCTGCGCCGCATCCGGCGGAAAGGTGGTCGCGCGCTCGACCCTGTTGACGTGGATGCCAAGCAGCCCCTCCGGCGCCTGCCGCCCCAGCGCATCGCTGATGATCGCGCCCCAGTCGCCGCCCTGCGAAACATAGCTGGTATAACCGAGCCGTTTCATCAGCGTGTCCCAGGCGGTCGCGATGCGCTGCGGGTTCCAACCCGTCTCCTTGGGCTTGCCGGAAAAGCCGAAGCCGGGGATCGAGGGGATCACCAGATGGAAGGCATCGTCAGCCGTGCCGCCATGCGCGGTCGGGTCAGTCAGCGGGCCGATCACGTTTAGCAGTTCGAAGACCGATCCCGGCCAGCCATGCGTCATGATCAGCGGCAGGGCATTCTCGTGGCGGGAGCGGACATGGATGAAATGGATATCGATGCCATCGATCTCGGTCACGAATTGCGGAAAACCGTTCAGCCGCGCCTCGGCTTTGCGCCAGTCGTAGGAAGACTGCCACTCATCCACCAGCGCCCTCAGCCTCTCCGGCTGCACGCCCTGCGAACGGTCGCGCACGGTCTCACCATCTGGCCAGCGGGTGGCGGCAAGCCGACGCTGGAGATCGGCAAGCGCGGCCTCGGGAATATCGGCCCGGAACGGCCGGATTCCGCCAGCGAGCGCCTCTGCATCGACGGGATCGGCCGCGCCCGCAGGCGACGACAGCACCGCCGTCAACCCGGCCGCCGCGCCCGCAAACAAGAGCGAACGCCGTGACATGCCTAGTCTTACGATTGATTGCCCTGATTTCATGACTTGCCTCCATTCCATCGGAAGGTTCGCAGCCGCATTTCGGACGCCTGACATCTTGCGCCTGAAATGCGCCGGAAGCGATCTCAGGCTTCGTCCGGCCCGGCGCGGTAGACCAGGAACTTGTTGCCTTCTGGGTCGCGGAAATAGGCGCAGTAAGGCCCCTCGCCATTCTCCCCGCGTGGCCCCGGAGCGCCCTCATCCGTTCCGCCGGCCTGTAGTGCCGTTGCATGAGCCTCGCGCACCTTTGCGCGGGAACGCGCCTCGAAGGCCACCATGCTGCCATTGCCGGCACGTGCCGGCCTGCCGTCGAAGGGCTTCACCACGCCGAATTCCAGCGTGCGCTCGCCGTAATAGACGGCCCGGCCCGGCTGGACCAGAAAACGGCCGATGCCGAAGACGGCCATGAGCTTGTCGTAGAATTCCCCCGCAGCCTCGAGATTGTCGGTGCCAACGGTCGAGTGACCCGGCAGACCGCGCACCCTTTCGGGCTGAGCGATTGTCAGATTTACGGTCATATCATTCATGTCTCATCATCCTTTCTTGGGGACGCGGGGCCATCCCCCGGCGTCGCTGATGGCGATGATGTACGGCGCGGGCCGATCGCCCGGTACCGAGGGAAAATGAGAGGCAGACTCTCATGGCCGCGGTCTACCGACGGCAGGCGCGATGCACGATCCTTGTCATCGAGAATTCACCCCGATCGCAGCCATGAGGCTTCTGAGCGAGCATGGCCGCCGGAGAGGAAGGACAACGGATATGTTGACATCATCACTTGGACCATTGCTCGTAGCCGCTGCAATCACAGGCGCCACACTCACCCCCGTAAGTGCCGGCACGACCGAAGCCGCAACCCCCGAAATCGGCACCATTGCCGTCGGCGGGGATATCACGCTGCGGCGACTCGTCGTGCACAATCCGGCGCCGAAAGGCACCGTGCTCTTCCTGCACGGCTTTCCCGAAACCTCGCTCGTCTGGCGCGACATTGCAGCCGCGCTCGGCGACGAATTCGAGGTGCATGCCTTCGACTGGCCGGGATATGGCCTGTCATCTCGGCCCGCAGCCGAAAACTTCTCCTATTCACCGCGTGCTTATGCCGGCGTGCTGAAGGCCTATATCGACAAGGCCGGCATCGACCGATCCACACTGACGATCTACGCCGCCGATATCGGCGCCCTGCCCGCCCTGCTCCTGGCCATCGACGAGCCCGATATCGCAAGGCGCATCATCGTCGGCGACTTCGCCCCCTTCAATCGGCCGGCCTATATGCATGAGCGCCTGCAGAACCTGAAGGCCGAGCCGGCGGCTTCCAGGACCCGCGCCGCCATGAACCAGACGAGCGACGAAATCCTTGAGAACGCTTACCGGCGTGGCCTGCCTGACGACAGGCAGTTCGATCTCGCCGCCGGCGTCAAGGAAGACATGGTCCAAGGCTGGAGCCATGGCGCCCTCACCTCCGCCGATGCCTTCTACCATTATTATGCGGCCTTCACCCGCGATCAGGATCTGCTTGAAGCAAACCTCGGAAAGCTCAAGACGCCGGTAAAGGTGATATGGGGCGAAAAGGATATCTATATCGACAGCCGGATGGGCGCGGAATTCGCCGAGAGGACCGGCGCGACACTCGATATCCTGCCCGGCATCAGCCACTATCCGCACCTGCAGGCGCCGGAACGGGTTGTTGCCGAAATCCGCGCCCTACTGGATTGAGCCATAGGTCCGGCAGGCCTCCCGCAACCGCGGCAGCGTCCAGTCGATGAAGGAGCGCACCTTGAGCGCCAGAAAGCCCTGGCGCGAATAGACGATATGGATCGGCTGCGGCGCCCCGGCATAGTCATCAAGGATCGGCACCAGAGCCCCGGAGGCAAGTTCGCCGGGGACCTGGTAGTCGAAAAGCCTGGCAATACCGGCTCCGCCGACGGCGGCGGCAACGCAGTTCGCCGCCGTATTGACCTCGATGCGATGGCGCGGCACCACCTCCACCGGCCGGCCATCGATATCGAAGGTCCAGAAGAAGGTCCTGTTATTGAAGATAATACCGTCATGATCGGGCAGTTCGCCCGGATGCTGCGGACATCCGCAACGCCCGAGATAATCGGGGCTCGCGCAAGTCAGCAGCCGAAATTCGGCTACCTTGGCGGCATAGAGCGAACTGTCTGCCAGCGCCCCCAGCCGGATGGCGATATCCACCTGCTCGCTGACGAGATGAACGGTGCGATCGAGCGACAGAAGGTTGAGAGACACCTCCGGATGCTCAGCCAGAAAACCGAGCGCGATCGGCAGCACATAACGGTTGCCGAATTCCACCGGCATGGTGATCGTCAGCGTTCCCCGCGGCCGCTGATACTCACCGGAGGCCCGGCGCTCCGCCTCCTCCAGTTCTGCAATGATCTTGCGCGCCGCATCCACATAGTCGCGCCCGGCATCGGTGAGTTGCAGGTTCCGGCTTGTGCGGATGATGAGATTGGCGCCGAGCAACCGCTCCAGCTCGGCCACCTTGCGGCTGACGCTCGGCAGCGGCGCATTCAGCCGCTTGCTGCCCGCCGACAAACTGCCGGCATCGACAACGGCAAGCAACACGCGCATGGCATCCAGCCGATCCATCCCTGCCCATCCTGCCACAGGGAGAGGCAGCCGATCACCGGCATCCACGGGCCGCGCCATACGCCGCCCTCGTCCCGAAGCCTTCCCCCGGCAAAATCTTAAACCTTCGGAACTTCAGCCGATAGTATCGATCGATATCCAGCGCGGGTCAGACGAGAAGTTTCACCCTGCGTCTCAGCAAAACATATTTCAAAGATTCAGGTTGAGCATCGCCTCAGAGATACCGCGGGACCTTGCTTTCCAGCAGGCTGACCAGCATCGGATCCATGAACTCGTAATCATCGGGAATGTCGAGGCAGACAATGCGCTTGCCGTTCAGCGACCTACGGAATTTGCGGGTGAGTTTGCTGCGATGCGCCTTCTCCATCACGAAGATGATGTCGGCCCATTCCACCTGTTCGGCATCAAGCGGATTGCAGGCATCGTTGTTTGTCCCCGCCGACGACACCTCGATGTCCTCACGAGTAGAGAACACCTGCTCGGCGGTCGGGCTTCGCAGCTTGTTCTGACTGCACACGAACAGGACATTTCGAGGTTTGATCGACATTCGGGGCCCTACCATGCAGCGGAGTCGAACGGATGATTTGCAATCAGCATAAGCACCATCCTCGCCCCCGGCAAAGCAGATTCCGCTGCCGGGACACCGCGGGAAAGGCCGCCTCCGCCCCCCGAATCCCATCACGCGTTCGTTACCACCTCGCCTGTAACAACCCGCCCTCTCCTTGCGAATACCGGACGTGCCCCGCTGAAACAGGGGCGTTTCAAGCAACGGAGACTACCAATGTTGAAGACTTCCATCAGCACCGCCCTTCTTGCCGGCGCGATCACGTCCGCTCTTGCCACGATGGCCAGTGCCGCCCCGCTGACCAAGGCTGAGGCCGCTGCTGCAACCGCAGCTCACAAGGAGAAGTGCTACGGCGTTGCGCTGAAGGGCCAGAACGATTGCGCTGCCGGTCCAGGCACCACATGCCAGGGCACCTCGGTCAAGGATTTCCAGGGCAATTCGTGGAAATTCGTCCAGGGCGGTACCTGCGCCTCGCTCGATATTCCCGGCGGCCGTCATGGCTCGCTGAAGCCGCTGACACGCGACATCTAAGCCCAAAAGCTCAGGAAAGCGGAGGCGAACATGGCAAACGTCAGCATGACGAACAACCTTCCCATGGAGACGGAAAGCACCCTCCGCTTTCCGACACTTTCACTCGCCGGCCAGGCCGGTACCAGCTTCAAGCCGGAACATCTTGCGGCGATCTCAGCCGTATCCGGCCCGCTGGGCTTCTTCGAAGTCCATGCCGAAAATTACATGGGTGGGGGCGGCCCGCCGCATCGCGCGCTCGAAAGAGTGCGCCGCGACCACCCGATTTCATTGCACGGCGTCTGCATGTCGCTCGGCGGCCCGCAGCCGCTCGACAAAGAACACCTCAGGCGCTTCAAGACCCTCGTCGATCGCTACGAGCCGGCGCTGATTTCAGAGCATCTCGCCTGGTCGACGCATGTCGATACCTATCTGAACGACCTGCTGCCGCTGCCCTATACGGCCACAACGCTTGCCCATGTCTGCGATCATGTCGATCAGATGCAGAACGCCATCGGCCGGCCGATCCTGCTCGAAAACCCGTCCACCTACGTACTCTTTGCGGAATCCTCCATGAGCGAGACGGATTTCATCCGCGAGATCGCCCGGCGCAGCGGCTGCGGCCTGCTGCTCGACATCAACAATGTCTTCGTCTCCGCCACCAATCACAGCTTTTCAGCACTGGAATACCTGCGCGATTTTCCGCTGTCCGGTGTCGGCGAGATCCACCTCGCCGGCCATGCCGAACAGGAGGATGACGAAGGCGAACTGCTCTTGATCGACAGCCATGACGGGCCGGTGGCCGATGCCGTCTGGCAGCTCTATGAAATAGTCATAAACAGCTGCGGACCGATCCCGACCCTGATCGAATGGGACAGCAAGATCCCCGGCTGGCCGGTGCTGCGCGCCGAGGCGCTGGCCGCACAGGCGATCCTTGATCGGCACGCCAGTGACCGGGAGACCTTCCATGCCCTCGGCTGATATCCTGCCCATGCGCCGATCCGCGCCTGACTTCGCGGGACAGTTTTCCGCAGCCCTGCTTGTTCCCGATGCACCGGCCCCTGACCTGGTGACAGGCCCACGCGGCAAGCGGGCGGAGAAACGCTACAATGTCTACCGCAACAACGTGACCGTCAGTCTGATTGCCGCATTGTCGTCGATCTTCCCGGCAGTCGAACGCATCACCGGGGCGGATTTCTTCCGCGCAATGGCGCGCTTTCACGTGCGCGCAACGCCGCCCAGCTCGCCGCTGCTCTTCGAATACGGCCGGGATTTCCCCGATTTCATCGACCGCTACGAATACGCGCAGGACATGCCCTGGCTGTCGGATGTGGCACGTATCGAGCGCGCCTGGCTGGATGCCTATCACGCCGCCGATGCGCCAGCACTCAAGCCGGAAACCCTTGCGGCCGTACCGCCGGAAGAACTGGGTGCCGTAACCTTCCAGCCGCATCCGTCGACGCGGCTGATCGCATCGGCCTATCCCGCCGTGACCATCTTCGCCATGAACCGCGGCGCCGGACCGGTCGGCCGCGTCGAGAACGGGCCCGAGGAAGGTTTGATCACGCGCATCGACGACGAGGTGACGGTTCGCCACCTGCCGCCGGGCGGAACCGCGTTCCTCGGCGCGCTGCTCTCAGGCGAATGCCTTGCGGCAGCCGTCGCGGCGGGGCTCGAGGCGGAGCCGGCCTTCGATCTCTCCGGCATGATCGGCGAGATGATCGCAGCCCATGCCTTTTCCAACATCAGGGCCTTCTCCCATATCGAAATGGAGATTTCCAATGTCTGATATGCTTGATTCCATGCCTCGCAATGGGCCTCGCCACGGCGCTCTCTCCCCGCTGGCAAGGCTTGTGGCGACGGCTGACGGACTTGTCCGCGCCGTCGCCCAGCCCGATATTGTCCAGGCTGTCATCCGCGTGGCGCTCGCCGTTCCCTTCTGGCGCTCCGGCATCCTGAAATGGGATGGCTTCCTGCAACTGAACGATACGGCAATCGACCTCTTCACCCAGGAATTCATGCTGCATCTGCCGGGCGGGCCTTACCCCTTCCCGATGCCTGCGGTCATGGCCTTCCTGTCTGGCTGCGGCGAGATCATCTTCCCGACGCTTCTCGTCTTCGGTCTCGCCACCCGCTTTGCCGGCCTCGGCCTGCTGTTCATGACTTGCATCGTGGAGCTGACCGTTCCCGATGGCTGGCCCATCCACATCACCTGGGCGGCGATGGCGCTTGCCATCATGCGCTACGGCCCGGGCCGCCTGTCGCTCGACCATCTGATCGCGCGGATGTCTGGCGCTGCCAACAGCTAGAATTCACCACAGCAGCGATCCACATAAACACCCGCCCGGCTCCTCATCGCGCCGGGCGGCTTTTGCGCTTTGTTGCCGCACTACTCTTGCCGTTTGCCCGCCGATGCGCTCAATAGGCGCCGACGCCGGCTCTGCCTCACGTGCCGCGTCATCAAAATTTTCAGGATGACGGTAACAAATACGTGGCCCCGTGCGTAGAGGTGAGTAGCGGATGAAATATTCGGCCCGCGAAGAGGAATGGGCTGCCTGGATGCGCGCGGCAATCGCCGGCGACGCGCTGGCTTATGACCGTTTCCTGAAGGCCGTAACACCCTATCTGCGTTCGATTGCGCGCAGGCGCTGCGACCAGTTCGGTGCCCCGCCGAGCGAGGTGGAAGACGTGGTGCAGGAAGTTCTGCTGGCAGTACACCTGAAGCGCGGAACCTGGGATATTTCACGGCCGATCGGCCCGTGGCTTTCCACCATCGTGCGCAACAAGCTGATCGACAGCCTGCGCCGGCGTGGCCGCCATGTCAGCGTGCCGATCGAGGATGTGATGGAAACGCTGGAAGCCGACCACCAGGAGGATGGCGCCGACCGCATCGACGTCGACCGCATGCTGGAAGGCCTGCGCGACCCGCAGCGCGAAATCGTGCGGTCGATCTCACTCGGCGGCGCCGGTATCCGCGAAACGGCCGAGCGGCTACAGATGACGGAAGGCGCCGTGCGAGTGGCGCTGCACAGGGCGCTCAAAGGATTGGCGGCCCTCTATCGGAGCAACACGCGTGAAAACGGATGACCTGATCAACATGCTGGCAAAGGATGCGCGCGTTCGCATCCGCTTTGGCCGCGTCTTCATGATCGCACTGGTCATCGGCGTGGTGATTTCAGCCGCACTTCTCATCTCCACAATCGGCATCCGCAGAAACATGGCCGAGATGATCGAGACGCCGCGGGTCCTTTTCAAGCTCGGCACCACCCTGCTGATCGCCGTGACGGCCACCCGCCTCGCCTTCCGGATCGGCAAACCGGGCGTCTCGCTGCGCTCGGCGGCCCTGACGCTCATCCTGCCGCTGGCAGTTCTGATTGCCGGCATCGCCACCGAACTTCTCGTCGTGCCGCAGGCGAACTGGGCAAGCAGCATGGAGGGGCGTTTCTCCGCCTTCTGCCTGTTCTACGTGCCGACCCTTTCGATCGCGCCGCTTGCCGCCATCCTCTATTCGGTCCGCCAGGGCGCCCCTGAAAATCCGGGCACGGCGGGTGCGGTGGCAGGTCTTGCCGCCGGCGGCATTGCGGCCGCCATCTATGCCTGGCACTGCCCCGACGACAGCCCGCTGTTTCTGGCGACATGGTATTCGATCGGCATCCTGGTGGCGACGGCAGCCGGATTCCTGCTGGGCAGAAAAATCCTCCGCTGGTAGCGACGCACGACGCTCTAGCGCGTCCGCTTGCCCGTCAGCGCCTGCCAGGCGAGCCGCAGCGTATCGAGGCGGGAGCGAATGCGCTCCTGTTGCGGGATGGCCAGCCGGTTGCGAAAATCGGCAAGCGCCTGGGCTTCAAGCCTGCTTCCGAGTTTTTCCGGCAGATGCGGCACGGGTGCGCCCGTCAGCCGGTCGATGACAGTCCAGTCGTCGCCGTTCCGGCGCTCGATGTCGTAACGGTTCATTGCGATCAGGATATCTCTAAATTAGGGGTGTGGATCACAAGAAAGCGGTTTTCCCAGCGACATGCAATCGGCAAAATGTGAGTGAACGTCAGAAAATACGCTCATGGTCAAAATTGCGTTGCCAAAGCGTGATGTCATGCGTTGGATTTCGCCGTTCTCGTCTTGCCGAGGCGCTTGCGCACCTTTGCGGGCCTGGCCTTCAATTCGGCCTCAGCATATTTCAGATCCATGAGAGGCAGGGGCTTGGTGTTGATCGTGGCGATCTCAGCCTCGAGCGTGTTCAGACCCACGATGATCTCGTCGAACATTCTTGCTTCCCCGTGTCTTGCTTCCATACGCCCGTCCTCCCCTACGGTTCACTTCGCAGGCGCTACGGTAGCATCCGACAAAATGGCAGACCAATCCCACATTGGAGCTAACCCGAATGAACCTCATTTACCGTCTTTTCGCCATCGTCGCGACATGCATTGATAGCAATACGGACTTAAGATGCTTTGAGCGTTGGGAAACCAATTCCTGGAGGATACCATGCACGAGATGACCCCATCGGAAATGCTGAGAGATCCGCTGATCCGCCAGATGCTTCGCGCCGACAAGATCAGCCTGGCATCCTTTGCGGCCCTGCTCGACGCTGCCGCCCGTCAGCACGCCCGTCCTGCAAACGACAGCAGATTTGCGACGTCGAAGATGCCGGATACCTGGAGCGTCGATGCCGCGGCCTATATCTGATTGACCGTTTTTTGCCGATGCCCGTCCGACTCCGGGCACCCCTGAGGCCCGCTCCCAAGTGAGCGGGTCCTTTTTTTTGCGACGGCGCGAGCCTCGAAAGTCTTCTTGAAATCCGCCGATTTGTCTCAAACGCCTGATGATGAAGGCGGCAGGCCCTCATGCACGCCTGCCGCCTCCCACCTCCGAGCGTCCGCCGCCTAGCGCTCCAGGAGGGAGGGCCACCATAGCCCGGCATTGTGGCCTTTCGGGCAGTTTGCCCTGAAGATATTCCCGGTGTCGTCTGGCGGTCACATCACCCATCTGGAGCAGCGGGATTGCTTTCGGGCATATGTCGTTGAAAGCGTTGGAGGAGATTAGGCCGCACCTGTGGATAAGCTGTGGAAACCCTGTGGATTGCAGGCCGCATACGGGCGCAGTCCGGCACCGGGCGTTGCCATTTCGTTCCAAATGCGGTCTTCTGAACCTGCTTGCCATCGGCCTCCGCCGCAACTGACGCCGATGCAGCCACAGGGCGCTCCGACATCAGGTCGTAGAGCGCCCTTTCTTTTGCCCGCGGCAAATAAGTCACGTGCTCAACATTCACGCATTCCGCAATTCCGAATTTCATAATTCACGCGTATAGTGTGTTGGAGGGTCTCAATCTCCGTGCCTTGAGGGGTCGAGGACAATGAACTGGAACACGTCATCGGCATTCGCGCCGGTCGGGCTGGTTTTGCGCGGTCGGGAAACGCACACCGTCGTGCGTACGCTCGGCGACGCCGCATACCTGCTGATCCGGGACTGGCCTTTCGATGATGGCGAGGAATATATGATCGCCGTCAAAGCCTGCATCGACGCCATCTGTGGAGACGTTGCCCCGGAACAATTCCGGGAAGCATTTTTGCGTGCCGCAGACGAAGCGGGCATCGCCGCGCTGACCATTGTCCATTGATGGGCGTCCATTGAGGCAAAAGACATAGACCGCATTGATTTTCTCGGCAAAACCGTCATCTGCTGCCGGCGCCGCAATGACGCGCGCAGATTCGAAGACCCGAGAAACAATGAAGGCAGCAGCAATCATTGGCGCAATCGCCTGCATGGCCTTAACGAAGGCCTCAGTTGCGCAGTCGAACCTAGATGTCTCCCCGCTCCAGCCGGACTATGTCGCCGTCATGCAGGCGCTCGACAAGAACGGAGTCCAGGTCGATCCGACCGTCACGATTATCCATCACGACGGCATGTTTCTAAGCGAGACGCTGCGGGGTGGACGGGCCAGCATCGGCTTCGGGCCTGATAGGAACGATCCCGTTCTGCGCTGGAGCAGGCAGGCGGATGGTGAGATCACGTTCCTGGAGCTTCTTCTTCGCGACCACAAACCGGATGCCACGAAGACAGAAACGCCTCAACCACTCCAAGAAGTCTCGACCATTGCCGGCGAGCGCTGTACATGGCTCCAAACGGCGAGCAAGCCGCCCGCGCCGGGAACATTCATCGCCCGCGAGCAGAATTGCGCCACCGAGGACGGCATCGTCATCGAAACAAGGCTGCTGACCCCGAATGACGTGCCGCTCTACCACACCCGCCTTGCAAGGCTCGACCGCCGCGCCGTCACTCCCGCGGAGATCTATCCGCCATCGGAAATCCTGACTCCGGAATTCTGGCTCAAACCGATCCGCAGCGAAAATACCGATCCCTCCCAGCCCGATTTCGACATCACGCTGGGGAGCGTAGGCGGCTCAACCATGCGGTTGTTGCGGCATTATCCCTGGTACTATCGGGAACAGCGGGACCGCGGCGGCTCCGTCAGCATCAGGATCTGGAGCAAGCGCGAAGATCAGGGCATCTCCTATCGGCAGGCAAGCGGCTATCGCAGGCTCATGGCCGGACGTCCAGCAGACGACGGCTCCCCGCCTTTGAAATTCGATGAGGCAACCGGAAAGGCCTCGCTCGGCAAGAGCGAAACAATCCTCGGCGAGACCTGCGAATGGTTTGATTTGATGCCGGGAGTTCACGACGTCGGAAACAGCCAGTGTCTCACAGGCGACGGGCTGCCGCTCAAGCTTGATATCAGCGGAATGAATCTGGCCTTCCCTTACACCGCCACATCATTACGCCGCCGCCCTGTCGCTCTCTCAGAGATGCGCTTGCCAGCCGAAGCCTTTTCGCTGGAAGAATGGGGATTGCCTGCGGCGCAGTAAGCCGATGCAGGATGTCGGTTTGCGTTGTGCTGTGGGATACCCTCTCTGCCCTGCCGGGCATCTCCCCCACAAGTGAGGAGATCGATAAGTGGCCTGACCTTCGAACTCGTTTGACGTCTAGCAGAACTGCATCGGTAGTAGCTTGGGCAAGCCGGTGCGCCCAGCCAATCTCCCTCCTTGCGGGGGAGATGCCCGGCAGGGCAGAGGGGGTATCCCACGGCACACCCTATCGAATCGAAACGACGTCGTAGAGAAAAACCCGACAGAGCAGCGCCCTTCCCTCACAAAACACACCCGAATTCCACGCACCTCCGCTAAAAATCGCCTTGCATCCAAGCGACAGCATAAAGACATAGGAAATACGCATACCCGGTGTCGCAATCAGCCCGGCACTTTCGTCTTAAGGCAGAATTCCTTCTTTCAGATATGGATATAGGAACACCATGACCAGTGAACCCTTGCTTTCAGAGATCGAAGAACAGGCCGAACTGCCGGTCGAAGACCATAGTGCCCGCAACAGGCTGGTGATCGGCCTGCTGCTCGTCTCCGCCTTCGTGGTCATCCTCAACGAAACCATCATGGGTGTGGCGATCCCGCACCTGATGGCAGATCTGAAGATTCCGGCAAGCTCCGCCCAATGGCTGACCTCGGCCTTCATGCTGACCATGGCCACCGTCATCCCCGTGACTGGCTATCTCCTGCAGCGGCTGAACACGCGTCCGGTCTTCATCCTCGCCATGTCGCTCTTTTCCGCCGGCACGCTGGTCTCTGCCCTTGCCCCCGGCTTCCCCATGCTGGTCGTCGGCCGCATCGTCCAGGCCTCGGGCACGGCGATCATGATGCCGCTGCTGATGACGACGATCATGAACCTCGTGCCTCCGCATTCGCGCGGCAAGACGATGGGCAATATCTCGATCGTCATATCCGTGGCGCCTGCCATCGGCCCGACGATTTCAGGCCTCATCCTCTCTTCGCTCGACTGGCGCTGGCTCTTCCTGCTGGTGTTGCCCATCGCGCTTGCGGCTCTCGCGCTCGGCGCCTCGAAAATCGAAAACGTCACCGTGCCGTCGAAGGCGCCGCTCGATGTCATCTCGGTCGTACTCTCGGCCATCGGCTTCGGCAGTTTCGTCTTCGGCATCAGCGAGCTCGGTGCGCCCGAAGCGGGTGCGACGCCGCTCGATCCCCGCCTCATGCTCGTCGCCGGTGCCGCCGTCATCGCCATCTTCATCTGGCGGCAACTTCATCTCCAGAAGCACGAGCGGGCGCTGCTGGACCTGCGCACCCTTCAGACGAAGACCTTCACGATCGCCGCCGGCATGATGGCGATCCTGATGATGTCGATGTTCGGCGTCTTCATCCTGTTGCCGATCTATCTTCTGTCCGTGCTCGGCCAGACGACGCTCACGACCGGCCTGCTGCTTCTGCCCGGCGGCCTGATCATGGGCCTCTGCGCCCCCTTCGTCGGCAGGCTGTTCGACCGCTACGGCCCTGCCCGCCTCGTCATCCCCGGCGCCATCCTGTTCAGTGGCGTGATGTGGAGCCTGACCTTCATCTCCACGACGACCCCGGTCTGGGTGGTGCTTGCTATCCACATCGTGCTCAGCATCGGCCTTGCCCTGATGTTCACGCCGCTCTTCACCGTCAGCCTCGGCTCGCTGCCACCGAAACTCTATTCCCATGGCAGCGCCATCATCGGCACCACCCAGCAGGTCGCCGGTGCCGCCGGCACAACGCTCTACGTCGCCATCATGACCTGGCGCGCAGGTATCCTGACTCAAGGGGAGGCAGATGCCGCAACGGCAGCCGTCGGCGGCATGCAGTCCGCCTTCTTCGTCGGCGCGCTGATTTCGCTGGCGGCCGTCGCCGCATCCCTCTACGTGAGACGCCCGCCCAACCAGCCTGAGGGACAACCGATGGGCGGGCATTGAACGCCTCCGGCGAGCCTAGCGCGCATAATAGCCAGGCTGATCGAGATCGTCGATGAGGCTGCGATAAGTCGGCTGCCAGCCGAGCAACCAGCGTGTATGGGCGCTGGAAGCCGCCATGTTCGTCGCCGCCATATTGGCAAACCAGCCGAAGTGTTCGTGAGGGCGAGACTCCACCGGCAGGCCGAGCTGGCGTCCAATCACCTCGGCGATCTGCCGGAACGGCACTGCCTCATCGGCGACTGCATGATAGGCCGCTTCGGTCACGCCGCTTTCCAACGCCAGACGGTAGAGGCGGGCCGCATCCAGCCGGTGCACACCCGACCAGCAGTTCCTTCCGTCATCCGGATAAGCGGACACGCCGGTCTCACGAGCAATGCGCACCAGTATCGGGATGAAGCCATGGTCGCCGATGCCGTGTACGCTCGGGGCAAGACGCATCGTGGCCGCGCGTATCCCCTGCCCGGCAAGCGCGCGGGCGGCAGCTTCCGATTTGCGAGGCGATGCCGGGTTCGGCAGGTCCGCTTCCTTTGCACCCAGCGGAAAGCCCAACAGGCCGGATGTGACGATGAGCGGACGATCCGATCCGGCAAGAGCGTTTCCGAGCGCATGGATGGCGCGCTCGTCCTGCGCCGCATTGTCGAGAAATTTCGAGAAGTCATGGTTGAAGGCGGTATGGATCACGGCATCGGCCTTGGAGGCGGTATCGCTAAGAAGGTCGAGGTCATCGAGCGATCCCGGAACGAGCTTTGCGCCGATGATCGCAATGGCCTTTGCTTTTGCGATCGAGCGGACAAGCCCGCTGACCTTGTGACCGGCGCGGATCAGCTCCTCGACGATGGCGGTGCCGACCCAGCCGGTCGCACCCGTTACGAATATGTGCATTGCTACGATCTCCATTGCCGGGCGCCCATCGGGCAACCCTGTTTGAAGTTGGGGTGGTTGTGCGGGAACTAGTCGAAGTCAGGCCACGCGAATCGACAGCTCGATGTCGTCGGCAAACGACGTGGACATGTATCCGTCTGCGGGCGACCGGATACGGTCGAGATATTGCGGGCAGTAATCGGCATCGTCTGCGATGACGAGCGCGCCGGGCCGAAGCCGGCTTTCGACCAGCGCCAGTACCTCCGGATAGAGCGACTTCGCTCCGTCAAGCAGAAGCAGGTCGATACTATCTGGAAGATCGGTGCTTAATGTCTGGAGCGCATCGCCTTCGCGGATCTCGACGAGATCGCCAAGGCCGCCTTCGGCAAGGTTCTGTCGCGCCCGCACGACCTTGGAAACCTCGAATTCGCTGCTGATCAGCCGCCCGCCGCCATTGTCGCGAAGGGCAGCGGCAAGATAGAGCGTCGAGATGCCGAAGGACGTGCCGAATTCGACGATGGTCCTGGCATTGGTGCTGCGCGCCAGCATGTAGAGCAGCTCTCCGGTCTGGCGCGAAACGGGCAGCCACAAGTCTTTCATGCGTTCGTAGAAATCGAGATATTCGGTCTTGCTATGCATGAGCCGCTCCCGCTCATTGCGGGAGAGCGCGGCCATGGCCGGGCTGGTGGCCTTGTCGGCCTCAGCAAACAGCTGATCGAGAAGTGGCGCGAGCGGTGCGCTTGCGAGGGTGTTCATCAGAGAAATCCTTCATTTCGGATGGCTTGCTTTCGAAATGAAAATACGAATAATCCGTCGCATTCGCTAATCGCATTTGCGGAGCGCCGGTATGGCCGATCGTCCAAGCCACGGAATTTCTTCAAGAAAAGCGCCGAGACAGGCGCGCTCGAACGAGCTCGTAAACGCCATTCTGCAGGCTGCTGTTCAGGTTTTGGCGCAGGAAGGCGCGCAGCGTTTCACGACCGCCCGGGTGGCCGAAAGGGCGGGCGTCAGTGTCGGCTCGCTCTATCAATATTTCCCCAACAAGGCCGCGATCCTGTTCCGGCTGCAGAGCGACGAATGGCGGCAGACCTCGCATCTTTTGGGCGAAGTCTTGAACGACAGCGCCCATCCGCCCCTCGACCGGCTGCGGTCCCTCGTCCACACCTTCATTCGCTCCGAATGCGAGGAAGCCGCCGTCCGGGTGGCGCTGAACGATGCGGCACCCCTCTATCGTGACGCCCCGGAAGCGCAGGAGGCACGCCAGGCCGACGACCCCATTATCGAGCAGTTCATGCGCGAAGCGCTGCCCGATGCATCACACGCTATCCGGACCATGGCCGGAGACCTGATCATGACGACGATGAGCACGGTCGGAAAGGAATTTTCCGAGGCAGCGCATGACGAGAGCGAGATCTCAGCCTTCGCAGACGCGATGGCAGACATGTTCTGCGCCTACCTCCGTAGCCTGGGCTAACTGTTGAGGCCGCTCAACGGCTCAATGGTACGTCACAACCGGATCGAACATCCTTTGCAGGAACGAGCGCTGCGCCTCCTGCGCATATTCCCGGGGAATCTCGTGCCCACATTCGAAGACGTGGAGCATGACCGACACCCCTGCGTCGGACAGCGCATCGGAGAACAGCTCGGCCTGGGCAACGGGAGCACGCTCATCGAGCCTCCCGTGCAGCAACAAGGTTTCCGCCCGGATTTTCGGCGCGTGATGCAGGGCCGAGCGGGCCAGGAAGGCTTCGTTCGACAGGCCGGCTTCCTGCTCGATCGCCCACCGCAAGCCTTTCGAACTGGACTCATAGACAGCCTTGAGGTCGTAGACCCCGCTGCGCAGAATGACGGCTCTGAGATCCGGAACCTGGGCTGCGACCATGGCCGAGGCGACGGCTCCCCGGCTGTTTCCATAGAGAACGATACGATCAGGATCGACACAAGGCTGTTCCCGCAGGAAGGAGAGCGCGGCCATGATCGCCTGCTGGGTGTTTGGGCCGCAGAAATCCGCCGGTCCATCCGAAGCCCCGAAGCCCGGCTGCGAGACCGCCGCCGCGGTGATATTCAAACGGGAACAGAACCGAAGCAGCGTGCCCGTATCGACGGCTTCTCTCGCGCCGATGAGGCGGCCTCCCTGATTTCCATGGACGAACAGGATGGCGCCCGCAGGCGCTTGGCTCTCAGGCTGCGCTTGAAAAAGCTCCACGCTTGCCCCGTCACCCCTATCGATGAGGTGGCGTGTCACATCAGGCATTTTCACCCTCGCATTCACGTCCAATGGTGAGACAAGACAGAAGGCGGACCTCACCACTGAGGCCGCCGGCCGCTCCGCCGGCGAAACTCGCATATGCAGACCAGCAAGTCTCCCATAAATTTCCTCGGGAATTGTCGGCATGCTGTCGCCTGCTTCGTCCTCAGGCCGAGATCTGGCCCTGATGGCGCGGATCACCAAGAGGAGAGACACCCATGAGAAAGATCATCGCTTCCACATTCGTCAGCCTCGACGGCATCATGCAGGCACCCGGCGGCCCTGACGAGGACCCCGTCAACGGTTTCAGGTTTGGTGGCTGGGTATTCCCCTATGCTGACGACACGATGGGATCCGTGATCGGCGAGCTCTTCGCAAAGCCCTTTGCCCTGCTGCTCGGCCGCAGGACCTATGACATCTTCGCCGCCTACTGGCCCTATCAGGACGACGACATCGCCAGGGCCTTCAATCCCGCTGTGAAATATGTCGCGACGCATCGGCCTGAAACCCTCACCTGGCAGAATTCGCAATCGCTTGGACCCGACATCGTCGCGGCATTGCGCAAGATCAAACAGGAGGACGGGCCGGACCTGCTCATCCAGGGATCGGGCAATCTCATCCAGACCCTGCTTGCCAACGAGCTGATCGACGAAATGACCGTGCTGACCTTCCCGCTGCTCCTCGGCAAGGGAAAGCGGCTGTTCGAGGGCGGCGCGGCGCCGGGTGCCCTCAAGCTCACGAGATCGGTGGTGTCGAGCACCGGCATCGTCGTCGCGACCTATGAGCGGAACGGCGCAGTCCAGACCGGCTCGTTCGCGTCCGATCAACCGTCCGAGGCCGAGCTCGAACGCCGCCGGACCTGGCAGTAGCCGTGCCGCCAGCGGCGGGACAAAACGCCGACGACAGTCATTCGCGCGCGACGCATTGTCCTCGATGGGCCCTGAGTTGTTCAATCAGACATCCCACCTTCGCGAAAAACGAGTTCCAGCAGAATGGCGCCAGGTGTGCGCACGAAGAGGCGCCGTTCGCCGAGTTCGGCGAGATCCATGGTGGAATAGGGAATTTCGTTCCTGTCGAGCTTCTGCCGAAAGGCCTCATAGCCTTCGAGGCGGAAGCCGATATGGTCGATTGTCTCTGCGTCCCGGCCGACGGCCCTGCCGCCGCCGGGAATGAGGTGTACGATCGGCCCATCACCACTGTAGAGCCAGTAGCCGGCAAAGCCGAAATCCGGACGGTAGCCGACCGTCAGCCCCAGCAGATCCTGCAGGAACTGCCTTGTCCCTTCCAGATCCGCCGTGCGTAACGTCACATGGTCGAGCTGCATGGCATCACCCGATCGCCCCGCCGCCATCGACACGTACCGTCGATCCTGTGGCAAAAGGCGTCACCATCAGGAAGAGCACGGCATTGGCAATATCGGAGGGCTGCCCGACCGTCTTTGCCGGCAGGCTGCCAGCGACGCGCTCGAACATCGCATTGCGGTTGCTCTCATCCATCTTCGACCAGAGTGGCGTGTCGATCATTCCAGGCGAAACCGCATTGACCCTGACCGGTGACAATTCCAGCGCCAGACCCCGCGCCAGCGATTCCAGCGCCGCATTGATCGCCCCCTGCAGCACCGACGAAGCAGACGGGCGCTCGCTGAGGAAGCCGGAAATGAAGGTCAGCGTGCCGCGCTCGGCAAGGCGGGCAGCGCGTGCAACGCGATAGGCGCCCCAGAACTTGCTGTCCATGGCGCGCGCCGCATCATCGAGCGGAAGCTTGCGAACCGGCCCGCTTGCCGTCTGGGCCGCGGAAATGACGATATGGTCCCATGCCGCATGGTTCGCGAAGAAAGCCTCGACACTGGCATTGTCACCCGTATCGAGCACCGCCGTCTCGACCTTTCCGGCGATCGATCGCGCGGCTTCCTTGAGCTTGTCCGCCGAACGCGAGGCAATCGTCACCTCCGCTCCCGCAGCGGCGGCCTGTTGCGCAACGGCAAGGCCGATGCCGGAGCTTCCGCCGACGACGAGAACGCGTTGTTTGGCCAGGGATATCATCTGCTCTCTCCAGTTTGCGGCGATCCCGCCGTGGTTTCGATGGGGAGAACCTAGCGCGACAACGCTATTGCCGGAATAGGTGTTGTTGTCGACTATCTCTTGCGATATCAGCAAGAATATGAGCGACAATTTCCTCGACATGCTCGTCTTCGTGCGTGTGGTTCAGGCCGGCAGTCTCTCGGGCGCGGCCCGCGAGCTGAACTTCTCGCTGACCGTCGTCAGCCGCAAGCTGTCACGACTGGAAGAGAGGCTGGGCGTCCGCCTCGTCAACAGAACGACGCGCTCCCTGTCTCTTACCGAAGAAGGCGCGCGCTTCTACGAACGCTGCACAAAAATCCTCACCGAGATCGACGATGCCGAAACCGAGGCGACGAGCGGCAGGGATACGGCAAGTGGCCTTTTGAAAGTAACCGCCACCTATGCCTTCGGTCGCCGCTGGCTGGCGCCGATCCTGCATGAATTCCAGCAGACCCATCCCGATCTCACCGTCCATCTCGATACCGAGGATGGCCTGGTGAACATCGTCGAGGCCGGCTACGATCTCGCGGTTCGTTTCGGCGCGCTGTCCGATTCCAGCCTGATCGCCCGGCAGATCGCCCCCAACCGTCGTGTCATCTGCGCTTCCCCTGTCTATCTCGATCGCCGCGGCCGCCCCGAGGTGATCGACGATCTGCTCGCCCACGACGTCATCGCCTTCGGCGATCCGCCCAACACGCACTGGATCTTTGCGGATGGGCGCAGTGCCAATGTCACAGCCAGGCTCACCACCAACAATGGCGAACTCGCCCATCGCTGGGCGCTGCTCGGCGCCGGGCTCGTGCTGAAGTCGATCTGGGATATCAAGGACGATATCGACAGCGGCGCGCTGGAGGTTGTTCTACCGGACGCAAAGCTGGCCGCAGCCCCGATCCACGTCGTCTTCCCTCACAGCCGGTTGGCCGCAGCCAAAGTCCGCCTCTGCATCGATTTCCTGTCGCAGCGGCTGCGCAAGGCATCGCCGGCAGAAGTGTCCACGGATCACGGCTGATCTGTCGAAAAAGTGATTTCGTTCCAACCACTTCTGCCTTAAGTGGGCTTGCCACACACAGGGAATGCCCATCTTCTGCCCGATTGTTGGCGCTTTAGTCAGCCAATGCCCCCACACAGACTGCCCGCACGCGCTGGCCCCAAGACTGCGCGGCGAGACAGTGTTTCAATCAGGTTTCAAGGACGCCAGAATGCCGCTGAAAACATCTTCCCGCTGGATTGCACCGCTCGCCGGTCTGCTGGCGCTCTCGGGAAGTGCAATTGCCGTGCGCGCCGAGCCGCTGCCGGCGCCGCCCGTCACGCAGGCCAGCCCGAAGCCCAACTATACGGTTCCCGCCCGCCGCCCCGCGCATATCGTCCGGCAGGATACGGGCGCGTCGCTGTCGGCGCTTTTTGATTCAGTCAGCGGCAATCAGGCCAAGGTGCTGAATGAAATGGGCGGCCTGACGGTTTCGATGAACAACGACATCGCCGATGCGGTCGAGGCCTATTACGCCCAGCCGAAGGCAAAGCTCATCTGGGTCGACGGCAAGGGACCGACCCCCAAAGCCGCACAGGCCCTGAGCCTTCTGAAACAGGCCGATGACTGGGGATTGAATGCCGGCGATTATGCTGTCGCCCCTCCTCAAGGAGGCGACCGCGCGAAAGCGCTGGCCGAGTTCGAAGCCTCCCTCTCAGCCAAGATGCTGATGTTCCTTCAGGACAATTTCCGGGGCCGCATCGATCCTAACAAGCTGTCGAACTACTATGACTTCAAGCGCAAGCCCGTCGATCTGAAGGGCACGATCGCCCAGCTCTCCGCCACGCCTGATCTGATGGTGGTCTTCGACCGCCTGCTGCCGAGCAATCCGAAATTCGCCCAACTCGCCGCCGAACTGCACTACCTGCGCACATCAGGCCAGGGCGGCGATAGCGCCGTCAACATCAACAAGGTTATCGTGGCCATGGAGGAAATGCGCTGGCTGCCGCAGGAATTCCCCGAGCGCTACGTCTTCATCAACCAGCCGGCCTATATGGCCTACTATTATGAAAACAGCACGCTGACACTGTCGATGAAAGCGGTGATCGGCCAGCAGGACCACCAGACGAATTTCTTCGACGCCTCGATCAAGACGGTGGAATTCAACCCTGACTGGGGCGTGCCGCAATCGATCATCCGCAACGAGATGCTGCCGCACCTGAAGCGCGATCCTGCCTACCTGGACAAGGAAGGCTACGTGGTTTCGGTCAAGGGCAAGACGATGCCGTCCGCCAAGGTCGACTGGTCGCAGCCGCTCGAAAATATCGGCGTCGTCCAGCCGCCGGGTGCTGACAATGCGCTCGGCCAGCTGAAGATCCTCTTCCCTAATTCGCACGACATCTACATGCACGACACCCCCGCCCGCGGTAAATTCGCCTCGCAGGACCGTATGTTCAGCCATGGGTGCGTGCGTCTGGAAAACCCGAAGGCGATGGCCGCCGCTGTCCTGAAGACCTCGGTCGAGTTCGTCGATCAGCAGATCGCCGACGGTGCAAAGAAGGACATGCCGGTTCCGGAACAGGTTCCAGTCTACGTCTCCTATTTCACCGCATGGCCGACAGACGATGGCGTCGTCCACTATTTCGACGACATCTACGGCCGTGATGCCGAGACCTTGACGGCGATTTCGGCAACGACTGCGAGCCGCGCTCAATCCTAAAGAGAGAGAGACAATCAAGGCCTGAGCCGACGGCCTTGCTGCGCAAGCAGACGGCGAAACCGCACCGCCCTCACCTGTGCAGCGCCCGACAATTGTGGCATAACATGCCGATGGCGATACATGTCTTGGCAGTCCATCGTGATACTGTCGGGACGGAACAGGCCGCAGGCGGTTCGCTTGCAGGAGCCTATTCCGTAGGTGTCCTCTGCTGGCTCTTGTCAGCCGGCGTCTACATCGCAGCCAAATGGGTCTCCGCCGAAATGCCGCCCTGGGCGCTCTGCTTCTGGCGCGTGCTCATCGCCTTCGCGATCCTGCTGCCGATCGTGCGCCACCATTTCGGCGACATGCTTGCGCTGATACGGGCGCGCGGCCTGGAACTGCTTTTCATCGGCGGTATGGGCCTGGCCATCTGTCAGGGCCTGATCTTCGTCGGCCTCGAACATGCCGACGCCACCACCGCCGGCATCATCATCGCGCTGATCCCGATCATCACCATGATCCTCGCCCGCCTGATGCTGTCAGAGCCAATGGGAAGCTGGCAGGTGGCCGGCTCGGTCCTCGCCTTCCTCGGCATCGTCGTCATCATCGTCAAGGGCAGCCCGGACGCGCTGCTGCGCCTCGATCTCAATCCCGGCGAACTCTGGATCGTCGCCGGCGCCTTCTGCTTCAGCCTCTATACGGTGCTGCTGCGCAAGGCGAAATTCGATCTGAACCGGCTCGCGCTGCTCGTCCTGCTGCTGGGCTTCGCCGCGCTGACGGCGCTGCCCTTCTATCTCTACGAACTCGCCTCCAACGAACGCTCGACACTCAATGCCAGCGGCCTCATCGCGCTCGCCTATGTCGCGATCCCCGGCGGCGCGGTCATGTATTACCTCTTCAATCGCAGCATCGAGGCGCTCGGCGCCGCCCGCGCCGGAGTCCTCCTCTACATCCAGACGATCTTCATCGCCGTACTCGCCTACCTAATCCTCGGCGAAAAGCTGCAAACCTATCACCTCGAAGGTGCGGCCCTCATCATCGCCGGGCTGTTGCTGATCATTCTGTTGAAGCCGAAGGAAAAGGCCGCGGGAGCCTGAAGGCGCGCGGCGAGGATCAAGGCACTCAGCCCTTCACACCTGCCCCATAGCGCAGCCCATCCACCAAGAGCGCAATCATCCGCCGCGTCGCCGCCGGATCATCCCCCTGCCCTAGATTGGAAAGCTGCGCGCCGGCGCGGATGAGTTCGCTTGCCTCCACATCGCCGCGTGCCGCCCCCACCGCAACAGCCCTATCCAGCAGGCCCTGCAGAGCCGGGATCATGTGTTGGTCGAAATAGATCGGCAACGCCTCATAGGCTGGATTGCCGGAATGGAGTGCAGCGGCAAGGCCGCGCTTGGCCATGATGAAATCCGCAAAGCGCTGCATCCAGCGCGACAGCGCCTCTCCCGGTTCATATTCGGCGGCAAGGGTGGCGGCAGATCCGGCGCAGGCATCCACCTCGTTGCGCACCACCGCCTTGATGAGATCCGAGCGCTGGGGAAAATGGCGATAGACCGTGCCGACGCCGACGCCCGCTTTTTCCGCGATCTCGCGCACCGGCGCATCCACTCCCGAGGTGGCAAACACATCCAATGCCGCTTTCAGCAGCAGATCGAGGTTGCGCCGCGCATCCGCCCGCACCGGCCTTTCATGGCCGCTATCAGCCTCACGCGCCTCGACCGGGCTGTACATCCCGTCAGTCACATCAACACCTCTTGCAAAGCGGAACATTGTTCCGTATAAACGGAACCGCGTTCCGGATGCGCTCTTATAACCTGTTCAACAGTACTTTGCCAGATTCCAATCATGCCCGCGAGGGCATGGCCAGATTAAAGGAAACGAAGATGCAATACCGTCCCCTTGGCCGCACCGGCATCAAGGTCAGCCCCTATTGCCTTGGCGCCATGATGTTCGGCGCCATCGGCAATGCCGATCATGACGACTCCATCCGCATCATCCACAAGGCACTCGATACCGGCATCAACTTCATCGACACCGCAGATATGTACAGCCGCGGTGAATCCGAGGAAATCGTCGGCAAGGCGCTGAAGGGTCGCCGCGACACGATCGTGCTCGCCACAAAATGCTTCATCCCGATGGGAGAGGATCCGAACCAGCAGGGCAGCTCGCGCCGCTGGATCTACCGCGCGGTGGAAGATTCGCTCCGCCGCCTGCAGACCGATTATATCGATCTCTTCCAGATGCACCGCCCGGCGCCCGATACCGATATCGAGGAAACACTCTCGGCCCTCACGGACCTGATGCGCGCAGGCAAGATCCGCGCCATCGGCTCCTCCACCTTCCCCGCCTCTGATATCATCGAGGCGCAATGGGTCGCAGAAAAGCGCGGCCTCGCCCGCTTCCGCACCGAGCAGCCGCCCTACTCCATCCTCCATCGCGGCATCGAGCGCGAAGTCCTGCCGACCCTGGAACGCTACGGCATGGGTGCCCTTGTCTGGAGCCCGCTCGCCATGGGCATGTTGACCGGTCGCTACCGCCGGGGTGCGGCCCAGCCTGACAGCACCCGCGTTGCCTATTTCCCCAAGCAGATGTCGAACGAAAACAGCCTCGATGCCGTCGAGCAGCTCATTCCCTTGGCAGAGTCGGCAGGCATCAAGCTCACCCATATGGCACTCGCCTTCGTCACCACCCATCCGGGCGTCACCTCGGCGATCCTCGGCCCCCGCACCATGGAACAGCTGGATGATCTCCTGGCCGGCGCCGAAGTGCGCCTGACCGACGAAATCCTCGACGCGATCGACACCATTGTCCCTCCGGGCACCGAGACCGGTCCGCTCGAAGCCAATTACCAGACCCCGGCCATCAAGACCGCCGGCCTGCGCCGCCGCCCGCTTTCCGAGCGCTCCGCCGCCTGACAAGCCTGCGAAGGCTCCGCTATTCCAGCGGGGCCTTCAGCACATCGGCAATGTGGTCGAGGCCGGATTAGGTCGCGGCTGATCAAACGTCCGCGGCGGGCAATTGCTGCAGCCTGCGTTGCGCTTCTTCCACCTCGACGGCGAGTTCTTCCAGAAGCTCGTCCCACATATCGAGCGCCCGCAGCCCGTCACGCGTGCGGAACAGATAGTCGGCCGAGCTGCCGATGCTGCCTGCGGCCGTCGCAAGCCGCTGAACGGTCGCTTCCCTGGAAAGCCGGCCGGCATAGGTGTTTGCCAGCGGGTTCATGGTGAAAGCGATGCCGCTTCCAAAACGGGCGCCCTCTTCATCAAGCAGATCGACCCAGCGCGGAATATAGGCCTCGGCCACCATCTCCCGCCGCCACAGAATCTCCAGTTCGTGCACGACATCATCTTCTTCCAGACGCAAAGCCACGCCATCGCAGGCGCCGCCCGCATCCAGCCCGAGTACGAGGCCCGGATTGTCGGGCGAGCCGCGCCCGGAGACGGTGGCAAGGCAGAAGGACCGGCGCCAGCCCTCGATGCGGGCTTTCCGGCTTTCGACGCTCAGAATGATCGGATTCCAGATCAGCGAGCCATAGGCGAAAATCCAGACATCGCCCTCCGGCCGCTCGGCAAGCATCGATGCGAGCGATGCTCGCCGCTCCTCGTCGCTCAAAAGTCGGAGCGTCGGCGCCTCCCCGGCAATCAGGTCAGCGAAAGTGCCGCTCAGCAGCAGTTCGCGCGACAGGATTTCCTCGCCGCAGCAGGCGATCGCATCTGAGCTTTTCTTGTTGATGGTCATGACACTCCAATTCCCGGCCATGGACATCAGCAATGGCCCCCGCTTTGCCGCCATCATCCACGCCTTGGGCGCGGGATAAAGCCCGCCGGCGCAGACACTGTGTCTCCACAACCGGAACAATCAGAGCCATCTTCACCCTCCCTCTTCCCACCACAAAGATCAGCACCACATCGCTCTGGATGACACTCCGGGAAATGGGAGCCCGACATGAGCGAAATCGGCCGTCTGCTCGGCGCCGGCAAGGAAGCGGAAGTCTATGAACATGGCACGCTGGCGCTGAAGCTCTACAGGCCTGGCCGCCCGAAGGCCCCAGCCTTCCGCGAGGCCGCCAATCTGGCCGTCGCCGAGCGGCTCTCGCTGCCCGCACCGAGGGTCCACGTCGTCGGCGATTATCACGGCCGCTGGGGCCTCTTGATGGATCGCGCGCCGGGCTTAAGCCTTGCCGATGAGATGATGCCGGAACCGCCGCTCTCAGCCATCAAGGAGATGGCAGCACTCCACCAACGCCTGCACAACGAACCCGGCGCCGGCCTTCCCTCGCTGAAATCAAGGCTGTCGGCCAATATCGAAAGCGCCGAACTTCTGACACCGGACCTGTGCGACCGACTGCTTCTTCTGACTGCCGCCCTGCCTGACGGCGACCGCGTGTGCCACGGCGACTTCCATCCCTGGAATATCCTGGGCTCCGGCGACGACGCCATGATCGTCGACTGGCTGGACGCCTGCAGCGGCAACCCGGCCGCCGATGTCTGCCGCACCTATCTACTGATGCGCCGCGTGCTCCCGGAAATCGCCGAAGCCTATGTCGTCATCTATGCAAAGGCGGCTGAGTTATCTCCGGACGAGATCTTCACCTGGCTGCCAGTCATCGCCGCCGCCCGTCTTGCAGAGGGTGTGCCCGAAGAGAATGAAGACTTGCTGCATCTCGCAGCACTCGCCCCCGTAGAGGCATAGGCAGGTCCCTTTCAAAGAAGGCCAGCGCATTGCGAGGCCCTGCCCGCCTGAGAACATCAGGCTTAAGAGGGCTGCTGATTTCGATGGCCGTCTCAAATGCTTCGTTTTCCGTTGCGAATAACTCGCAATTATGTTTTGCTAATGCAAGTGATTAGCAATCGCAATTTCAAGCAGATTTTGGAAAGATCGTTGGGGCGGTCGTGGCTGAGATCAAGGGAATCGACGATATGACGAGGGAAGAGATAGAGCAGTTGCTGCAGAAGCTCAGCGATATGCTCCACGCCTCGCCGATCGCCCACGCGGAAGGTAACAGCCTGTCGCAGGCAATGGAAAACCTTGCCGATCTGCTGCAGAATTACGATGCCATTTCCGGCGATGCGGATGAGATGGCAAACCGGATCGCTGAAGCGATAAAGATGGTCGGACAGGCCGATTTTATCCGTCCCGACGAAACGACAATCCACTAAGCATGGACCCCTATGTCAAGCTGCCGCTGCTGCTTCACGCAGCACAAGCCTCGCAAGTACCGCGGATCTCGATCGTCGTCTTCGCCGGCTTGAATTTCTGGCTGCGTACCCAGCCCATCAGCCGATGATCCACCTCATGGTCGTGGAATTCGATCACCTGGCCGCAGCTTTCGCAGATTGCGAAGGCGACGATGCCGTGGCTGTGGCAATCCTCGCCGGGATGGGCGCAGGCGACGAAGGAGTTGATGCTTTCGAGCCGATGCACGACGCCATATTCGAGCAGCTTTTCCAGCGCCCGGTAGACCTGAAGCGGCGCACGAAAACCCTGGTCGCGCAGCTTGTCGAGGATCGTATAGGCGCTGAGCGGCCCCTCGGCCTTTTCGAGCACGTCGAAGACGAGTGACTGGTTGCGGGTGAGCTGAGGTGCGTTCATGAGCCTTGTCCTTGCAGGTCCCTGCGCCCGCGCCAGGCGGGAAGCAGGCTCAGAATGAAGAGAATGAGGGCCGCCACCACGATCGACGGGCCTGACGGCGTGTCATACGTCAACGAGCCGAAGAGCCCACCGACGACGGCGACGGCGCCGATCAGTGAAGCGAGAATGGCCATCAGTTCCGGCGTCGAGGAGAAACGTCGCGCCGTTGCCGCCGGAATGATCAAGAGCGAAGTGATTAGCATGATGCCGACGATCTTCATGGCAATGGCGATGACGACGGCCATCAGCAGCATGAAGAACAGCCGCGCCCGCTCGGGCTGCAAGCCCTCGGCTTCCGCCAGTTCCGGATTGACGGTGGCAGCAAGCAGCGGCCGCCACAGCCAGGCGATGGCCGCCAGCACGAAGATGCCGCCGCCCCAGATCAGCGCGATATCAACAGTCGAAACCGCCAGAATATCGCCAAACAGGAAGGCGATGAGATCGATGCGCACCCAGCTCATGAAGGCGACCATGACGAGGCCGATGGCAAGGGTTGCATGCGAGAGGATGCCGAGCAGCGCATCGGCCGACAGCGCCTGGCGCTTCTGGAGGAAGAGCAGCAGGATCGAGACGACGGCGGCAACAACGAAGACGGCAAGCGTCAGGTTGAAATCAAAGAGCAGCGAGAGTGCGACGCCGAGCAGCGCCGAATGGGCGATCGTATCCCCGAAATAGGCCATGCGCCGCCAGATGATGAAGCAGCCGAGCGGCCCCGTCGTCAGCGCCAGGCCGACACCGGCGAGAATGGCGCGCACGAAGAAATCGTCAAGCATGACGGTTCTCCCCGTTCTTGGCCCCGCTCTGCGAATGGGCATGCGCCTCCGCATGCGCATGATCCCCGTCAGCGTGCGCATGGGCATGAGCGTCCGCGTGATCGTGCGAATGCGCATGATCGTGCCCGTGGTCATGGTGATGCCCATCTTCGGGATGGCAATGATCCGTCACCGAGCCGTCTTCATGCAGCACGCGTCCGTCAGGCAGATGCGTATGGTCGTGATGATGGCTGTAGACGGCAAGCGTCGGCGCTGCCCGGCTGCCGAAGAGACGCACATATTCCGGGCTCTGGCTCACCGCCTGCGGCGTGCCGCGGCAGCAGACATGGCCGTTCAGGCAGATGACGGTATCCGTCTCCGCCATGACGACATGGAGATCGTGCGAGATCAGCAGGATGCCGCAACCGGTCGTATTGCGGATCGACTTGATGAGCTCGTAAAGGGCGATCTCGCCGGCGAAATCCACCCCCTGCACCGGCTCGTCGAGCACCAGAAGATCGGGCTTGCGGGCAATGGCGCGCGCCATCAGCGCCCGCTGGAATTCGCCGCCGGAGAGATGCTGCACCTGCGCATCCAGCATATGCGCCATGCCAGCGGCTTCGAGCGCGGCCATGATATCGGCCTCGGGCAATGGCCCGGTCAGCGTCATCAGCCGGCGCACGGAAAGCGGCAACGTCCAGTCCACCGCAAGCTTCTGCGGCACATAGCCGACCTTGAGGCCGGCAATGCGGGCCACCCTGCCTTCGTCCGGCTTCAGCACGCCGATCGCAGCCTTGGCGCTGGTCGATTTGCCGGAGCCGTTCGGGCCGATCAGCGTGACGATTTCGCCGCGCGAAACGGAGAAATCCACACCACGCACCAGCCACCGGCCGCTGCGGCGAATGCCGACATTCTCAAGCGAAACCAGCGGTTCGGCCCGGATACCGGCGGCGCTGCCAGCGGGGTTATTTGCGGGAGAGAGCATCAAATTTTCCGAAAGTGGTGTTGCGTCCTGCTATTGCACACGTTATAGCATAACGCAATTGATGTAATAACATAACAATTGCAATTCAAGCGGAGCATGCTGATGAAACTGGCGGTGGGCCTTACCCTCGCAATCCCGGCCTTCCTCTTCGCCGGGTCCCTCCAGGCGGCCGATGCACCCGTCGTCGTTACCTCGATCAAGCCGGTCCATTCGCTGGTTTCGGCCATCATGCAGGGCGTCGGCAAGCCGGAGCTGATCGTCGATGGCGCAGCCTCCCCGCACACCTATAATCTGAAACCCTCCAATGCCCGCGCCCTGCAGGAAGCCAAGGTGATCTTCTGGGTCGGCCCCGGCCTCGAAGCCTTCCTCGAAAAGCCGCTGGAATCGCTGGGTTCTGACGCCATTGTCGCCCGGCTCGACAACGCGCCGGGTCTCGTGAAGCTGCCCTTCCGCGAAGGCGGTGCCTTTGAGGCGCACGATGATGGCGACGAGCACGATAATGCTTCCGCTGACGAACATGCCGAAGCCGGTCACGACCACGATCATGCCGAGGCAGATCATGACCACGACCACGGTGACCATGGCGCCTTCGACACCCATCTCTGGCTCGACCCCATGAATGCCAAGGCGATGGCCACCGAGATCACCACCACGCTGGTTGCCGCCGACCCCGCAAATGCGCTGACCTATGAGGCCAATGCCAAGGCGCTGGATGACAAGCTCGATGCGCTGGACAAGGAAATCGCCGCGACGGTGTCAACGGTGAAGGACAAGCCCTTCATCGTCTTCCACGATGCCTATCAATATTTCGAGCACCGCTACCATATCCGCGTCGCCGGCTCGATCACCGTCAGCCCGGAGACCATTCCCGGGGCGGAGCGCGTCTCGGAGATCCACAAGAAGGTCGGCGATCTCGGCGCCACCTGCGTCTTCGCCGAGCCGCAATTCGAACCCCGCCTCGTCGATGTCGTCATCGAGGGCACCAAGGCGAAATCAGGCGTGCTGGACCCAGAAGCCGCCACCCTGCCCGCAGGTCCCGATCTCTACTTCACCCTCATGCGCGGCATCGCTGACAGCATGAAGAACTGCCTTGCCAGCGCATGACGGGAAAATCGGAAACGATTTTCGATAAGGATCATGCGCCACTGAAAATGCATAGGCCTGGCGGAAGATCGGTGCCGATCTTGCCCCCGGGATGCAGTAGGAAACAGTGACAGTGCGCCTCCGCGCCCTGCCGGACTTGCAGCTCTCCCCGCGAGCGCTGCGGCGAAAGAAGGCGGCGACACCCCCGTTCCGCCTTTTTTTGTCAAAAATAAATGTTACGTTATAACATAAAGCGAGATTACAATGGACAACAGACTTCCAGTCACCGTGCTCTCTGGCTTCCTCGGCGCCGGCAAGACGACGCTGCTCAATCATGTTCTCGGGAATCGCGAGGGCATGCGCGTCGCCGTCATCGTCAACGATATGAGCGAGGTGAATATCGATGCCGCCCTTGTGCGCGATGGCGGCGCCAATCTTTCTCGTACCGAGGAGCAGCTGGTGGAGATGACCAATGGCTGCATCTGCTGCACTCTCCGCGATGACCTCCTGAAGGAAGTGCGCCAGCTCGCCGAGCAGGGCCGCTTCGACTATCTGCTGATCGAATCGACCGGCATTGCCGAGCCCCTGCCCGTCGCCACCACCTTCGAATTCCGCGACGAGAATGGGGCAAGCCTCTCGGATGTCGCCCGCCTCGATACGATGGTGACCGTCGTCGATGCCGCCAACCTCCTCGCCGATTATGCCTCGGCCGATTTCCTCGCCGACCGCGGCGAAACCGCCGGCGACGGCGACACAAGGACGATCGTCGACCTGCTCGTCGAACAGATCGAATTCGCCGATATTGTCGTGCTGAACAAGATCGGCACGGCGAGCGAAGAGCAACGCGATGCTGCCCGGAAGATCATCACCGGCCTAAACCCGGATGCCCGCCTCATCGAGACGGATTTCGGCAAGGTATCGCTGAAGGATGTGCTCGGCACCGGCCGCTTCGATATCGACAAAGCCGAGACCCATCCGCTCTGGTACAAGGAGCTGCACGGTTTCAAGGACCACGTGCCGGAAACTGAGGAATACGGCATCCGCTCCTTCGTCTACCGCGAAAGGCGCCCCTTCCACCCCGTGAAATTGCAGGCCTTCCTCGACCGCACCTGGCCGGGCGTGGTGCGCGCCAAGGGCTTCTTCTGGCTGGCGACCCGCCCGCACCATGTCGGCGAAATCAGCCAGGCCGGCGCCATAGTCCGCACCGGCAAGATGGGCCTCTGGTGGGCGGCAGTCCCGCGCGAGCAATGGCCGCAGGAAACCGCCTTCCTGCGCGCCATCAGCCCCTACCTCGACCCCGTCTGGGGCGACCGGCGCCAGGAAATCGTCTTCATCGGCGCCGACCCGATGGACGAAGCCTGGATCAGGCAAGAGCTCGATTCTTGTCTGGTGGAAAGCGATGCCTTCACGCCGGAGCGCTGGCGCAATCTGCCCGATCCGTTCGCGAGCTGGAGCCGGCAGGCAGCATGAGGGCAACGGCAATCAAACCCTACCGGTGCCTGTGCATCGAGTGCGAACCGCTGCCGCCGATCGAGGGGCTGCATCCGCTGACCTATGGGGATGCGGAGAGTGAGGCGCCAAAGCCGAAGGGATTGCTCGGCATGATCGCCGAGCGTGTGATTTCGTCGCGAAAGCAGGATTAGGCATTGAGCGTTGTATCGTGGGACGCCCAGTCTCACAAAACAAAAAAGGGCGGCCGAAGCCGCCCCTTTTTCCAGGTCCTGCGTGAGCTCAGCGATTGGCGGCGATGATGCTGGTGATCACACCGGTGGCGACGCCGACGAGAAGGTAGTCGTTATCGGCCCTCACCCAGTGATAGCCGCGCGGCGGCGGTGCCAGGCGGTAACGGCGGTAGTCGCGGACTTCACCGTAGCGGCCGCGCTCGGCAGCGGACATGCGATAACCCTTGGACCAGTGATGCCGACGGACGACCTTTTTCTCGACGACGACCTTCTTGTGGACGACGACCGGCGGACGGCGGTGATCGGCCGCACTTGCTTCCGATGCGACGATCGGCGAGAGCAGGAAAGAGGCGGAAAGAAGAGCTGCAAAAATCTTTTTCATGGGGCTTCCTCGTGTTGAACACGCCCCGAAACTACGTCTTCGAAAATGAACGAAATCTGAAAATAAAATTAAATATCTGTAATGAAATCGGTAGCTTATGCCGGATTCCTAATATCCTAATTTCACACTAATATGTCATGGCGAGATCATGCCGCCAGAGATCACGACTATGTAATCAGGCGTGATGAGAATGGCATTGCGGCGTGATGGCCGCCTACCGGAAGATCAGCGCCATGTTGATGACATCCGTGTACTCGCCATCGACGCAGAAGGCATCGCGGCTCACCCCTTCCCGCACGAAGCCAACCCTCTCATAAAGCCGGATCGCCCGCGCATTATCGGCATGCACGCCGAATTCGATGCGCACCATACCCACCTCACGCCCGCCCGCTATCGCCGCCTCGATGAGGCGGCGGCCGAGCCCCTGCCCGCGATAAGCGGGAAGCAGGCCCATGCCGAGCGAGCCGCGATGGACATGCGAAGGAAAGAAATGCCTGCGGATATCGCACCAGCCGACCACCTCGCCGCCATCGACAGCGACGAGGTTCACATTGCCCGCGGCAATCGAGGCCAGCGCGAATTTGCACGTCTCCTCTAGCGAAGGCGCCTGGAGAAGGCTCAGATATTTCCGCTCGCGCGCCACCGTATCGAGAACCCGGTGAAAGCCCTCGATATGCTCCTCGCTCATCGGCTTGATGCGGATATCGCCTGCCATCGCGGCCCTCACAGTTCCTCGTAGTTGAACCAGTCGAAATCGGCCGTCTTTGCCCGGCCCGACGTGTCGAAAGCGAGGATGCCCGCGAAGGCGCCGGTAAACGAGCCATGCTCGCCGCGACCGCCTTCATCCGAGACGACGCCGGCATCGAGAACCGGGCCAATCGGCTGCCAAGCGCCCTTGCCTTCCGTCTGCCAGAAGAACTGCAGGTCGTTGTCGCGGATTTCCATGGAAAGCTGCACGCGGCCATCGGCCGGGATCGCCACGCCCGCATCGGCGGGGAACGTCATGCGGCCGTTCGGATAGTCGCCATCGCAGGAGAAGATCGTGACACAGCGGCCGAGCTTCTCATGCAGCGTCACCACGACGGCATGGAACTTGTGGCGGTTATAGTAGTGCGTCAGGCCTGCCACCTGCTGATATGTATCCGGCGCAAACTCCACCACCGTTTCGGCGCGGAAACTGTGATGCTCCTGCCGGCGGGCGACAAGCGCCTGCTCGAACCAGGAGCCGACGCTTTCGCGGCCGATCAGCCGCAGATGGCCGGGACGGTCCGTGAGGTTGAAGATGCGCTCCGGCTGCGGCGTGCGCAGCCACTGGAAATCATCGGGCAGCTTGCCGCCATCGAAGGAATATTCGCTGCGCATCGGCTTTTCCGCCCGCACAGCACCGCCAAGCCCCGGCACCTCGACATCGGGAACCGTCGTGCCGTTTTCGAGGTAGAGCCAGCCATCCTCACGCCAGACGCATTTCTGCAGCGCCGTCTCGCGCCCCAGCGTGCAGCGGCGCTTCGGCGGCAACGGCCGGCCGCAGAGATGTGTGTGATAGACCTGGCCATCTGATGTTTCGACGTACTGCCCGTGCCCTGCCCTTTGCAGCACCGCTTCCGGATTGTCCTTGGACGTGATCAGGTGCCGGTTCGGATGCAGCTCATACGGGCCGTCGATATTGCGCGAGCGCGCCATCGTTACCGCATGGTCATAGCCCGTGCCGCCCTCGGCGGTCGTCAGATAGTACCAGCCGTTCTTGCGGAAGAGATGCGGCCCTTCGACGAGGCCGAGCGGGCTGCCGGCAAAGATGTTCTTGATCGAGCCTTTCAGCGCCTTCGTCTGCGGGTCCCATTCCTGCAGCAGGATGCCATCGAAGGCCGGCGATTTCGGCGAGCCGCCATAGCTTTCTGTACGGTGGTTCCACTGCATGTTGATGAACCACTTGCGGCCGTCCTCGTCATGGAAGAGCGACGGATCGAAGCCCGAGGAATTGACATAGACGGGCTCGGACCATTCGCCCTCGATGGTGGGCGAAGTCACGATGTAGTTATGCGCATCCTTGAAGTTGCCGTCGAAGCGCTTGACGTCGGTATAGACGAGCCAGAACTGTCCGTCGGCATAGGAAAGGCATGGCGCCCAGATGCCGCAACTATCAGGATTGCCGCGCATGTCGAGCTGCGAGGCCCGCTCCAGCGGCCGCCGCACCAGTTTCCAGTTCACCAGATCGCGCGAATGGTGGATCTGCACACCCGGATACCATTCGAAGGTGGAGGTCGCGATGTAATAGTCGTCGCCGACGCGGCAAATGGACGGATCGGGATTGAATCCAGGCAAGATGGGATTGCGGATCATGGCGGCTCCTCCGTTGAGTAACAATTTTTGCTGCACGTACATCAAATTATAGCAGAAAAACGCCCGGGGTTTTGCCCCGGGCGATCAAAACTAATCCAGCTCTGCGGACTTGGCCCAGAGGTTGATGTCGGCCTCCTTGGCATAGACATCGATCTGCTTCAGCTCCTCTGCCGAGAACTCGAGATTGTCTAGTGCGGCAACGCAATCGACGATCTGAGAGGAGCGGCTGGCGCCGATCAGCGCCGAGGTCACGCGCCCGCCGCGCAGCACCCAGGCGATCGCCATCTGCGCCAGCGTCTGGCCGCGCTTCTCGGCGATCTCGTTGAGCTTCCTGATATTGTCGATGATCGAAGGGCGGATGAAATCCTTCTTGAGGAAGTGGTTCTGCGCCGCACGGCTGTCGGCGGGAATGCCGCCGAGATATTTCGTCGTCAGCATGCCCTGGGCGAGCGGCGAGAACACGATCGAGCCCATGCCGACCTCGTCGAGCGTATCGAGCAGCTTGTCATCCTCGACCCAGCGGTTGAGCATGGAATAGCTCGGCTGGTGGATGAGGCAAGGCGTTCGCAGATCCTTCAAGATCGCGGCCGCCTCGCGGGTGCGCTGCGAATTATAGGAGGAAATGCCGACATAGAGCGCGCGGCCGGAACGCACGATATAGTCGAGCGCACCGCAGGTCTCTTCCAGCGGGGTGTCCGGATCGAAACGGTGCGAATAGAAGATATCGACATAGTCGAGACCCATGCGCTGCAGGCTCTGGTCGCAGGAAGCGATCAGATACTTGCGGCTGCCCCACTCGCCGTAAGGACCCGGCCACATGTCGTAACCTGCCTTGGAAGAGATGATCAGTTCGTCGCGCAGGCCCGCAAAATCGGTGCGCAGGATTTCGCCGAACGCGGTCTCGGCGCTGCCGGGAGGCGGGCCGTAATTATTGGCGAGGTCGAAATGGGTGATGCCGAGATCGAAGGCCGTGCGGCACATATCGACCTTGCGGTCATGCGGGGTGTCACCGCCGAAATTGTGCCAGAGGCCGAGGGAAACGGCCGGGAGCTTCAGGCCGGAACGGCCCGTGCGGTTATACTTCATCTTCGAATATCGGTCTTCGGCCGGTTGCCAGCTCATCTGAGGTCTCCTCAACCTGTAAAAGTGCTTCTCTTTCGTATCCCGCACCAAGCGGCAGTCGAAAGCTAAAAACGTCGTCGCCCTCATGTCAGGCAAAGCGCGACGGCACTATTGGATTAAGCACGCCGATACGGCAAGCGCGTGGCGCGTGTTCTCGACAGCTTCACTCACTGACGCTGCCTGATGGCGAGCCCTATCAGCCGACACCGTCATGTCAGGGCCTGGCCTGACATGACGAGATTATTGTCCGAGCGCACCGCGCGACAAGCGCACGGCGCAGCCCTCACCTTACTTCAACAGCGCCTGCGCCTCTTCGATGCCGAGAGCCGCCGGCTGTGTGCAGGTCGTCTTGAGCTCCACGAACCGGCCTTCCGCACCCGACTTCAGGATCGAGGTCATGATGTCGACGCCGTGCAGGGTGCGGTCGAGCGAGCAGCGTGCATCGCGGCCCTCGATCAGCGCCATGGCCATGTCGGCAAGGCCGGCGGTGCGGTAGTTGGCGCGCGGGCCGTTCGGGCTTTCCTGGTTGAACTTGCCGAACGGGTGATCCCAGGCGCCGAGTGCCTTGATGTCCTTGTCGCGGCCGCTTGCCTCGACGACACCGCCAAAGAAGTTCGGATCCGGCACGTAGAGCGATCCGTCCGTGCCGTAGAGCTCCATATTGGCATGGCGGTGCGACCAGACATCCCAGCTCGCCGTCAGCGTTACGGTGGCGCCCGAGACGAATTCGAGCAGCGCCTGGATCGTCGTCGGCGTCTTGACCGGAATGGTCTCGCCGTTGCGCGGCTGGCTGGTGATGGTGCGGGTCTCCGACGCCATCGAGGTCAGGCCGGCGACACGCTTCACCGGTCCGATCAGGTTGATCAGGTTGGCGATGTAATACGGACCCATGTCGAGGATCGGGCCGCCGCCCGGCAGGAAGAAGAAGTCCGGGTTCGGGTGCCACATTTCCATGCCCGGACCCATGACGTAGCAGGCGCCGGACGTGATGCGGCCGATACCGCCGTCATCGACGAACTTGCGGGCAAGCTGATGCGCGCCGCCGAGGAAAGTATCCGGGGCGCAGCCGACGGAAAGCCCCTTCTCCTTGGCGATGCGGCGAAGCTCTTCGCCCTGTTCCAGAGAAAGCACGAGCGGCTTTTCCGAATAGACGTGTTTGCCGGCTTCGAGTGCAGCCTTCGACACCGGATAATGTGCATCCGGGATCGTCAGGTTGACGACGACGTCGATCTCGTCATTGGCGAGAAGCTCTTCGATCGTCTGCGCGATCACGCCATATTCCTCGGCGCGATGCTTTGCGGCCTGCACATTGATATCGGCGCAGGCAAGCACCTTCAGCCCCTTGAAGAGCGGTGCCAGCGAAAAGTAAGTGGTGGAGATGTTGCCGCATCCGATGATGCCGACGCCAAGTTCCTTGGTCATGGTCTGCCTCAGTAGCTCTTGAAGGAAGCGATCGAGCGCGTGATGTTGCGGTCGATATCATTGGGATTGTCGTGCTCGACGACGAAATGCTTGGCCTTGGTCTTTGCCTTGACGACCGGAAGCAGCTTTGCCCAGCCGATCGTGCCATGGCCGACATCGGCCCAGCCGCCTTCGTCAGTGGCTTCGCCAGCCGGTGCGATGTCCTTGACGTGGACAGCGCTGATACGGGAGCCAAGCTTCTCGACCCAGGCATAGGGATCCGCACCGCCGCGAACGACCCAGGCGATATCCGCTTCCCAGGTGATGCCTGGCGCGCCTTCGAAGATGCGCTCGATCGGCAGCGAGCCGTCGGAAAGCTTCACGAATTCGAAGTCGTGATTGTGCCAGCCGAATTCATAGCCCGCATCCTTGTAGGGCTTGCTCATTTCCTGCAGGCGCTTGCCGAAGGCGAGCCAGCCGGCAGCATCCGTCGGGCGCTGGTCGGGCATCAGGTGCGGCGCATAGATGGAATCCATGCCGAGGATCTTGGCGATCTGCAGCGACTTCTCGACATTGCCATCGAGGAAATCGGGGCTGAAATGGCCGGTCGCCATGACAAGGCCGTTCTTGTCGAGATCGGCGCGTAGGCTTTTCAGGCCCGCCTCGTCGAGTTCGGCATAAATGCCGCCGAAACCTTCGACTTCGCCGTAGCCGGCCTTGCCGAGCTTTTCGAAGATCGCCGACAGCGGCGGGAAATTGCGGGCGCTATAAAGCTGATAGCTGAGCTTGGTCATGTCATCCTCCTCGGGCCTCGTGCCCGTTCTCACGTAAGATCAATCTGCCGACTGGCAGGAATGCAGGTCGTAGAAGCGGAATTCCGGCAGCTTGCCCTCTTCGAGCGGTTTTGCCGGCGTAAAGGTGATGCGGCGGCTTTCGCCAGCTGCAAGGTCGAAGGCGTTGTCGGAATATTTGCCGTCCGTATCCGTTTCGATCATCACGAAGAGCGCCAGGCCCTTGGCGGTGACGTCGATATCGATCGAGCCCTTCTCCTCGACGAATTCGCGGATGACGGAAAGGCCCGCCGGCTCCAGTTCCAGCGCCTTGTAGGTGCCGTTCACATAGTGCCCCTCGCCGCCCATGCCGTTCGAGGCCGTGAAGTGCCAGGCAAGCAGCGTACCCGGGGGTATCTCGGAAATGTCGAGCGTCGCCGCAGTGCAGGCCGCATCCGGCGCGCACATGGCCTGCACGTTCTTCAGGTGCTTGCGTTCGCCCTTCATCGTCAGGATGGAGATCGCGAGATCGACGCTGACCTCGGCAAGCGTGTCATTAACCAGCGAGAAGCGGATCGACTTGCCGTCGTCGGACGGAATGGCGGCGACCGCCACCGGCTGGAAGAAGCGCTTGACGAGATAGTGCATCGCCTTCCAGCGGCCACCGTAGTCTAGGCTCGACCAGGAGGCCACAGGCCAGGTGTCGTTGAGCTGCCAGTAGATCGTGCCCATGCAATGCGGCTTCAGCGAACGCCAATATTCCACAGCCGTCTTGATCGCCAGACCCTGCTGGATTTGGCTGAGATAGACGAAATTCGGGAAATCCTTCGGGAAGCGGAAGTAACGGAACATCGTGCCGGCAATGCGCTCGTTGCCGCCGGCATTCTTCTGGTGCAGTTCCATGACGGGTGAAGCGACATTCATGTCCTTCGGGTCGGCATAGGTCTTGATAACAGGCAGCGACGTATAGGACTGGAAGCCGAATTCCGAGCAGAAGCGTGGCCGCACCGAGCGGTAATTGTCGAACGACTTGTTCTCGTGCCAGACCGACCAGTAATGCATGTCGCCGGAACCGTCGGCATGCCAGGCATCGCCGAAATCGAGATAACCGGAAGCCGGGCTCGACGGCCACCACAGGGCGCCAGGCATCGCCTTCTTCACAGACTGTTCGATGGTGCGGTTCAGGCGGTCGTAGGAAACGAGATAGCGGTCACGATCCCTACGGGACTCCTCAAACCAGGTGAGCGCGCCGACGAGCTCGTTATCGCCGCACCAGAGCGCGATCGAGGCATGCGAGGAGAGCCGACGAACCTGGTAATCCACCTCGACGGCGACATTCTCGAGGAAGTCTTCGGTCGAGGGATAAAGGTTGCAGGCGAACATGAAGTCCTGCCAGACCATCAGGCCGAGGCGATCGCAGATATCGTAGAACCAGTCGTGCTCGTAGAAGCCGCCGCCCCACACACGGATCATGTTCATGTTGGCGGCCTTGGCCGATTGCAGCAGGTCCTCGGTCTTCTCCTGCGACGAGAGCGAGAACAGCGCATCGGCCGGGATCCAGTTGGCGCCGCGGCAGAAGATTTCGTGACCATTGACCTTGAAGGCGAAACGGCTGCCGGCGGCATCGGGCGTGGTGATCAGCTCGATGGTGCGCAGGCCGATCTGCTTCGTCACGCTGTCGGAGTCAAGCTCGACGGTGAGCGTATAAAGCGCCTGCTCGCCGCTGCCGGATGGCCACCAGAGACGCGGATTGTCGATCTGGAAGACGTGGTTGATGTCAGCCTCGCCGGGGTTGACGCCAACATCGAGCCGCACACGCTCGCCATCAAGATCGAAATAGAGCTGGGCGATGCCGGCATTCTTGGCGTAGAGCGTCGCCGTCACCTGCAGTTCCACCGAGCCATCGGCATTATGCGTCTGGCGTGTCAGCACATGCTCGATGCGCGCCGTCTCCAGCTTCTTCAGAGCGATCGTGCCGTAGAGGCCGAGAGGGGCAATGGCGATATTCCAGTCCCAGCCGAAATGGCACTGCGGCTTGCGCAGCATGTTGCCGTCAGGGATCGGCGAGTTGCCGGTGCTATAGGGAATGTAGAAGGGTTGCTTCTTCTGCCGTTCGGCACCGGTGGCAATGCTTGAGGCAAAGACGATGCGGATCGTGTTCTCGCCCTTCTTCAGCATGCTCGACACATCCGGCCTGTAGCGGCGGAAGCTGTTATCGGCTTCGAGCGCCAGGAAGCCGTTGACGTGAACGCTGGCGACCGTGTCGAGGTAGTCGATGTCGAGATACCAGTCGCCCTCGGCATCGGGAAGCGTGAAGCTGCGCTCGACCACCCATTCGCGCTGGGCGACCCACTGCACCTTTTCCTCGTTTCGACCGAAATAGGGATCCGGGATCAGTCCCGCGCGGTGAAGCGCGGTGTGCACGTCGCCCGGCAGCGTGATGACGCTGCGAATCTCGCCATCGGCGGAGGCAAGCTGCCACGAGCCCGAAAGTTCGATGTTGAAACCGTTCTTCGGCAAGGATGTCATAGTCTTATCCTGATCGGGCCGCTCCTGGGAGTGCCGGACAAGCCGGACTGCGGCCGAATTTTGGCTGGCCTGACGGCCGATTGGAGGATCGGGCGGCACTGTTTCCGGCGCCGCCCGCAGAACTTTCTAGAGGCGCAGTTCGCTTTCGGCGTCGAAGACCGAGGCGAGCGACATGTCGAAGCTGAGCTTCACCTTGGCTCCGACATTGAAGCGGCGCGCACCGTTGATGCGTACCGACATCGTGTGACCCGCATGTTTCAGCCACAGAAGATTGTCCGCGCCCATCGGTTCCTCGATGTCGACGGTGGCGTCATGCTCTTCGCCACCGGTATTCTCGTTGACCTTGATGTGTTCGGGGCGAACGCCGAGCACCACCTTTCGGCCGGGCTGCAGCTTATCGTAGCCGTCATAGGCGGCGAGCGAGAAATTGACGCCATTGGCGGTAAAGGCGATGCCGTCACCCGATTTGATCAGTTCGCCGTGCAGGAAGTTCATCGACGGTGAGCCGATGAAGCCGGCGACGAAGAGATTGCGCGGCTTGTTGTAGATCGTCGTCGGATCGTCGAGCTGCTGGATGATGCCGCTCTTCATGATGGCGATACGGTCAGCCAGCGTCAGTGCCTCGATCTGGTCATGCGTGACGTAGATCATCGTGTTCTTGAGCGACTGGTGCAGACGCTTGATTTCGACGCGCAGTTCCGAGCGCAACTTCGCATCGAGGTTCGACAGCGGCTCGTCGAAGAGGAAGACATCGACATCGCGCACCAGAGCACGGCCGATCGCCACACGCTGGCGCTGACCACCGGAAAGCTCGGCGGGCTTGCGCTTCAACAACGGCTGGATCTGCAGGATCTCGGAGGCACGTGCCACACGCTTGTCGATCTCGACCTGCGGCACCTTGGCGACGCGAAGGCCGAAGGAGAGGTTCTTTTCAACCGTCATCTGCGGATAAAGTGCATAGGACTGGAAGACCATGCCGATACCGCGGTCCTTCGGCTCTTCCCAGGTGACGTTCTTGCCCTTGATGAAGATCTGCCCTTCCGAAGCGTCGAGCAGGCCGGCGATGCAGTTCAGCAAGGTCGACTTGCCGCAGCCGGACGAGCCGAGCAGCACCAGGAATTCGCCGTCTTCGATATCAAGGTTGAGATCCTTCAGCACGCTGACCGCGCCAAAATTCAGCGACAGATCCTTGATGGAAACGCTTGCATTCATATTCATGAGATCAACCCTTCACTGCGCCGGCGGCGATGCCGCGGACGAAAAGCCGCCCCGACACGAAGTAGACGATGAGCGGCACGAGTCCCGTGAGGATCGTTGCCGCCATGTTGACGTTGTATTCCTTCACGCCCTGGACGGAATTGACGATGTTGTTGAGCTGCACGGTCATCGGATAGGTATCCGGCCGGGTGAAGACCACGCCGAACAGGAAGTCGTTCCAGATGCCGGTCACCTGCAGGATCATCGCGACGACGAAGATCGGCAGCGACATCGGCAGCATGATCTTCAGGAAGATCTGCCAGAAGCCCGCCCCGTCGACACGCGCCGCCTTGAAGAGTTCCTCCGGCAGCGACACGAAGTAATTGCGGAAGAGCAGCGTCAGAATCGGCATGCCGAAGATCGAATGCACGATGACGAGCCCGGTGAGCGATCCGTAGATGCCGATTTCGCGCAGGATGATGACGATCGGATAGATCATTACCTGATAGGGAATGAAGGCGCCGATGATGAGGACCGAGAAGAAGAATTCCGATCCCTTGAAGCGCCAGTTCGCCAGCGCATAACCATTGACCGAGGCGATCGCGATCGAAACGATGACCGAGGGAACGGTGATGCGTACCGAGTTCCAGAAACCGCGCGAAAGACCGTCGCAGTTGAGGCCGGTGCAGGCCGTCGCCCAGGCCTTGACCCAGGGTTCGAAGGTGATTTCCATCGGCGGCGCGAAAATGTTGCCGAGCCGGATCTCCGGCATCCCCTTGAGCGAGGTCACGACCATCACGTAGAGCGGGATCATGTAATAGACGGCGGCCACAAAAAGCGAGCCGTAGACGATGATGTTGCGGGCCGAAACCACCGGCCGCGGCTTTGGCCCGGCCGGACCGGAAACCGACTTCTTCTCGAAGGGAGTGTCGCCGCCGTTGACGGCCTTGAGAGCGATATTGTCAGCCACGTTTGCGCCCTCCGCCAAATTCCAGATATGCCCAGGGAATGACGATGATCGCTACTGTCAGCAGCATCATGGTCGAAGCTGCGAAGCCCTGACCGAGATTCTGTGCCTGGAACATGTAGTCGTAGACGTATTTCGCCGGCACTTCCGACGAGATGCCCGGACCGCCGCTGGTCTGGGCGACGACGAGGTCGTAGACCTTGACGATGCCGCTGGCGATGATGACGAGCGTGGTGATGAAGACCGGCCGCATCATCGGAATGATGACGAAGAGATAGGTCCGCCACATGGGAATGCCATCGACGCGGGAAGCCTTCCAGATATCTTCGTCGATGCCGCGAAGCCCTGCGAGCATCAGGCACATCACGAGGCCGGTGCCCTGCCAGAGGGCGGCGATCAGCACCCCGTAGATGACGATTTCCGACGTATAGAGCGGGTCGAAACTGAAGCTCGTCCACCCCAGTGACCGCACGACCGCCTGTACGCCGAATTCCGGGTTCAGGATCCACTGCCACACGAGACCGGTGACGATGAAGGACAGCGCAAAGGGATAGAGGAAGATCGTGCGGAACGTGTTCTCGAAACGGATCTTCTGATCCATGAGAGCCGCCAGCATGAAACCGATGACCAGACTGAAGATCAGCGACAGAATGCCGTAGATCGCCAGGTTCTCGATGGACACGACCCAGCGCGGAGCGGCCCAGAGACGCTGATATTGCTCGATGCCCACGAAGTTCAATCGCGGCAGAAGCTTGGAATTGGTGAAGGAATAAACCACCGTCCAGATCGTGCCACCGAGAAAGATGACCATGGAGGTGAGGATCATGGGAATGGAGGCAATCTTGGAATTCAGATTGCGAAATAGTTTAAACGGTCGGCCGGCTTTCGCTTGACCTGTCATTGAGTTTCCTCCTGAAGCACAGTCGCTTCGGTGATCGGGGCTCCATCCGAAGACGGCCACCCTTCCCGCCCCTGTCGCAACCGCCATGCGGTCTTGGCGCGATCGCAGCCGGGTGTGGCGTGCCGTCGCCGGAAGGATCAGAGATCCGGGCGGCGCGATCCGGCCCTGCAACATGCAGGACCGGACCTGATGGGCTTGAGGACCGAGGATCAGTCGGCGGCGGCGATGATGTCGGCGAAGCGCTTCTGCGCTGCGTCGGGCGTCATCGTGTTATTGGCGAAGAACTCGGCGAAGAGGTCTTCGATCTGCTTTGTCGTATCGGGCGAAACGAGCTGATCAGAGCTGGTAACGATATTGCCCTTGGAGAGGATATCGAGACCCTTCTTCATGCAGTCGTTTGCGGCCGAGATATCGACGTCGCCGCGAACCGGCAGCGAGCCCTTCTTCAGATTGAAGGCAACCTGGGTCTTGGGGTCGAGAAGTGTGGCGGCAAGCACGTCCTGAGCCTTCGCCTTCTCGGCATCCTTCTGGAGCGGGAAGTAGAAGGCGTCACCGCTGGTCGAGATGATCTCGTTCACGCCGAGGCCCGGAAGGCAGGTATAGTCCTTGCCGGCAACCTGTTTGGCGACCTGGAATTCGCCCTGCGCCCAGTCACCCATGATCTGGCCGCCGGCCTTGCCGGTGATGACGAGGTTGGTGGCCTGGTTCCAGTCCTGCACGTTGCTGCCCTTGGACATGCGGCGTGCATCGTCGGCAGCCTTGAAGACCTTGGCAATCTCGGGGCCGGCTGCCACCTTGGCATCCTTGTCCTTGAAGACCTTCAGGTAGTTGTCCTTGCCGCCGATGGCGATCATCAAAACGTTGAAGGCGCCGCTTGCCTGCCAGCCCTGACCGCCGACTGCAAGAGGAACGATCCCGGCCTTCTCAAGAGCCGGAGCGGCAGCGACGAATTCATCCCAGTTCTTCGGAACCGCAACGCCGGCCTTCTGGAAGGCGGCATTCGACAGCCACAGCCACTGCCAGGAGTGGATGTTGACGGGCGCGCAATAGATCTTGCCGTCGATCGTGCAGGAATCGAGCAGGGTCGACGGACGGATGATTTCCTTCCACTTGCCTGCGGTCGCCACATCGGTCAGATCCTTCATGAGGCCGGCCTGGACGAGTTCCTCGGCCTGACGGCCGTGGTTGAACTGGGTCGCACCCATCGGGTCACCGCCGGTGATGCGGCTGATCATGATCGGACGCGCGGTGCTGCCGGAACCGGCGATTGCGCCGTCTACCCAGTGGTTGCCGGTGGCATCGAATGCCTTTGCCAGCTCAGCCACAGCGGCAGCTTCACCGCCCGAGGTCCACCAATGGGTGACTTCGAGATCGGTTGCCTTGGCGGCACCAAACGGAATGGCTACGGAAGCGGCAAGCACAGCCGCCATCATACGGATTTTCATGAGTTCTCCTCCCTCACTGAAACGTTGCCGGAAAAACTTAGAGCAATCGATTTATCCGCGCAACCGCCCGCTCGCAAAATTTTCTGTGAAAGGCAGAATTACAGCCTATGAGGGCAATCACCAGTTCCGCCTTTGCTCAATAAGAAAAGCGTAAGCAAGCGATTTCGCAATTGCGGCATTATGCTAAAATAATGATTTTGCTATTTAATTTTTGATTAATCTGACAATTCCGGCCTTTCAGCATTTCGCGGGTGCAAAAAATCGCGCGCCGGACATGCGATTCAACCAGAGAGCACCACTATGCAACGTTGATCAGAAAAAAGGCTCGACATTTCTACTGTATCGTTACAGATTGTCTCGCTCAGGGAGGAGAGCTTTTTCAGCGCCGGCGTACTTACAGCGCAGCAAAAAGTCTCTATAAGGCGAAGCAAATCGCGTGAGGCGGGCCTAAAGGGATGGAAAACAACGGAAATTTCGGCGGAGCGGCATCCGGTTCCGTTCCGCGCGAGCGCCCGACATTGAAGACGATCGCCTTCATGACGGGCCTTGGCGTTACGACCGTATCGCGGGCACTGAAAGATGCACCGGATATTGGCGCTGAAACCAAGGAACGGGTGCGTATGGTCGCCCGCCAGCTCGGCTATCAGCCGAACCGGGCCGGTGTGCGCCTGAGAACAGGCAAGACCAACGTAATTGCCCTCGTCCTCAGCATCGATGAGGAGATCATGGGCTTTTCCAGCCAGATGGTCTTCGGCATTTCCGAAGTGCTGACCGGCACGCCCTACCACATCGTCGTCACCCCGCATTCGCACAGCAAGGACCCCATGCTGCCGGTGCGCTATATCCTCGACACAGGCTCCGCAGACGGTGTCATTATCTCGCGCGTCGAGCCTGACGATCCGCGCGTGCGCCTGCTCGCCGAAAGCGGCATGCCCTTTACCGCCCACGGCCGCACCGATGCCGGCCTCGTGCACCCCTACCACGATTTCGACAACGAGGCTTACGCCCATCAGGCCGTGCAGAAGCTCGTCAACCGCGGCCGCAAGCGCATTGCCCTGCTGCAGCCGCCGAGCAAGCTCACCTATTACACCCATACCCGCATCGGCTTTCAGACCGGCCTGCACGATTATGGCGCCGAGGAAGTGCCGCTACGCGCCAATATCGACGCCCCGCTCGCCGAAATCCGCGACGCCGTGGAGCAGCTGATGCGCTCCCCCGGCGCCCCTGATGGCATCGTCTCGTCAGCCGGCAGCGCCACCATCGCCGTCAACGCCGGCATCGAAGCCGCCGGCAAACGCCTCGGCCACGACGTCGACCTCGTCTCCAAGCAATCCGCCCCGATCCTCAACTGGATTCGCCCGGAGATCATCACCGCCTACGAAGACGTCCGCCACGCCGGCCGCGAGATGGCCAAGCAGGTGATCGCGCGGATCGATGGCGTGGATGCGGAACTGTTGCAGAGTATCAGCAAGCCGGAATGGCCGGACGGGCGGTAGGGAAAGCCACAAAACGTCCGAGGATCTGCCGTACGCGCCCCTCACGGTCAGGCTGAGGCTCCGGTGGCATCGGCGAATGGAACGAAGTCGAAGCTCGGCTCGTCGGTGGTAATGACATCCAGGCATGCGTTGCCGGTAACAAATCGGTAGTGCACGGCGTCAGGCCGGAGATCTCGGTAGAATTCGGACTGCGAGTTCCAGAAGTGACTGTTTTCAACGCGGTAGGCGAAGTGATAGCGCACGAGACCGGTTATTTCGCTGTTTTCTTCTGTTGAGAGGAAGACTTCATCCAGCACCCGGACGATATCCACGTGAGAAAAGTGGATCTTCAAGAGCGTCTCGTCCAGCCCTGGCAGTGAGAAATGGGCCGTCAGAGGACAACCGTCGTCTTCACGTCCATCCACATAGCTGTGCCGGAGGTCGTAAAGCGTCATCCCCGTGCATGGATATTTGGGGTCGATCTCTATTGGAAAGTACCGTGTAACCATTCTGCTTCCACCCTCCCGGCCAAGCGCTACTCGCTGACCGGCCTCGTGATCTTCGACTCACGACAAGCCGACGTAAACGAACTGTTTGCTTAACCGGCAACAATAGCAGCAGGAACCCTGCCCGACCCTTGCAGCAATGCCCCTCTTGATACAACGTACGCTTGCGGAATATTCCGATTTCGGCGCTCCAATAAGTTCGTCGGGCACATATTCCCTTGAGCTGGACGACATGGCGACGATCAACGCAGGACGAAATCCATTGATGCTTTTCCTGCTGGCCGTCGCCGGTGTGAGCATCCTGATGACCGGCATATGGGTGGGAGAGCGGTTCATGCCTTCCGCTGCCTTGTCGAAGCTGGAAGTATCGGACTGGTCCTTGCGCGGTGTTGCCGACAGCAGTCAGGATGCGCAGGCCAGCGCCGCACGTCCGGATGGTCGACGGGACAAGCTACCCTTCATCCGCGCCAAACTTGTGCAGGATGCCATCAAGCAGGGTGATTTTGTCACCGCAACCAGGATTTCAAGCGACACGCTTGCGGCAAGCCGCGCCAAGATATGGACGTTCTATCCTTTCGACGACTTCGTCAAAGCCGTTTCCGACCTAAGTGACCCATTCTTCGAACGCGACCTTTCGGCCTGGGTGGATCACGCTCCACTGGCTCCGCTTCCACGCCTTGTGCGCGCACAATACTACTACGATCTCGCATGGTATAAGCGCGGCCACAGGTTCAGCACGGAAACCGACAAGCAGTCACAGGCCGCCTTTGCCAGCATCCTGCAAAAGGGCGCCGCCGATGTCAGCCGGGTTCTGAAGCTCGACCCGACCTCGGCCTACGGCCTGTATTTGCAGGTGAACATGCTGCGCGGTTATGGCGTGACATCGCAGTTGAGCGACGCGCTCGACCAGGCGATAGCGGTCTATCCGCACTACATGCCGCTATATCAGATCGTCTTGTCGACCCTGCAGCCCAAATGGGGTGGCGACATCGACATGATGTACGCCTTCGTCGATCGCTATGGTGCAAACGCACCGGAAGGTTCGCCGCTGAAATTGCTGCCCCTGCAGCTGTACCGATATCTGTTCGAAACGGCAGGAACGACTTGTTACGGCAAACGGGGAGACGCCTATGCTTCCTGCTTTCAGGATTTCATGAAGCAAACCCTTCGGCCGGGCTTGGAGGCCTACGCGGCAAAGGCTCTGCAGCAGTTCGGCCAGATGAACCAGTATGAAACCAACGCGGCTGTCGGTGACATCCTGTCCGATATGATCTCACAATCGGGCGGAGAGCCCTACTCCGGTCGCTTGCTGCAGATTGCGGCCGATAGCTATGGCGCTGATCCGCGCCTCGTGCAGTCGGGCGACGGAAATCACAATTTTCTCATCGACAAGCTTGTCGCGAGATCCTGGTACTACAAAGGCTTCTACGACAATGCCGTCACCAAATACAAGGAAGCCCTGTCGCATATAGGGGCCGCTTCATTCCCGACACCGGAAGAGAAGGACATGGCCGTCGCCGATATCTATGAAACGCTCGCCGGGATGTATTCGAAATACCACCAGCCGTCCGAGATGGTCGATGCGGCAAAGGCGGCGCTGGCACTCGACGGCAAGGCCTATAACCGGATCTACCTCTGCTTCGGCAACTATCAGCTCAAGCAATATGATGCCGCGCTCGACGAGTGCTCGCAGATTACCGCTGATCCCGAAAGTGGTATCGAGGCGCGCTACTGGCGCGGGCTCGTGTATCAGGCGATGAAGAACGACCAGAAGGCCATAGACGACCTGACCGAAGTTGCGAACTCGCAAGACGACAGGCGCGCGCAGGCAGCGATCGAGCTTTCAATGATCTACTTCAACCGAAAGGACAACAAAGGCGCACTCGACCTTCTCAACAGGTATCCCTACCTCTACGATACCGCCGTCACTGCCAAGGACACTGTCGCAGTAAGCTATAACAATCGCTGCTATGCCTATATGGAACTCGGCGAACTGCAGAAGGCGCTGGATGACTGCAATGCCTCGCTTGCAAACGGCAGCATCCCCGACGCTTTCAAGAAAAAGGAAGAGCTCGTCGCACGCCTTTCCCAATGAGGCTCATTGGACGGTCTGTGCGCTCAGCCCCTCGATATCGGCACGTGAATTTTTGCCATCTGCTCCCCGCGTCGACGGCTCGCAAACGGCGATCGGGGGCGTGTCAAAGCACCGGAAAGGCAAGGTCATATGCCGGGGGCACGGAGCCCAAACGGCTGGTGAACTATGCTCTCGGCACGACGAGGCTGTAGATGGCCCGCCTGTTTACTGCTTGGGCTTTTCGGATTCCCAATTGAGAAAGAAGCCGACATCGCCCGGCATGCCGCTCGGAAAATTGACGACGACAGCCTTCAGCTTATAGCCCTGCGGCCGCCCGTATTTCTCGTAGCGCTCGTAGAATTCCTTGGCTTTTCCCTGCAGCGTTTCCGGCCAGTTATCGGCGCCGTTATTGATGGCGCGGCCGCTGTCGGTGCAGTAGTCGGACGAGAACTGATAGACCAGCGCTTCCGTCTTTCCGTCCCTCAGGGCATTATCGACCAGTCGCCGCACGATCTGGATTTCGTTTTCGGTGACATGCTTGAACATAAAATCATTGACGAGGTCGAAATGACTTTTCTCCTTCGCCTCCGTCGCTCGCGTCGCCTTCTGCTTCATCGCCTCCTGAAGATCGCGCAGATCCTGCGCGCTCGGCGGCATCTCGTTTGGGTCAGAGCCTTTCCTGTCCGACATTCCGTGTCTCCCTCTCGGTTCAAAGGAACAACGCAACGCCACGCAGTTCGTCCTTCATGGAACTAGTCAAACGTCGGGAACAACAGCCGATTCTTGAGCAGTTCCCCGCCTTACCCGATAAGGACTATGTGCAAGCGTCTGATGGTGAGACCAGCGCCTTATGACATTGCTGCTAAAGCCTGTACGCACTGCTAATAGTTCTAACACCTAATATTAGTGCCAATTCGAATCGGCAGCAATTAGGGCGATTGCGTACACACTTGCAGCGCGAGGTCACGGATAACACAGTGGTACCTCTCAGCCGACCAACCGTCACTCCGCCTGATTGAAAACCGCCTCCACACGATACCCGTCGGGATCGATCACGAAGGCCGCAAAGTAATTCGGCCCATAATGCTGCCGAAGCCCCGGCCCGCCATTATCCACGCCGCCATTGGCAAGGGCCGCCGCATAAAAGGCGATGACCGACTGCCGGTCGGGTGCCGCAAAGGCGAGATGGAAACCGGCACCCGGCGCGCCCAGCCCCGCTTCCACCGATTTGAGCGCCAGCTTGTCGCCACCACCGGGCACGCCATAACCGACAGCCTGCCCGACCTCGCCGGGACGCAAGTCCTCCCAGACCCTGACATAGCCGAGCGCGCCGAGCGCAGCATCGTAAAACCGCGCAGCTCTCTCGATATTGCCAACCCCGAAGGATGCATGGTGAAGCATGTCGAAAACCTCCTCTCCGCCATCGGCCTTATAACAAAAGGCCCGGCACGATGGCCGGGCTCTTCATCTCTATCCTGACAAACCTCAGAAGGTCGATGCACCGCTGCCCCAGGGGCCATGGTGGAAGTCCTTGCCGTCGAGGCGGTCGAAGCCGTGGGCGCCGAAGAAGTCGCGCTGCGCCTGGATCAGGTTCGCGGTGCCGCGGCCCTGGCGGTAGGCGTCGAAATAGCTGAGCGCCGAGGCAAGCGCCGGAACCGGCAGGCCGGCGGCAAGTGCTGCGGTCACGACGCGGCGCAGCGCCGGGATCGATTCCTTCACCATGCCCGAGAAGGCCGGAGTGACGATGAGGTTTGCAGCGTCAGGCGCATCGGTAAACGCCTTGGTGATCTCGTCGAGGAACTGCGAGCGGATGATGCAGCCGGCGCGCCAGATACGGGCGATCGTCGGCATCGGCAGCGACCAGTTGAACTCCTTGGAGGCTTCCGCCATGACGGCAAAGCCCTGCGCATAGGCGCCGATCTTGCCGGCAAACAGCGCCAGTTCCAGATCCTTGTTGAACTCGGGGCCATAGGCGATCGGGAAGGCAGCACCGAGATCACCAAAGATCTTTTCGGCGGCGACGCGCTGTTCCTTCATCGACGACAGGCTGCGGGCAGCGACGGCGGCTTCGATGCCGGTTGCCGGGATACCCATGTTCTGGGCTTCGATTGCCGACCACTTGCCGGTGCCCTTCTGGCCGGCCTTGTCGAGGATCATGTCGACCATCGGCGTCTTGGAGATCGGATCCTGGGCGGCCAGAACCTTCTCGGAAATCTCGATCAAGTAGGAATTCAGGCGACCCTTGTTCCACGCGCCGAAGATGCCGGAGATCTCCGCAGCACTCTTGCCGAGGCCATCGCGCAGGATGCCGTAGATTTCGGCGATCATCTGCATGTCGGCATATTCGATGCCGTTATGGATCGTCTTGACGAAATGGCCGGCGCCATCATTGCCGAGCCAGGCGACGCAAGGGTCGCCATCATACTTGGCGGCAATCGAGGTCAGAACCTTCTCGACGCGCTTCCACGAATCTTCCGTGCCGCCGACCATGATCGACGGGCCGTGGCGGGCACCTTCCTCACCGCCCGAAACGCCCATGCCGATGAAGGTCAGGCCAGTATCCTTGAGGCGATCGAAGCGGGCGACCGTGTCGCGGAAGTTGGCGTTGCCGGCATCGATCATGATGTCGTTCTTCTGCAGATGCGGGCGCAGGGCCTCCATCTGCTGATCCACGGCATCGCCTGCCTTGATCATGATGATGATCGGACGCGGCGGGCGGATCGCCTCGACGAACTCCTCGATCGTCTTGCAGGGAATGATCTGCTTCTTGAGATCGCCGGCGCTCTCGTAGAATTCATCCGTTTTTTCAGGCGTGCGGTTGAAAACCGCGATCTTGTTGCCCTTTTCCGCAATGTTGAGAGCCAGGTTGGAACCCATGACGGCGAGGCCGATCAGTCCGATTTCTGCCTTTTCCACGACAAACCTCCGATGAGTGAAATGGTGCGATGTTGTGGCACTCTCTCGGCCAAACGGCAAGGTCGAAGACCGCGATTCGGGTCGAAAAAAGGCTGTCGGAACAGGCTTTTCGAATGGCCAGGGGAGCACCATATGCATGTGTTTGGGATGCCGGAATGACTGCTGCTGCAGCAAGGCAAAGCGATATCAGGCCGCTGCTCGCAAAGAGAGCCGGGCGCTACCGTGAATACGCGCCCTCGCTGGTACTCGCCCCGCATTTCCACTGCCTCTGGTCGCATGAGATTCGAACCGCGAGCCCGGTCGCCATCGTACCTGATGGCTATTGCGACCTGCTTTTCGCAGATGGCCGCCTCTTCGTTGTCGGGCCGGACCGCACTGCCGCCTTCCCTCCGATGACGCCTGGCATGCGCATTATCGGCGCGCGTTTCGCACCGGGCGCCGGCGCCGCCTGGCTGAAGCTGCCTCTGTCAGAGATCACCGGCCTCTCCATTCCCCTGAGCGATATCGCGCCTGAGAAGGCCGCCGCCCTCGAACCGCGCCTGTCCGACTGTCCGGATGAGCCTGCCGCCCTTTCGCTCTTCGCCACCCTGTTGAGTGAACTGGCAAGGGAAGAAGCGGAGCCGGACCCCGAGGCTCGCATGATCTTTGCCGCTGCTGACGATGGATCAGGCCGTATCGGCGACCTGCGGCAGAGGCTCGATATCGGCGAACGGCAATTGCGCCGCCGCGCCCACCACCATTTCGGCTACGGCATCAAGACGCTCGAACGCATCCGCCGGCTGCAGCGTTTCATGGCCTTGTGCCGCGCAAGTGAGACCCTGTCCCTTGCCGCTCTCGCCCTCGAAGCCGGTTTTTCCGACCAGGCGCATATGACGCGCGAGATCGGCGACCTGACGACACTGACGCCATCCGCCATGCTCGCTCAATTGACGACCCGCTGACCGTTTTGTTCAAGACGGCCCGTGCCGGCCTGCTAGTCTGACGCAAAGCAAAGGACAGACCGATGAACACAATGCCCGCCCGCATCGTCCACATCACGATCAAAAGAGACTGGCGCGATGTCTATGATTTCGCCGGCCGGCCGGAGAACATGCCGCTCTGGGCCTCGGGCCTTGCGAGCGGCCTGAAACCCGATGGCGAGGACTGGATCGCCCACGGCCCGCTCGGCAGCGTCCGGGTAAGCTTCGTGCCGCCGAACGAATTCGGCGTCATCGACCATACCGTCACTATCGAATCCGGCCTGCGCGTCTATAACGCGCTGCGCATCGTGCCGAATGGTGATGGCTGCGAGGTGATGTTCACGCTGCTGCGCCTGCCGGGCATGACCGACGAACAGTTCGCCGCCGATGCCGCCCATATCCAGAAGGATCTGGCGGCTCTGAAATCGATGATGGAGAAATAAGATGGCCAGCAACGACGCTCAAAATGACCGCCGCATCGACTATGTCGAGTTTAACGTCGCCGATATCGGTGCGGCAAAAACCTTCTACGACGCGGCCTTCGGCTGGCGCTTCACCGATTACGGGGAGAACTACTGCGAGTTCGACGATGGAAGGCTGAAAGGCGGCTTCACCAATCTCAGCCCGGTGCGCGCCGCAGGCGGCCCGCTCGTCATCCTCTATGCCGAAAAGCTTGAAGACGTGCTCTCAAGCGTCGAAAAGGCCGGCGGCACCATAGCTAAACCGATCACGGCCTTTCCCGGCGGCCGGCGCTTCCATTTTGTCGACAAGGACGGCTACGAACTCGCCGTCTGGAGCAAAGACTGAAATCAGGCGTCCGCCGTTGCCGTGGTGCCGAGATTCTGGATGGTGATGAGCGCCCCGATCACCTTCTTCGCTGCGTCATGGAGCGGCACCATGCGGCAGCGATTGTGCCGCTCATCCCGCGCGTAGGTGTAATCCGCCGACATGCCGTCGAAGCAGGCGTCGAGCTTTTCCTTCACCTCGCTGGCAAAGCGCTCTTCGCCGATGAACTCAACGATATGGCGGCCGATGAGCTGCATGGCATTCTTGCCGAGGTGGGCGCAATTGACGGGATTGGAATAGAGATAGCGGTAATCCTTCGTCAGCACCGCCACGCGGTCCGGCAGCGTCTGCAGGATGGCCGCATTGAGGAACTGACCGTTATCGGTATCCGGAATATAGGCTGGCGGTTGCCTGAGCTTCACGTCCACCGGCAGCGGCACGCGCCAGTCCGGCGCATGGGCGCCGAAATAGCGGTCGAGCAGATAGGAGAGCACGGCGGAATATTGCGTCACGAAAGCCGCGTCATCGGCATCCTGCGCGATGAGGTAGCTTACAAACTGAAGTTGCATATAGACTTCGATGAGGCTGGAGGCCCTGCATGAGAGGATCGCCTCGACCAGCGGCTGGATATCGCGGTCGAGCGCCTCCACGCGCCCATCATCCCCTAGCCTTATCGCTTCCTCTATCTGCGCGCAGCGCAAGGAAAAGGCCCTGAACAGCTCAAGCAAGATACCCCCAATATCCATTTCCTGAGAAACGTTCCGAAACCGGTCGAGGCCTATGCTTAATAAAAGACTACGCCCTGCGGTAGGTGCTTTGCGCGCCCTAGTAGAGACGCGTAACATGAACCGTGCTCATTTTCAACCGAACCGAACCTGTCGCTTTTCACCGATTATAAATCAGGAGCAAAATCTTACAGGCAGAATCTTACAGACTGACGGAACGCTTGATATCCCAGCGGTCGTGATACCAGAGCCACTGAGCCGGATATTCGCGCACCCAGCTCTCCACCTTGTCGTTCATCATCTGTGCCGTGGCGGGAAGATCCAGATTGCCCTTCTCGTCGCGCGGCATCTCCATCTTCGGCTCGATCTCCAGGCGGTAGCGATTGCCGGGCAGGCGGATGCAGCGGGCCGGATAGACCTCGCAATTGAACTGGCGCACCAGCTTCGGCAGCAGCGGATTGGTCTTGGTTTCCAGGCCGAAGAATGTCGTCTTCAACCCGCGGCTGAATTTCTGGTCGACGAGGACGCCAACGCCCTGCCCTGCTTCCAGCTGACGAGCGAGCGCAAAGGAAGAGCCAGCATGCGAAGGCACCAGCTTGCCCATGCGGCCGCTGCGGAAATCGAAGACCTTCTGCGCCACATAGGGATTGTTCGGCGGGCGGAAGAGCACGGTCACGCTGAGACCGAAGGCATTGCCCGCGACCGGCAGCAGCTCGAAATTGCCGGTATGGCCGGTAAAGACGATGAAGGGGCGCGGATTGTCGCGCAGCTCCAGGAAGATCGGAATGCCCGAGACTTCCACCCTGCCCGGCTCGGCACTGTCGGGATCGAAATCGAAGAGCTGGTCGAGAAAGACATATTCGGCCGCAAGCCGGCCCATATTGCCCCAGCTTTCGAGCGCGATTTCCTCAAGCTCCGCATCGCTCTTTTCCGGAAAGGCCCGGCGCAGATTATAGAGCATCAGCTTGTGGCGCTTCAGCCGCCGGCCGACCTGGCGCGTCATCCAGTCGGCAAAGCGCATGGCGCCATCGGCCGGAAAAAGCTTCAGGAAGTTCAGGAAGCCGAACATCAGCTGCGCCACCAGCCATTGCTGGAAACGCCTCAGCGCCAGAACGATCCTGGTGACGAAGAGCTTCACTCGGTCAGTCCATCTTCAGGATGATCTTGCCGAAGATCTGACGGGTTTCCATGCGCTCCAGGGCGCGGTCGATATCGTCGAAGCTGACTTCCGTATCGATGACGGGATGAACGAGGCCGCGGCCCATCTTCTGCATGGCATCAGCCATGTTCTCCATGCGGCAGCCGAAGGAGCCGAGCAGCTTCAGCTGCTGCTGGAAGAGCATCATCAGGTTCATCTCGGTCGAAACGCCCGAGGTCGAGCCGCAGGTGACGAGACGCCCGCCGCGCTTCATGCAAAGCATCGAGCCAGCCCAGGTATCCTTGCCCACATGTTCGAAGACGACATCGACGCCCTTCTTCTTGGTGAGCTTGCGCACCACCCCTTCGAAGCGGTCGGTGCGGTAGTTGATGACGTGATCGGCGCCGAGCGCCCTGGCCTTCTCGATCTTGTCGTCGGAGCCGACGGTCGTGATGACTGTGCAGCCGATCTTCTTGGCAAGCTGGATCGCAGCCGTGCCGATGCCGGAGCCGCCGGCATGGACAAGGATCGTTTCGCCGGGCTCGAGCTTGGCATTGTCGAACAGCATGTGCTCGACCGTGCCGAAAGTGACAGGCGCAAGCGCCGCACCAATCGCATCGACACCGGGAGGGGCCGGAACCAGGAGACGCGCCGGCAGGTTCACCTTCTCCTGCGCGAAGCCATCGAGATGGAAGCCATGCACGCCGGAAACGTGTTCGCAGAGATTGTCGCGGCCTTCGCGGCAAGGACGGCAGAGGCCGCAGGTGCGCGCACCATAGATTGCCACGAGCTGGCCGGGCAGGACATTCGCCACGCCGGGGCCGATGGCCTCAACCACACCGGAAGCTTCCGCACCGATGACGAGCGGCATCTTGCGCTTGGCGAAAGCCATGCCGCGCCAGCCCCAGACATCGATATGGTTGAGCGCAACCGCCTTGACGCGCAATGTCACTTCGCCGGCGCCAGGAGCGTCCGGTTCCGGCAGGTCGGTGATCTCAAGCTTGCGGTCATCGATCAATTGCAAAGCGCGCATGGCAAAACCTCTCGCCTCGAAGGCGTTTTTTCTTCTCTAGATTTGTCGGGAACCGCTTAAGCCGGTTCGAGCGCCATGACAAGGCTGGCATTCTGTCCGCCGAAACCGAAAGAGTTGGAAAGCACGGCCGAAACCTGGGCTTCCCGCTTCTTGTTCGGCACGACATCGAGAACGATCGACGGATCCGGGTTGTTGTAGTTGATCGTCGGCGGCAGCGTGCCAGTCAGCATCGTCTGCAGCGAGAAGACCGCCTCGACCGCACCGGCAGCCGTCAGCGTATGGCCGATCATCGACTTGTTGGACGACACCGGAATGCCGACCAGCTTCTCGCCGAAGACCGCGGACATGGAACCATATTCCATCTTGTCGTTTTCAGGCGTCGAGGTGCCATGGGCGTTGATATAGCCGATATCGTCCTCGCTCATGCCGGCATCGGCAAGGGCTGCGCGGATCGTCGCGATCGCCGGGGCGCCATCGGGCGAAGAGCGCGTGCGGTGGAAGCTGTCGGCCTTGTCGCCCGCACCCTTCATGATGCCGAGCACCTTGGCGCCGCGGGCAATTGCCGATTCCAGGGATTCCAGCACCAGCGTCGCCGCGCCTTCGGCGATGACGAAACCGTCGCGATCCTTGCTGAACGGCTTGGAAGCCTTGGTCGGCGGATCGTTCTGGGTGGAGAGAGCAGACAGCAGCGAGAAGCGGATCAGCGCTTCCGCACTCAGCGAACCGTCGGTCGCAACCGTCAGCGCCCGCTCGGTGCGACCCTGGCGGATCGCCTCGATGCCGAGCTGGATGGCGGTAACACCCGATGCACAGGCCGTCGACAGCGTGACCGGCAGGCCGCGCGTGCCGAACCGGTCGGACAATCGCTCGGAAATCGCGCCGAAGAGCGCCGCCTCATGGAAGGCCGGATCGGGACGCTGGCGCATGGCAGCGAGGAACCGCTCATAGGCATCGCCCGGATGGTCGGCGGCCGGCGAACGGTCGGCAAGCTCGAAACGGGCGCTCCATTCCGGCTCGATCGGCGGTGCTGCCAGGAACAGCGGACCATTGAAATCGCCGGAAATACCGGCATCGGCAAGCGCTTCGATGGTCGTCTCGCGCGCAAAGGCATAGGAACGCTCGACGGCGTTCGGCACCGGGATGTCGATGAAATCGACCGTGCCGGCAATGCGCGTCGAAAGGCCGTCCGTCGGGAAGCGGGTAATGTCGTGAATGCCCGATGTACCTGACGAAAGAGCTGCCCAGTTATCCCTGAGGCCCTGGCCGAGCGAGGTGATGATACCCATGCCGGTGACCGCAACGATCGGACGGCCGAGATGATCCCTGTAAGCGGACGCTGTCATTTCAGTCACTCCTCACGCTTCTGCGGAAAGAACGGCAACGCCTTCGCCGCGCTGATGTCCGACAGTGGTTACGACGGCAGCCTTCGTGCCTGCCTTCATCGGCGCTTCGTTCGCGGCATCAAAAGGCGGAACCTTGGCCTTGGCGTCGATCGCAAGCGCTGCAAGCGCAAGGCCGAGCGTGAACTGCGCCTCGATGGTGTGGCCGGAAACGCCGGCGAAGCCGCGGATCGCAGCACCCGGAAGCTGACGTTCAAGCACTGCCTTTTCGCGGGCGGCAAGCTCATGCATGCCGGTCGAGCCGGAGAAGATCGCCGTGGTTTCGGGGGCCAGACCGGCAGCGGGTTTCAGCAGCCGCTCCAGGCGAACTTCGAAGTTGCCTGCAGCGCGATTGCCGCGGTCACCCTCGACGGCACCGATTGTCGCATAGATATGCGCGCCGCGCTCTTCAGCATGCTTGCGCGATTCCAGCACCAGGAAGGCACCGGCAGACCCGGTGATCATGCCGCCGCCCTCAAGGCCGGAGCGCGACCAGAGCGGCGCCCACTGACCGCGCGTATGCGCGCCGATTGCTTCCGTCAGCAGGATCATGTCCGGGCGTTCGGCCGCAAAGGCGCCGCCAACAAGCGCATGAGTGGATTCACCTGACTTGATGCGCCAGAAGGCCGTCTCGACGGCGGAAACGCCAGATGCTTCTTCACCCATGAAGGTGCGCGAGGAGCCGGTGACCTTGTGAACGATGGAAATATTGCCGGCAAGCAGGTTGGAAAGCTGTGCCAGAAACAGCGTCGGCCGCAGTTCGGTCGTCAGCTTCTCATTGAGCAGCAACTCGCGGTCGTTGCGCTTCAGGCCCTCATCGACGATCAGCGTATCGACATTGATGTCGCGCTCGCCGCCGCCGGCCGCCACGATCATGTCCATCGTACCGCAGGCTTCCAGATTGTCCTTGAAACCGGCATCGTCGAGCGCCAGACCCGCTGCAAAAACGCCGATCCGCTGCCAGTTTTCCATCTGGCGCTGGTCGCCGCGCTTGGCGATCTGCTGCGACCAGTCGATCTCAGGAAGCGGATGGACCGGATAAGGCCTAAACTTCTCGGTCTCGATAACGGTCGCAGGTGCGGCATCGGCAGTCAGGATCGCCAGATGCGCATCCTTGCCGACACCCTGACAGGTCACGATGCCGATGCCTGATATCACGACGTCATTGGCGGCCTTGCTCATTCACTCACCCCCTGGGCCTTCGCCCGCTGCGCAGCGATGGCGTCCATCAGGCCCACCTCGCCGGCACGTTTCTTCACGATATCGCCGAGCGGAATTTCACTGAAAGGCATGGTGCGCAGTTTCAGCTGCGCATCGCAGACCTTCTTGCCGCCGCTGGTGATCTTTGCCTTGGTGACGGCAAAACCGGAGCCGTCATGCTCGAGGAAAGCCTCGATGTCGAGCACCGCTTCCGGCTCGACGAAGGTGCGCATCTTGGCGCCATCGACCGACATCAGGAAGGGCATGGACGTAAAATCAGTGGCGGCCAGCACCAGCATGCCTGATGCCTGCGCCATGGTTTCGATGAGAAGCACGCCAGGGACGAGTGGCATGCCTGGAAAATGCCCCTCGAAAACGGGGCTCTTGGCCGGCACGACCGAGCGCGCAACGAGCGTGCGCTTCTCAAGGTCCACCGCCTCGACGCGGTCAATCATCTGGAAATATTCCAGCAGCATCAGATTTCTCCGGCGCGACGGGCAATAAGCCCGTCGGAAGGCCTACTTAGGAACAAAACCGCCCGGCCGCCATATCAATGGCGGCAGGGCGTGAAAAAAAGATGATGATGTTGCTTCAAGCCTTGGCGGCGCGCAGCTCGTCGATCTTGGCACAGAGGTTCTTCAGCACGAAGTATTCTTCGGTGGAAACCTTGCCTTCGTTGACTTCCTGCGTCCACTTTTCGAGCGGAATCTTGATGCCGAATTCCTTGTCGATGGCGAAAACGATATCGAGGAAGTCGAGGCTGTCGATACCGAGGTCGTCGATCGTGTGGCTTTCCGGCGTGATCGTTGCGCGGTCGATCTCGCTGGTTTCAGCAATGATGTCGGCAACTTTATCGAATGTAGCGGTCACTCGCTCTACCTCTTGGAAATGAAGATTCCCCTCCTCATAGGCAAATCCATTTCAAAAGCCAATGCTTTCGTCCCGGTTGCAAGCCAATTTGGCGGGCAGGTGTTGCCTAAACAGCAATGGAATGGCGCCCTTTGGCCTGTCCGAGATGGGCATCGAACCAGGAAGAGACCACCCGGCTAAAGACTTTTCCCGTTTCCGTGACGCAAAAACCGTCCGCCTCGACGGCGCAGAGACCATCCTGATCCAGCGCCGCAATCTGCCGCGCCTCCGTAATCAGCGGCTCGGCCGCAGCCCCGAATTTCGCTCGGAGGTCACGGAAGGAAAAACGGAAATCGCACATCAGCCGCTCGATCACATGCCCGCGTAGCCGGTCGTCATCGGAAAGTGCGATCCCGCGCACCACGGCAAGCCCGCCGGCATCGACCATGCGCTGATATTCGCCGGTCGCCGGCATGTTCTGCACATAGCCTTGCGGCAGCCGCCCGATCGAAGACGCGCCGAGCCCGATCAGCACAGGCGCCTCATCCTCCGTATAGCCCTGGAAATTCCGGTGCAGGCGCCCTTCCCGCGCGGCGACCGCCAGCCCGTCGTCGACCCTGGCGAAATGGTCGATGCCGACGGGCTGGTAGCCGGCCGCGCACAGCATCGCGGCTGCGTGACCCATTTGCCGGAAGCGTTCTGCCGCATCGGGCAAAGTCTCCTCAGGGATCATCGTCTGATGTTTCTTCATCCACGGCACATGCGCATAGCCGAAGAGCGCGATGCGGTCGGGATCGAGCGTCACGATATTGGAAACGGTACACTCTAGGCTCGCAAGCGTCTGATGCGGCAATCCGTAGAGCAGATCGCAATTGACCGAGCGAACGCCCCTCGCCCTGACGGCATCGACGACGCCCCTAGTCTGCTCGAATGTCTGCAGCCGGTTGATCGCCTGCTGGACCACAGGATCGAAATCCTGCACGCCGAGGCTTGCCCGCGTCAGCCCGATCTCGGCAAGCGCCTCGTAACGCGCCTCATCGAGATCGTTGGGGTCCATCTCCACGCTGATGGACGCATCCGCCTCGAAACGGAAACGCGTCTTGAGATGCCCGATGAGGCCGATCATATCCCCAGGTTTCAGCATGGTGGGCGAGCCGCCGCCAAGATGCAGCGCGGTGATGCGCGCCTCGGGGATCAGCTGCGCCACCATATCTATCTCGTCCTTCAGCGAGCGCAGATAGGCGGCGATCGGCTCATAGCGCAGCGTCTGCTTCGTATGGCAAGCGCAGAACCAGCAGAGCCGGTCGCAATAGGGAATATGGACATAGAGAGAAACCGCAGTGCCGGGCGCGATCTCGTCCAGCCACAGTGCATATTCGCCGGCACCTATACTTGCGTTCAATTGCGGCGCTGTCGGATAGCTCGTATAGCGCGGTACGGGGCCGGAATATTTCTTCAGCAAGTCGGTTTTCAAGGCGGGGATTCCCCTTAACGAGACTTCCCTCAAATAAACCTGCTGAAAAGAGGAAACTTTGACCTGGATCAAATCGGATTCGAGACGGAATTGATAAAGATCAAGACGTAACCGCAAGAAATCGGGATAGATGACCTGGGGGCCGAAGCGTATCACAGACGCGAGGCCGAATGGTCGGATCGGGGCATCGACATGGATATCGCGCGCAGTGAAGATCCAGACATAAGTATTCCCGCAGCCTGCCGGGTCTGCGAGGCACGCCACGGCGTGGTCTGCAGCGCGCTGACATCAGCCCAGCTTCGCGAGCTCTGCAAGCACTCCATGCGCCGCAAGATCGATGCGGGAAGCGAAATTGTTGCGCAAGGCGAGGAAGTCTCGTCCTATTCCAACATCATGAATGGCGTGGTGAAGCTCTGCAAGGTGATGCCGGATGGGCGCCAGCAGATCGTCGGGCTGCAATTCGCCCCCGATTTCATCGGCCGCCCCTTCGTGCCCGAGAGCACGCTGTCGGCCGAAGCAGCCACGCCGACGGAAATCTGCGTCTTCCCCCGCCGTCTGCTCGACCGGATGATATCAGATACGCCGGAACTGTAGCACAACCTGCATGCTCAGGCGCTGAAGGAACTGGATGCTGCACGGGAATGGATGCTGACGCTCGGCCGCCGCACGGCCCAGGAAAAGGTCGCAAACCTTCTCTATCTCGTCGCCACGCATGCCGAGCCGGAAACGACCAGCAGCGCGGCCTTCGACCTGCCGCTCTCACGCAGCGAGATTGCCGATTTCCTGGGGCTGACGATCGAAACCGTCAGCCGCCAGATGACCAAATTGCGCAAGCAGGGCGTCATCCAGATCGAGAACAGCCGTCATATCACCGTTCCCGATATGGATGAGCTCGAGCGCCTGGTTAGCGCCTGATTTGCTTACCGCGTGATCACCACGCGGGTATTGGCAAGGCCGTTTTCCTGCGTCATCGAGAAGAACTCGGCCGCATTGTTGGGGTCGAGACGCACGCAGCCATGCGAGGCCGGCGTGCCGAGCCGCTTGCGTTCGAAAGTGGCATGAACGGCATAACCGCCGTTGAAGAACACGGCGAACGGCATCGGCGCATTGTCGTATTTCTTGGAGCGGTGATCGCGAGACAGCCACTTGGCGCTCCAGGAACCGGTCGGCGTGGTATAACCCTTACGCGCCGTCGAAACCTTCCAGCGATACTTCACCCAACCGTTCTCGGTGACGGTCATCGTCTGCTTGCTGAGGCTGATATTGGCAACCAGCGTAGCAGCCTGAGCCGCAACTGGAGAAAACTGCAATAACAACACTGCGGTAGCAGCCGCAAAAAACGTCTTCATGGTCGTCCCTCTATCGAACCTTTAAAGGCTTATTTTCGCCCAACGAGAGAAGAGACTACGGCAATACTTGTTATTTTGCTTTAACTCGAATGGTAATCACATTTCTAACAAGCCAGGGCCGGTTGCGGCACTGGCGTCACTCGGGAAAGCCGGCCTTGCGATAGCCGTCGACAAAATGCGCGAGCGTCGCTGCGTCGCGGAATGGTTCCATCGCGACCCAGTGGCTGATCGTGAAATGCGGGTTTGCGACGAGGAACAGCTCCGCCTCTGCACGGGCCTCATCGAGCCGGCCGAGCTGGGCAAGACCTGCCGCCAGGAAACGGCGTGAGCTCGTGCGATAGGTTTCCTCCCGGCGCAGCGTCTCTACGACGGCTTCATAGTTGCCATCAGCATATTGCGCTTGGCCGAGTGTCAAATAATACCAGCTGGCCGGAAACGGGTTCAGCCGAAACGCCTTGCCGATATGCTCCAGGCCCTCGTCGATCCGCCCGGCGAGAACGGAAATATCTGACAGAGCCGCCCACGTATCGGCCTCATTCGGATCGAGCGCGATGGCCTTTTCGAATTCCGCATCGGCTTCCGCGAAGCTGCGCTCATAGGCAAGCAGGTAAGCAAGCACCCAGCGGCAGCCGGCATCGTTCGGATCGAGCGCGACGGCCTTGCGCGCCAATTCCAGGGCAACGCTGCGATTGGCTTCGGTTGGACCACCGCTATGCACCCATCCCATCCAATGGTTCAGCGCAAGCCACCGATGGGCCTCGGCATAGTCAGGGTCGAGCGCAATCGCCCGTGTCAGCATCAGCTGCGTTTCCCGCGCGCTTTGCGGCGCATCATCCATCAGCGTGCGCGCCCGCACGCAGAGATCATAGGCTTCGAGGCTCTTGGGGCGGTTACGCGGCGGCGGTGGACGCAGCCGGCCAAGCAGCGCCTCGACGATCTTGCCGGTGACCTCGTCCTGAACGGCAAAAATATCGTCCAGGCCACGATCGAAACGCTCCGCCCAGAGGTGATCGCCGCTCTCGGCATCGACGAGCCGGGCATTGATGCGCACGCGCCCGGCCGCCCGTCTTGCGCTGCCATCGAGCAGGTAACGCACCCCAAGCTCTCCGGCGATATCACGCACATCCGCCGCCTTTCCCTTATAGGCAAAGCTCGAATTGCGGGCGATGACGAAGAGGCCCGAGGTCCGGGAAAGATCGGTGATAAGGTCTTCGGTCAGGCCATCCGCAAAACCCTCCTGCTCCGAATCGCCGCTGACGGTGACGAAGGGCAGTACGGCAATCGATGGCTTGTCAGGCAGCGCCAAAGCTTTTCGCTTCCCGCTGCCGAGCTGTTTTATGGCGCCGGTGAAGCGATAGCCGATGCGCGGAACCGTCGAGATCCATTCACCACCGTCAGCGGCAGGACCCAGCAGCTTGCGCAGCTGCGCGATCTGGACGGTGAGGTTGCCCTCCTCGACGGCCGTGCCCGGCCAGGCCGCATCCATCAGCTCGGTCTTGGCCAGAATTTCGCCGGGCCGCCCGACGAGCGCGGCAAGCAGCATTACGCCGCGGTGCCCGACGGCAACGGGATCGTCGTTCCGCAGAAGCGTTCCCGCCTCCGGATCAAGCACGAACGGACCAAAGGCAAAGCGCGCTCCCTGCATGGCGCGCATCCTAGAGGCTTTCATGCCGGGTTGGAACCGTCCTGCCTGATGCCATTCGATCTCGGCATTCCCGCGGACAATTTCGTCCGCTCAGGCGCGTGGCATCCGAGGCGCGACTGGTTTAATCGTGTTCGATCAGATAATTACCGGCTGAAAAAAGAGCGTCGAGGTACACCCATGGTTTTCTGGATAGCAAGTCTGGTGGGACTGGCGGCCGCCTATCTCTTCGGCTCCCTGCCCACGGGCTATCTGGCGGGCAAACTGCTCAAGGGCGTGGATATCCGCGAGCATGGCTCCAGATCCACCGGAGCAACGAACGTACTCAGAACGCTCGGTAAATGGCCTGCCTTGGCGGTTCTCCTGATCGACGTGCTGAAAGGTGTCGCAGCAGTCGTCTTTGCCCGCTGGTTTTATCTCTGGCTCTCGACAGCCTCATCAGGCATCCCGCCGACAGCGTCTGATCTGCAAAGCGCGGAGCCTTGGGCTGTTTGCCTGGCCGGCCTTGGCGTGCTGTTGGGGCATGGCCGTTCGATCTGGCTGAACTTTACGGGAGGCAAGTCTGCTGCGACGGGGCTCGGCGTGTTGCTGGCAATGTCCTGGCCCGTCGGTTTGGGTGCCGCGGCGGTTTTCTGCCTTGCGCTGGCCGCCTTCCGCATTGTTTCCCTGAGTTCGATGCTGGCAGCGTTGACGGCCATCGCTCTCGTCTGCGGCCTGGAGCAACCGTTGCCCTATCGGCTGCTGGTAATATCAGGCGGCATCTACGTGATTGTGCGCCATCGCGCCAATATCAGGCGGCTGCTGGCTGGGACGGAGCCACGTCTGGGCAAAGTCGCCTAGAATCGAAAATGCACCGATACCAATTGCCGTGAGAGCAAGAAGCGTTTCAATCCTGCCTGACGATGGCGCCGACCGCATTGACGAGCACGCGCGACACGGTCAGCGCCGACAAGCCGTCGATATCAGCCGGAGGATAAAACTCGACCAGATCGAACCCGGCGATTCTCGCCCGCCTGCCGAGGCCGGCGATCAAGTCGATCACCTGTGTGTAGGTGAGGCCACCAGGGGTACGCGCCGCCACGCCCGGCATGATGCCGGGATCGATGCTGTCGCAATCGAGCGTGACGACCACCCGCGCTCCCTCGGGAATATGCCGGAGAGCGGCTTCGACACCCACTGTGTGGATCTCGCGGGCAGTGACAAAGCGGCTGCCATAAAGCTGCGCCGCTTCCACCTCGGCGATGCGCGCGCTGCCGACGCTGCGCAGACCGACTTGCACCATGCCGGCGACATGCGGCATCTCGCTCGCCCGACGCATCGGACTTGAATAGCCGTAGCGCTCGCCATGCACCTCGTCGCGCCAGTCGATATGGGCATCGATCTGCAGGACCCAGACCGGCCCTTGATCCGCAAAGCCGGCGAGGAAGGGAAAGGTCACGGAACAATCTCCCCCGAGCAGGATCGGTACGGCCGATAGCGCCAGGACCTCGCGCGTCTTCGCCTCGATCCGGGCGCGGTTGCCGGCATTGTCATGCATGATGGTCTCGATGTCGCCGGCGTCGACGCAGGAGATCGGCTTGCCGGCAAATAGCGGGCCGCCGAGATCGAAATCCCAATGCTCGATGAGCCCGGCATCCTCCTGGCTCGCAGCGCGGATGGCGCCGGCGGCGAGCGCATAACCGCTGCTGTCCTTGCCGGGATAGGTGCTGCCATGCGCGGCTGCGAAGATCACCGCACGGGGCAGCCCATCAGCCAGGCGATCGGGAAGGCCGAGAAAGGAAGATGATTCGGTCATGTCCTGGTTGTCCTGATCAGGTGAAATCCCGTTTTGACCTGTTTAGTCACTTTGGAAGTTTTTGCGAACTTTTTGGAAGCGCTTAATTACGCCCCGCGCCGCATCCTCCAGACTCCAGCATCCTTTGAAATCGAAGGTCTCAGGCGAAATCCAAGTTCCCGGACCTTCAAGCTCCATGGAGTTCATCATGAGCGATTGCTGCACCCTTGCATCAGCCCCACGTCAAAAGTTGTCGCGCCGGCACAATAGCCTGATCATCCTGCGAAGCGCGATCGCGCACTGGTTCTGGCGCATCCGCATCCGTCGCGAACGGAACCGACGGTCCGAAATCAGCCCCGTTCTGATCGACGATATCGGCCTGACGGAACAACAGGCGGGCTCCGAGGCCACCGGCTTTTTCTGGCGCGTGTGAGGCAAATCTCCGATGACACACGATGGCCAGTTTCCTCCAGCCGCAACGATCGACCGGCGCAGCCCGATATCGCCACGCGAAGATCGCATTGCATGGGCCGCGATGGCAGGCATCATCGCCACCGTCACGGTGTTCGCCATGGCGCAGGGCCTGACCTATCCGCTCCTGAGCTTCATTCTGGAGCGGCAGGGAACACCATCAGGCCTGATCGGCCTGTCGGCCGCCATGACGCCAACGGGCTTTATCGTCTCCGCACCCTTCATTCCTGCCCTGTCACACCGCGTAGGCGCCGGACGGCTTGCCATCCTCTGCTCGATCCTCGCAGCACTCAGCCTGATTGCCATTGCCTGGACGCAGGAGATTTGGGCGTGGATGCCGCTGCGCTTCCTGCTCGGCGTCTTCGCCAACCCGCTCTACGTGATCAGCGAAACCTGGCTGCTCGCCATCACGCCCGCCGCGCGCCGCGGCCGCATCATGGGCCTCTATTCGTCCGTCGTATCAGGCGGCTTCGCCATCGGCCCGCTGTCCCTCGGCCTTGCCGGTACGGAGGGCTGGCCACCCTTCCTGATCGGTATTTTCGCCTTCCTCGTCTGCGGCCTGATCGTGCTTGCCGTCACAAGACGACCGCCCGACATGCCGCAGGAGGGCGAAGCCATATCTGTCGGCGGCTTCGTCATGCTGGCGCCGCTCCTGCTCGTCGCCGTCTTCGTCGCCGCCGGTTTCGAGCAGATCCTGCTTGCCCTGTTCGCCGTCTATGGCGCAGCCCTCGGCAGCCCCGAACCCCGCATCACCGCGCTGATCACCTGCTTCATCGCAGGCAATGCCGTGCTGCAGATCGTCCTCGGCCGCCTCGCCGAACAATTTGGCTCCCGCCCTACCCTGCTCTTCTGCGTGCTCGCCTCGCTCGCCGGTTGCCTGCTCCTGCCGCTGCTCTTCGATACATGGCTCATCTGGCCGCTGTTTTTCGCCTGGGGCGGCGTCTCCTTCGGCATCTACACCCTGTCGCTGATCCAGCTCGGCGAGCGCTTCACCGGCCAGTCCCTCATCGCCGGCAACGCCGCCTTCGCCCTCGTTTGGGGTCTCGGCGGCATCGCAGGCTCGCCCGCGACGGGCGTGGCGATGCAACTGATCGGCCATCAGGGCCTGCCATTGTCGCTCGGGCTGTTGAGCGGAGTGCTGGTGATGTTGCTGATGGCTAGGGGACGACGTGACCCACAAAGTTCCTAGGAATTCGGATATTTGCCTGGGATCGGCGGGCTCGCCCAGGGGCCGACATCATTTCCGGTATCCAGTACATCGAGCTGCCGCTGAACGGCCTCGTCCAGTTCATCCTGCAGGGATTGGAAGTGATCGATCACACCATATTGCGTCCATGCCGATCGATTGAAGCCATGTTCGAACTGATTGTAATAGATCACCGTCGAGCCGATCAGTGCCACGACCCAGCATCGATCATAGCCGCGAAATTCCCATTCCTCGGGCGGCCGCCGGATCGCATCCCAGAAACGCCGCTGCCGGAAGGACATGGAGGTCCAGCCGTCATTGATCTTCTCCCACAGCTGTTCTTCCGGATAGGACATTCCTAGCTCACAGCAGGCAGACGAAGGCCACGAAGGCAAGCAGCGTCAGCGCCATGCAGCTTGCCTGGAAGACCGAGATCCCATCCTCGACATCGCCTGCTGTCGCGATATCGCGGCCCGTGCCGTTGATCATCGGCTCGCGCACGACCACGCCCGAATAGACGCGCGGGCCGGCCAGCTGGAGATCGAGCGCGCCGGCCATGGCCGCTTCCGGGCGGCCGGAATTCGGCGAGCGGTGCAGCTTGCCGTCGCGGATGCCGACACGGAAAGAGTCCCTGAAGGCGGTTGTGCCACGGCGGATGCCGGCGCCAACGGCAATCAGCAGGATGGAAAGGCGCGCGGCTGGCCAGTTGGCGATATCGTCGAGCCGCGCCGAGGCCCAGCCGAAATCGACGTATTTTTCCGAGCGATGGCCGATCATCGAATCCGCCGTATTCAGCATCTTGTAGAAGAACAGGCCCGGCAGGCCGAAGATCGCATACCAGAGCGCAGGCGCCACCACGCCATCGGAGAAATTCTCCGCCAGACTTTCGATCGCCGCACGGCAGACGCCCGGCTCATCCAGCGTTTCCGGATCGCGCCCGACGATGCGCGACACCGCCTTGCGCCCGCCAATGAGGCCTTCGCTCTTCAGTGCCGTTGCGACTGCCGCGACATGATCCGACAGGCTCTTCTGCGCCAGGAAGATCGCCACGCAGAAGACTTCGAGCAGGATGCCGACCGGGCCGAAGAGCATCAGGAACCAATGCAGCACCAAGCCGGTGATGATGGCGAGCCCCGAGAGCGCCAGGATAGCCACCACGCCATTCTGCCGGCGCTGCGCCTTGCTGAGGCTCTCGCGGTTGAAATGCTGGTCGAAATAACCGATCGCCCGGCCGAAAATGGCGACCGGATGCGGCACGCGCAGCCACAGCCATTGCGGATCGCCGATGATACGGTCGAGCAGCAGCGCCAGAACCAGCACGAGAGAATGTTCATCCAAATTCATCGGTCAAAGCTCCGAAGGGCCGCGGCAAGTCGTGCATCATCAGCAGCATCCCGCGCAAGGCCGATGCGCAGCCAGTCCGGTGCATAATCGAACCGGCGGACGAGAATATGATGGCGGCAGAGAGTCGTGTAAATGTCACCGGCTTTCGCGTCGGCAACGAGGGTGAAAAGCGGCGTGCCGCCCGCAATAGCAAGGCCGGCTCCGGCAAGCACGGCATGCAGGCCCGCCTGGCGCTCGGCAATCGAGCCGGCGATGGCGGAGACATCCGAATTCAGCAGCGAGCTCGCCATTGACAGCGCAGGCCCCGACACCGCCCAGGGACCGAGCCAGTCCTCGAAACGCACGAGAATATCGCCCCGCGCAATGGCAAAGCCGAGCCTCAGCCCTGCAAGCCCGAAGAACTTGCCGAAGGAGCGGAAGACGATGAGGTTCGAAAGACCTGATGCACGCGGCACGAGGCTCGCCTCCGGGCTCGTATCCCCGAAAGCCTCATCGATAACAAGAAAACCGCCGCCCGCCTTCAGCCGCTCATGCAGCGCTTCCAGCCTGTCCGCCGCGTGGACCCGACCGTCTGGATTGTTCGGATTGACGACAACTGCCAGCCCATGCTCCGCGCCGATATCATCGATATTGCTGACCGCATCGACGGCAAAACCCGCAACGCTGAAAGCCCGCGCATATTCCCCATAGGTCGGCGACAGGATCGCAACTTTTCTGCCCGGCTCGATCAGCCGCGGCAGAAGCTGGATGACCGATTGCGTGCCGGGAACCGGAAGCGGCAGGATCGCGCCGCTGCGGTAATGATCGCGCGCCGCATGTCGCGCCGTCTCGATCAGATGTCGGTCCGGCAGCCGATGCCACACCCTTGCAGGTATCTCCGGCAGCACCACCGGATTGGGATTGATGCCGGTCGAAAGATCGAGCCAGTCCTCCAGCCGGCCGCCGAAGCTTGCCGCCGCCGCGGTGATGCCGCCGCCATGCACGATCGGCGCATTCATGCGGCAGCTCCCACAAGATCGATCAGATGCATGTAGGATCCGGCCACCTGCCCGCGCCGCAAGCCGGTGAAGCCGAGATCGTTGCCGAGCGCATCCTGCGTGGCAAACATCCGGTCGGCCTCCCCTTCGGAGACGATCGTCGAATAGTGGAATTCATGCGCCGTCATCGGCCTGTCGAAAAAGGCGCCGTCGAGCGGCGTGACGCGGCGATAGCCGAGATGCCGCTTGCGCGTCTCATAGCTGGTGACGATAGGCAGCAGGCCGAGCATTTCATGGCGCTCGCCCTTCTCATCGATCAGCCCGTCGCCGAGCACCATGTAGCCGCCGCATTCGCCATAGATGCGCACGCCCCGCGCCGCCGCAGCCTTCATGCCGGCTACAAAATTCTGCGAAGCCGCGAGCCTGCCCGCATGCAGTTCGGGATATCCGCCCGGAAGATAGATCGCATCGGCAGCCTCGGACGGGCCCTCGTCGGCGAGCGGCGAGAAGAAGGAAATCTCGGCCCCGCGCCGCCGCCAGCCGAGCAGCATATGCTCGTAGCAAAAGGCAAAGGCGATATCGCGCGCGACGGCAATGTGCCTGCCGAAAGGCATCAGCCGGGCAATATTGGCAGCCGACGGCCGGTTCATACCCTGCCGCGCGATGCGCATGAGGAATTCGAAATTGCACTCTTCGGAAACGGCATTGGCCGCATAATCGATGAATTCCTCGAGCGCCCCATGCTCGCCCGCCTGTACCAGTCCCAGATGCCGCTCTGGCAGGGCCAGCATCGCATCCTTGCGGATGACGGCAACGATGGGCATGCGGATCGCTTCCAGCGCCTGGCGCAACATCACCTCATGTCGGTCGCTGCCGACCTTGTTGAGGATGACGCCGGCAATGCGCACATCGGCGCGGAAACCGGCAAAGCCGCTGACGAGCGGCGCCACCGATTGCGACAGCCGCGAAGCATCGACGATGAGCACGACCGAAAGTCCGAGCTGGGCCGCAAGGTCCGCCGCCGTGCCGCGCCCGTCCGCAGCACCGTCGAACAGACCCATCATGCCCTCGATCAGCAGCACCCGGTCGCCGGAGCGATGCAGCGTCGCATTGGCGGAAATCAGCTCCGGCCGCATTCCCCAGGGATCGAAATTCAGGCAGAGCGTGCCGCTTGCTGCCGCGTGAAAGGCCGGATCGATATAATCAGGCCCGGCCTTGCCGGGTGCGACGGCGACGCCTCGATTGCGCAGCGCCCGAAGCAACCCAAGTGTCACTGTGGTCTTGCCGGAACCGGAGGACGGCGCGGCGATCAGCAACCCGCTCATGCTGTCTCCCTCCCCTGCCCGCCGGCATGCCTGAAGGGATCGGGCTGCAGCCGCCGACCGCCAAGCGCGCCAAGCCAGTCGAGCGAGGCGCGCAGCCGCACCACCTCACCGACGACGACGATCGCCGGCGGTTCCAGACCGGAGGCGGCAACGGCATCAGGCGCTTCGCCGAGCGTCGTCTCCAGCACCTGCTGGTCACCGGTCGCCGCGTTGCAGACGAAGGCCACGGGCTCGAAAGCCGAACGGCCCGAAGCGATCAGGTTGGCGCTGATCTGGGCAATATGTTTCATCGCCATATACATGACGATGACGGGCGAGCCCTTGCCGATCGCTTCCCAATTGATCGCGTCAGGCACGATGCCGGAGGAATCATGGCCGGTGAGGAAGGTCACAGCATGGTTGACGTCCCGATGCGTCACCGGAATCCCGGCATAAGCAAGCCCGCCGATACCAGCGGTAATGCCCGGCACGATACGAAACGGAATATTGTGCTCGACCAGCGTCAACGCCTCTTCCCCACCCCGCCCGAAGACGAAGGGATCGCCCCCCTTCAGCCGCAGCACGCGTTTGCCGGTCCGCGCCAACTCCACCAGCCGAAGCGAAATATCCCGCTGCTTGGCCGAGGGCTTGCCCCCACGTTTTCCCGCATATTCGAGCTCCGCACCTGACCGCGCGAGCTTCAGGCATTCCTCGTTGACCAGCGCGTCATGGACGATCACATCGGCCTCGGAAAGCCCCTTGGCGGCAAGCAGCGTCAGCAGGCCCGGATCGCCGGGACCGGCCCCAACGAGCCAGACGCTGCCCGGCTCCAGCGCCGGCAGATGTGAGAATGCGCGATCTATCATCCCGCTGATCTAGGCCCGGCAGCAGACGAGGTCAACGCCATCAGTGGCAGCGCACCGGAAGTTGACAAAATGGCCGAGACTCAATTTTCGAAGAAGCGGAATCAACTTCAGAAGAAACGCATATAACAATTTGATTGGATTCCAGAATATGGAAACAGGCCGGCCGCAGGCATGCGGGACCGGCCCGTTGAAGCCATCAGACGCGCAGCAGCGTATCGCGGATCAGCTCGAGCACTTTTTCCGACTCGATGCCGGTGGCAACGATCTGGCTCGGCAGGCCATCCCAGTCGCCCGGCGGAAACCGGCGGCCATCCTGCTTGATCACCGTCTGGCCATCCGCAATGCCGCTGCAGACAACACGCACCGCGCCCGTGATCGTCGTGAACAGCTCGGGCGCCACGACATAGACGCTGGCGCAGCTGTCATGCACCATCATGCCGTCTTCGACCGCATGCTTGTAGAAGTCGATATAGGACTGCGAAAGCGTATCGAGCTGCTTGACCGCCTTGTCGCCCCTGGCGGCCATCTCCCCGAGATAGCTGCGGCTCATCGTCGTGATCGCGGTCACATCGAGGCCGATGACGACGACCTTCCACGGCGCAGTCATGACGATATCGGCCGCTTCCGGATCGCCATGGATATTGGCTTCAGCAACCGGCGAGACATTGCCCGGCACATAGAAATTGCCGCCCATGATGACGACGTCCTTCACGAGGCCTGCAATCTCGGGGTCTTCCTTGAGCGCCAGGGCCAGGTTGGTCATGCGGCCGACGGCAACCAGCCTCACCTCGCCCGGATTGGCGCGCACGGTCTCGATGATGAAGCGATGCGCCGGGCGCGGATCGACCGGCAGGTCGATGGTATCTGGCACCGGCATATCACCGAGGCCATTCTCGCCATGCACCATGGTCGGCCACGGACGCTCATGACGCGCAGGATCGATGGTGACATTGGCGCCCTTGGCAACGGGTGCTGCGATATCCCACTCCCGCTTCAGGAACAGCGCATTGCGCGTCGTCGTCTCGATCGAGGCATTGCCGAAAATCGTGGTGATGCCGATCAGATCGATCTCGGGGTGGCGGTGCAGGAAAAGCAGCGCCATTGCGTCATCGACGCCTGGATCCGTGTCATAAATGACCTTGTGCATATGTATCCTCCAGAGCAATTCCAGCAAAAATCTGCGGCGGTTTTGCGCCCGGAATTGCGTGAAAACAAAGGGATAGAGCACATTCGTGATTCAAAAAACGAAGATGCTCCGGATTCGAATCGCTGGCAGCCGGACGGCGCCGCGAAGTGCCGCCACCATAACGCCCGTCAGGCTTTCTGCAACCCGATGCGGGCGACGGCTGCTGTCGCATGCTGAGATTTGATCTTGCCGAGCACCAGCTCTGCATCCATGCCAAGAGCCGCAAGGGCCGCCGCTTCCGCCACCCCATGGCAGCCGACACGGGCAAAAACGATGGCAGAGGGATTCCTGAGCCGCGGCGTCTCCTCTTCCAGCCGCGCCGCATCGAAGAACACGACAGGCACGGAAAATTGCGCAGCAACGGCGAGGATCGCCGGCTCTTGCCCGCGGCTATCGATCGAGGCAACAGCCGCAAGCTCAGCCCCGCTGATACCGGCCGCCCTCAACGCCTCGACGGCAAGCGCCATCACCTCGCTATCAGGCGCCCCGCGCTCGCAGCCAAGCCCGAGCACATGCCGCCTTGTCTCATCAATGGTGATTTCGCTCACTCCCGTCAGCCGATTGCGCCCCGCTGTGTCCCCGGAGCCATTGCAGCTCAGGGCGGGAAATGCAACAAGGCCGCCCGAAAGCCCCGCCCCCGCATACCTCTCCCGGAATAGCATCTTGCCTGACATTGCCATCCATCTGCTTCTGCTGCTTTGCGCGGCCGCCTTCTTTGCTGGTTTCGTCGATTCCATTGCCGGTGGTGGCGGCCTGATCACCGTTCCCGCCATGCTGATCGCAGGCATCCCGCCGCTACAGACGCTCGGCACCAACAAGGTGCAATCCCTCTTCGGCGCCGCCTCGGCAACCATCGCCTATGCGCGCAAGGGCCATGTGAAGCTTTCGGAACAATTGCCGATGGCGCTGATGGCCGTCATGGGCGGCGCGCTCGGTGCAGCCCTCGCGACACTCGTTCCCGGCCACGTGCTGCAGGCCGTCATGCCGGTGCTGCTCGTGGCAATCGCCATCTTCTTCGCCGTCAAGCCGAACCTCAACGACCTCGATACCGTCAGGCGCATGACGCCCTTCCTCTTCGGCCTGACGCTGGTTCCGCTCATCGGCTTCTACGACGGCGTCTTCGGCCCGGGCACCGGCTCCTTCTTCATGCTGGCTTTCGTCACGCTCGCCGGCTTCGGCATGCTGAAAGCGACGGCCCATACCAAGCTTCTCAATCTCGGCTCGAATTTCGGTGCGCTCGTCGTCTTCGCGAGCTTCGGTGCGACGCTTTGGAAGATCGGCCTTCTGATGGGTGTCTGCCAGTTCCTCGGCGCACAGCTCGGCTCGCGGCTCGCCATGCACATCGGCGCAAAGCTCATCAAGCCGTTGCTCGTCATCGTCTGCATCGCTTTCGCGATCAAACTTCTGTCCGATCCCGCAAACCCGCTGCGTGTCTGGCTCGGGGTTTAGAATTTGATCTGATCAATCGTGGTCAGCGTCGTCTTCGCCGAAACACCCGGCGCATTGGCGAAATGCCAGGCGACATATTGCTCGGCATAAGGATCGGCAGATGACATGCCATCGACAGGCAGGATCACATTCATGCCCTTCAGCGCCGCATAGGCTGCCGTATTCAGCACCGCGCCTTCGGATGCCGTTCCGGCCACGATGATGGTCTTGATGTGCTTCTCGGTCAGGATCTTTTCGAGATCGGTGTTGATAAACTTGTTGGCCCCGGCTTGTACGATCGCATCGCCCTCCTTCGGCGCCAGCACGCTGGCGATATCGCCCTTCGTGGCACCACCGGTGATGCTGTAGATGACGGGAACGCCGCTCTTGCGCGCCTCGTTCATCAGCTTTTCCACTTTCGGGAGAGAGGCGATGCAGCGCGGCTTGTTCTTCGCGTTGCACGGCCCCTTGGACGGGTCCTGCGCGCCATTGAAATCGAGCAGCAGCAGCGCCGTATCCGACCTATTCACGCTGACCGGCTTCAGCGCCGGTGCTGCCGGCACCTTGATCGTATTCCAGTCATCGATAACAGTTGCCTGCGTCGCGGATGCGCCGAGAAGCGCAATGGCGAATGCGGCTAAGGCTTTGTATGAACGGGTTTTCACCGATGTCTCCTCCGGGGCAAAAGGGGTCGCCGCAAATCTCCTGGCTGCCTCCACGCCTGTCAAATCACCAAGCCGCGAGATGAGCGGTTCCAGCAAAAATGTGCCGCGGTTTTACGTCCGCAATGGTGTGAAAACCGATTGTTGATCAGCCTTCCATTACCTCCCGCGTAATTGATAGGCTGCACCGCTTTCGCCGATGATCGCCCTGCCTGAACATGCCACCTGCCTGAATATGAAAGGCGATCAAAAGGAGATGACCCGATGCCCAACGCCCCGACAAACGACGCAAACACCAACGCCGAGCGCTACCTCGCCATCTGGAACGAGACGGACGCCGCTCGCCGCCGCGCTCTCATCGCCGAGAGCTGGGCGGAAGCCGCCACCTATATCGACCCGCTGATGCGCGGCGAAGGCCATGAGCAGATCAATTCGCTGGTCGAAGCCGTCCAAAGCCGCTTCCCCGGCTTTCGTTTCGAGCTGATCGGCACGGCCGATGGCTACGGAAACAACCTGCGCTTCTCCTGGGGCCTCGGCCCTGAAAATGGCGAAGCGCTGATCAAGGGCACGGACTTCGCCGAGCTGGAGGACGGCAGGCTGAAATCCGTACGTGGCTTCATCGATCTCCTGCCGGAAGCCGCCTGATGACCCCGACCGCCCGCTCTCTCGGAGATCACCTGCGCGAATGGCGCCAGCGCCGCCGCATGAGCCAGCTCGACCTCGCGCTGGAGGCCGAAATCTCGCAACGGCATCTGAGCTTCATCGAGAGTGGGCGCTCGACCCCGAGCCGCGAAATGCTGCTCCATCTCGCCGAACGCCTCGGCGTGCCGCTCCGCGACCGGAACCCGCTGCTGCTAGCTGCGGGTTTCGCCCCCGTCTTTGCCGAACGCAGGCTGGATGATCCCGCCCTTGAGCCCGCGCGCCGCGCCATCGATAGGGTGCTGAAAGGCCACGAGCCCTTCCCGGCGATCGCCATCGACCGCCACTGGACGCTGGTTGCCGCCAATGCCGCCATCGCACCACTGCTCGAAGCCGTTGCCGATCCATCCTTGCTGGAACCGCCGGTCAACGTGCTGCGCCTCAGCCTGCATCCACAGGGGCTGGCACCGCACATCATCAATCTCTCGGAATGGCGCGCTCACCTTCTCGACCGGCTGCGCCAGCAGATATCGGTTTCGGGCGATCCGGTGCTGGAAAAGCTGTTGAGGGAACTGCTGTCCTATCCGGCTCCCAAAGATGCTGGCGAGACCCACACCGACCTTGCCGGCATCGCCGTGCCCTTGCAGCTTTCGACCAAAGCCGGCCTGCTTTCCTTTATCTCGACAACGACCGTCTTCGGCACGCCTGTCGATATCACCTTGTCGGAACTGGCGATCGAAACGCTCTTCCCGTCCGATGAAGAAACGGCCGCGATATTGCGCGGCCATCTCGCCAATTGAAGCTTTTGTTTCCGCGCAATTCCGGACGCAAAACCGCTACGCACTTTTGCTGGAATTGCTTTAGAACTCGACCCCCGGCTGCCCCTTGATGCCCGAACGGAAGGGATGTTTGACGAGTTCCATCTCGGTGACGAGATCGGCAATCTCGATCAGTTCGTCCTTGGCGTTGCGCCCGGTCAGCACGACATGCGTCATGTGTGGCTTCTCATTTTTCAGGAACTCCACCACCTCGTTAATATCGAGATAGTCGTAGCGCAGCGCGATATTGATCTCGTCGAGCAGCACCATGGAATTGCGCTCGTCGCGGATCAGTTCCTTGGCCTGTTCCCAGGCCGCACCGGCCGCCGCTACATCCCGCGCCCGGTCCTGTGTTTCCCAGGTAAAACCCTCGCCCATCGTGTGGAACTGGCAGACATCGGAAAAGTGCTTCTCGATCAGATCCCGCTCGCCCGTCCACATGGCGCCCTTGATGAACTGCACGACAGCAGACGGCTTGCCATGGGCGATATGGCGGAAAATCATACCGAAGGCGGCTGATGATTTGCCCTTGCCCTTGCCGGTATGGACGATAATCAGGCCCTTCTCATCCGTCTTGCTGGCCATGATCTTGTCACGGGCAGCCTTCTTCTTCGCCATCTTCTCGGCGTGACGGGCATCGTCCTTTTCGGCTGGTACGACTGGCTCTTCGGTCATGGCTGGCTGCCTGCTCTTTTCTTGGTTTCGTTGGATTCAGTGAGGTTGAATTGCGCCGAGTTGCTGCGCGGCGTCCAGAGCCTGCGCTCGATCGCCTCCATCAGCCGCTCCTTCATTTCGGAAAGGGCGGCCGGGTTCTTCTCGGCCATGAAGTCGCGCACTTTGGGGTCGGCGACAAAGGCCTGATAGACCGCCTCGAAATGATGGTTGCCGACAGCCCCCGTCGTCGCCGCAAAGGCAAAGAGATAATCGACCGTCGCGGCAATCTCGAAGGCGCCCTTGTAGCCGTGGCGCATGACGCCCTCGATCCATTTCGGATTGACGACACGCCCGCGCACCACGCGCCCGATCTCTTCTTCAAGCGAACGGATAACAGGCTTTTCCGGCCGCGAATGGTCGTTGTGATAGATCGCCGGCCGCGCACCGCCGAGTACCTCGGTCGCCGCCGCCATGCCGCCTTCGAACTGGTAGTAATCGTCGCTGTCGAGCAGGTCGTGCTCACGATTGTCCTGGTTCTGGACGACCGCCTGAATGGACCGCAGCCGCTCCTCGAAGAGCCCGCGTTCGGCCTGTCCCTCTTCACCCGCGCCATAGGCATAACTGCCCCAGACGAGATAGGCCTCGGCCAGATCCGCACGCCGCTCCCAGCCCTTCTCATCGATCAGCGCCTGCAGGCCGGCACCATAGGCGCCGGGCTTCGACCCGAAGATGCGATAGCCGGCCCGCTTTGCCGCGGCCTTCTCGTCAAGCCCGGCAGCGGTCAGCCGTGCCGTCTCGCCGCGCATGCGCCCGGCAATCGGGTTGTCGGTTGCATCCTCCTCCAGCGCACCGACCGCGCGGATAGCCTTGTCGAAGAGCGCGATCTGCTCGGGAAAAGCATCGCGGAAGAAGCCGGAGATCCGCAGCGTCACATCCACCCGCGGCCGCCGCAGCATGGCCGGCGGGATGATCTCGTAGCCGGTGACGCGACGGGACGCCATGTCCCAGACCGGCTTGACGCCGATCAGCGCCAAGGCCTGGGCGATATCGTCACCGCCAGTGCGCATATTGGACGTGCCCCAGGCCGTCAGCCCGAAGGAGACGGGCCATTCGCCGTGATCCTGCACATAGCGGCGGATCAGCAGTTCCGCGGATTTCTTGCCGAGTTCGTAGGCGGCGGGCGTCGGCACAGCGCGACTGTCCACCGAATAGAAATTCCGCCCCGTCGGCAGCACATCCGGCCGCCCGCGTGTCGGCGCGCCGGATGGGCCAGGCGGCACGAAACGGCCGTCGAGGCCGCGCAGCAGACTGGCGATCTCGGCCGGGCCGCAGGCGAGAATCGAGGGTTTGAGACGCGCTTCGATTTCATCGAGCACGCTTCTGGTTTGGGACCAGAGGGCTGGGCAGGTGATTTCGCCGGAGACAAGCTTGGCTGCGAGCAACTCGAGGCGTTCGACGGTGTCGCCGTTCGTGCGCCAGGGGGCGTCGATTAGGTCGGCGAGGATTGGCGGTCTTGGGCCGGTCCAAGAGGCGGCCATGTCGCAGTCGAGAGGGTCGAATATGGGGGTACCCCCCTCTGTCCTGCCGGACATCTCCCCCACAAGGGGGGAGATCGGCAAGACGCCAGACTGTCGCGCTACATCTGTTGTTTGGGGAGATGGTTGCCCCGATTCGATCTCCCCCCTTGTGGGGGAGATGTCCGGCAGGACAGAGGGGGGTGTTACAGGCACAGCGCCCAACCCAGCATCCCCAGCAATCGCCCGCTGCAGGCTCGCATCTCCACCCTCACCTAGCCCGCGCGGCACCCGCGCCAGCGCCACAGTGAGATCCGTCAGCAACCGCCCTTCAGGCGACACGCCAAACACATGCAGCCCGTCACGGATCTGCATTTCCTTGAGATCGCAGAGATAGGCGTCGAGCTTCTTCAGCGCCTCGCCTTCGCTTTCGCCCTTCGCAATCCCCGCATCCCGATCAAGCCCGATATCAGCAACGAGATCGAGGATCTGCCGGCTGAGCAGGCGGATACGGCGCGGATCGCCGCCCGATGCCTCGTAATATTCGTCGACCAGCGCTTCCAGATCCTTGAGCGGCCCATAACTTTCGGCTCGTGTCAGCGGTGGCGTCAGATGGTCGATGATGACAGCGGCAGTGCGGCGCTTGGCCTGCGTACCCTCGCCGGGATCGTTGACGATGAAGGGATAGAGATGCGGCAGCGGCCCGAGGATCGCCTCCGGGTAGCAGGTCTCCGATAGCGCCAGTGCCTTGCCCGGCAGCCATTCCAGATTGCCGTGCTTGCCCATGTGGATCACGGCCTGCGCGCCGAATTCCTCGCGCAGGAAAGCATAGAAGGCGAGATAGCCGTGCGGCGGCACGAGATCGGGCGAGTGATAACTTTCCTTCGGATCGATATTATAACCGCGTGCCGGCTGGATACCGATCAGCAAGTTGCCGAACCGGGCGAAAGGCAGCGCAAAAGCGCCATCGCGGACATAGGGATCGGCCTCCGGCGCACCCCAGCGCGTGCTGACTTCATCCTGAATCTGAACGGGAAGAGATCCCAGGAAATCCTTGTATCGACTCAGGGAAAGCTGCTCGCGCACGACCTTGCCATCGAAGCCGGAATTGGTCGGCCCCGCCATCAGGTGCCGTATCAGCGCATCACCATCGGCAGGGATATCGGCGACCGGATAACCGGCCTTCTCCATCGCTCGCATTACCTCGATGGTGCCTGCTGGCGTATCGAGGCCGACGCCATTGCCGAGCCGTCCGTCACGGTTCGGATAGTTCGCCATGACGAGCGCAACTCGCCTGCTCTCCAACGGCATCTGCCGCAGCCGCGCCCAGTTGGCGGCAAGCGATGCCACATAGTTCATGCGCGCCTCATCCGGCTCGCTGGAAACGATGTTGGCCTCGACAGCAACGTCATAACGCGCGGCTGATTTGAAGGAGACGGCACGCGACAGCACCCTGCCATCCACCTCCGGCAGCGCGACATTCATGCCGAGATCACGCGCCGACAATCCCTGCGACGAAGCGGCCCAGGCCTCCCGTGACGAAGCGGAGAAGATTGCCTGCAGCACGATCGCGTCGTTGGCCTCCAGCACCGTCGGCTCGCGACCGGCGCCGGGTGCGGAGACGGCAAAGCCTGTCGTGTTGATGACGACCTCGGGCTTCAGTTCGGCGAAGATGGATTCGAGAATGCCCTTGGAGACGGGATCCTTGAGGCTGTAGGCGAAGACCGGCAACGGGCGCAGGCCTTGCTGCTGGAGGGCTTCGATCAAGGCTTCGACGGGTTTGGTTTCGCCGCTCTGCACGAGGGCGCGGTAGAAGGCGATGGCGACAGTAGCTGGCGTTCCCTGCCGGACTCGAACTTCGGCTTTGGCAAGCCGCCGCCACTCCTCAACCCCGACAAGCCCTCGCCCCGGCCACCAGATCCCCGCCTTCATCAGCGGCGCGGCTGGCGCCGGCTTCTCCGCCCCCGAAAGCATCGCCGAGGCATAGGCAAGAAAGCCCCGCGCATTGGCGTCGCCGCCTTCGATCAGATACGCCCACAGCGCATTCAGATCCTCAAGCGACACATTGGAAAACGGCGTCAGCCCCGCATCCGGCCGCGCATCGCCCGGCAGCACCGCAATCAGCGTCCCATTACGAGCGGCAACCGCATGCAGCGCCTCGAGCGCATAGTGAAAGTAGCTCGCCCCACCCAGCGCCCGCACGATGATCAGCTTCGCATGTCTCGCCGTGCGCTGGACGTAGGTATCGACCGACATCGGATGCTTCAGGCTCATCAGGCTCGCAAGCCTGAGCGTATGCCCGCTCGCCCCGCCGGAATGAGCCGCAGCGATTGCCGCAAGCTCGGTGTCGGCGGCCGAGAGGAACAGGATATCGCCCGGCGACTGGCCGAGGTCGATGGCCTCGTCCCCGTCGCTGATTGTTCCCTGTTGGGCGAGAAGCAGATGCATCGATTATTCCCTAAGCGAGCGCTTCGATCGCCTTGCGCACCGCGTCCTGATCCATCTCATGCAGGCCGATGACGACGAGGCGCGTGCTGCGTGCTTCGCCCGGCGTCCAGGCGCGGTCGAAATACTGATCGATGCGGGCACCCACGGCCTGCAGCTGCAGGCGCATCGGCTTGCCCGAGACATCGATGAAGCCCTTGAGGCGCAGCACATCATGCTCGGCGATAATGCCCTTCAGCTTCTCGACGAAACCTGATGTATCGGCGATAGCGCCGAGCTCGACGACGAAACTGTCGAATTCGTCGTGATCGTGCGGCGTGCCGTCCTCATGCTCCAGCTCGTGATGGGACTTGCGGTTGACGATATCGTCTTCCGTGCCGATGCCGAGGCCGAGCAGCACGCTTGCCGGCACGTCGCCATTCCTGGCCTCGATCATCACAGGCTTGCGGGCGATGCGCGAGGCGACTTCGCTCTTCACGCGACCGAGGCCGTCGGCATCAATGAGATCGGTCTTGTTGAGCACTATGAGGTCGGCGCAGGTCAGCTGATCTTCGAAAAGCTCCTCGATCGGGCTTTCATGATCGAGCGATTCATCCTCGACGCGGCGTGCATCGACAGCATCATGGTCATCGGCAAAACGACCTGCGGCAACAGCGGCGCTGTCGACCACGGTGATCACGCCGTCAACGGTGACTTCGCTTCTGATGTCCGGCCAGTTGAAGGCGGCGACCAGCGGCTGTGGCAAGGCAAGGCCTGAAGTTTCGATGACGATATGGTCCGGGCGCTGCTCGCGCTCCAGAAGCTTGGTCATGGTCGGAATGAAATCGTCGGCGACCGTGCAGCAGATGCAGCCATTGGTGAGCTCGATAATATCGTCCTCGGTGCAATTCTCCGCCCCGCAGCCCTTCAGCACATCGCCATCAACGCCGAGATCGCCGAACTCGTTGATGATGAGCGCAATCTTCTTGCCGCCGGCATTTGTGAGCAGGTTGCGGATCATTGTCGTCTTGCCCGCACCGAGAAAGCCGGTGATGACGGTTGCGGGAATTTTCTGCTGCATGGATCTAACCCTTCATCTTCAGCGGCAGACCTGCCGCGATAAAATACACGTCGTCGGCCACAGCCGCGATCATCTGGTGCAGCCGGCCGGCATGGTCGCGAAAATCCCGCGCCATGCGGTTCTCAGGCACGATGCCGAGGCCGACTTCATTGGAAACGATGACGAGCCGCGCCTTTGCTTGCGGTAGACAGGCGGCAAGGGCGGCGGACTGGGCGGCGATATCGCGCCCCTCCATCATCAGATTGGTGAGCCACAGCGTCAGGCAATCAACGAGAACAGCCCTGCCCTCGCCGTCGATTGCCGCAAGGCGCTCGGTAAGGTCGAGCGGTTCCTCATGGGTGGTCCAGGAGGGGCCGCGGTCGGCCTTGTGCTGGTCGATACGCGCCTGCATTTCGTCATCCCAGGCGCGGCCTGTGGCGATGTAGTGGCGGTCGAGGCCGCTTGTGGTCACGAGGTTTTCGGCGAAGCGGGATTTGCCGGAGCGGGCGCCGCCGAGGATGAAGGTGGCGTTGAGAAGGCTCTTGGTCATGCCACGGCCGCCCTTGGAGCGAAGGCGCGGCTCCACCCACTTCCCTCATCCCTGTGCTTGTCACAGGGATCCAGCGTGCCCAAGTCCTTGGGCACAAGAGACTCAATCAACGACGGCGTAGATTCATTCACTGCGCGGACGCGCCGTGGCTGGATTCCTGTGACAAGCACAGGAATGAGGGAGGAGAGGAAAGTGCGCGCCGGGTAACGTCCACCAACAGGCGCCAGACGCATCCCATCAGGAGGTACCGAACCGACACCTTTCACATGCACCACCAGAGGCAGCGCTGAATCAAATCCTTCAGCCAAGACAACCTCCGTGCTGGCAGCGGGCAAACGGCCCAGTATGGGCATTATGCCCGGCACGGATGGCAGGTCTCCTGGCTCGCAGTTAGCGGCCGCGACAGGGGCAGACCGTTTCCGGTCGCCCCTGATCGTGCCAGCGGATCCGCCTCGCCTTCCCGGCTGCTTCTCGTGAAAAGGCGGACGATTCGTAGAAATAGAGGCGTCCTGCCCCGGCTGATCACGATGCACTCCAGTGGCTTTTCCGGCACTTATACCGCCTTGCCCGCCTGCAGAATGCGAGGCTGTCAGCGCAACGGCTAAAATACCGGACGGAAGACCCTGACTGCTCTACAGTCGCGGGGTCGGCTGTGATGAAGGCGCCCGGCTTGGGTCCGCCCCGTCACATTCCCTTTTCATCCGGAAGGCGTAAGGCCGATCCGGAACCATCCATTATGTCAATTCATGGTTAGGCTTCCGCCCCGGGCATGTCAATCGGCGCACTGGGTGCACACAGAGATCATCTCGACTTACACTACCGATATTATCGTCTTCAATCAAAGGTTTACGTCACAAAAACTTTACGGCGCAGTCGGTATTTTGCCGCAATTGCCGCTCATGCGGATGCCGGCTCCGCCCTTGACCCCCACTCCTGCCGCCTAGTTTCCCCATGATGCTCTCCCGAATGGATATTCGCCGCCTCGGCCCTCTCGGCACCGTCTTTGATCCGGGACGCCTGCGCGCGCTTATCCGCCACAGCGAAATGGGCATGGTCTTTGCCGGCGCGCTCGTCGGTATCGCCTCGGGGCTTGCGGTCACCGCCATGAGCTATGTCTCGGAAGAGATGCACAGGCTGATCTTCGGCATAGACGGCACGACGAGGCTCAGCGCCTCGCAGATCGACAGCAAGTTCCTGCTGATGACGGCCCCGGTTGCCGGCGGCATGCTGCTCGGCCTGTTGATCTTCATTCTCGCCAGATGGCGCAAGAAGCCGATGGTCGACCCGATCGAGGCCAATGCCTTGCATGGCGGCCGCCTGTCGCTGACGGACAGCATCCTCGTCGCCATCCAGAACCTCGTGTCCAACGGCTTCGGCGCATCCGTCGGTCTGGAGGCCGGCTATACGCAGCTTGCAGCCGGCATCGCCTCGAAATTCGGCCTGAAGCTGCAGCTGCGCCGCTCCGACATGCGCGTCCTCGTCGGCTGCGGCGCGGCCGGCGCCATCGCCGCCGCCTTCAATGCACCGCTGACGGGCGCCTTCTATGCCTTCGAGCTGATCATCGGCACCTACACCATCGTCTCGCTGACGCCTGTTGTCGTCGCGGCCCTCGTCGCTACACTGGTCGCCCGGCTACTCTCCGGCAGCGATTTCATCATCGATGTCGGCAGCTTCGGCGCTGTCCAGCCCGCCGATTACGTGCCGGCGATCGCCCTCGGCGCCTTCTGCGCAGGCATCGGCATCCTCATCATGCAGGGCGTCTCCTTCGTCGAGGAACTGGCGCGCAAAAGCTCCATCGCGCTACCCTTCCGCCCGGCGCTCGGCGGCCTGGTCGTCGGCCTGCTGGCGCTGGCCTCGCCGCAGGTCCTCGCCGCCGGTCACGGCGCGCTGCATCTCAACCTCTCCCATGAGATCACCATTCCCGCGCTGATTGGCCTCTTCCTTCTGAAGTCGGTGGCATCAGCCATTTCGATCGGCTCCGGCTTCAGGGGCGGCCTGTTCTTCGCCTCGCTCTTCATGGGTGCCCTGCTCGGCAAGCTCTTTGCCTATTCCGCCCCCTATTTCGCCGATGCGACACTGACACCCGTGATCTATGCCGTGGTCGGCATGAGCTCGCTCGCCGTCGCCGTCATCGGCGGGCCGCTGACCATGACCTTCCTGGCGCTGGAGATTACCGGCGACTTTCCGATCACCGTTCTGGTGCTCGCCGCCGTCATTACCTCCTCGCTCGTGGTGCGCACCACCTTCGGCTACTCCTTCGCCACATGGCGCTTTCACCTGCGCGGCGAGAGCATCCGTAGCGCCCATGATGTCGGCTGGATCCGCAACCTGACCGTGGACAAGCTGATGCGATCAGACGTGAAGACCGCAAAACTTGGAATAACGATGGACGAGTTCAAGGAGGCCTTCCCCATCGGCTCGACGCAGCGCGTCATCCTCGTCGATGAGGGCGACAAATATGCCGGTCTCGTGCTCGTGCCGGAAATCTACGCCAACCCCACCAGCGCGCAGGACGAAGCCCAGCAGCTGACCGATTTCATCCGCTACAAAAACGATTTCCTGCAGCCGCAGATGAACGCCAAACAGGCGGCCGCGATCTTCGACAAGACCGAAAGCGAAGCGCTCGCCGTCGTCAACAACCTCATCGAGCGCAAGGTGATCGGCCAGCTCAGCGAAAGCCACACGCTGCGCCGCTACAGCGAAGAACTCGACCGCCGCCGTCGTGAGGTCTCAGGCGAGATCTGAGACATTTGCCGCTGAAGTCAGAAACACGCCGCCATTAGAGCTACGCAACAGACTTTCTGAAAATCGATGCCGATTTCAGGCTACTGCCGTAGTCGGTGCCGCGAGCTTGAACACGTCCGCCCTCCTCGAAACGCCGCGCAATTCGAACGATCCCAGATGTTCGCAGGCGACACCGCAGCCAGCCGCGAAGCTTTCCGACATCAGAAGGGGCTGGCCGAGTTCGCCGCAGAGTTTCTCGAGCCGCGAGGCCTCGTTGACGGCCCTGCCGATCACGGTGAAATCAAGCCTGCCGCGGGCGCCGACATTTCCGTAGAACACCTCGCCGAGATGCAGGACGACGTCGACACCGATATCAGGACCGCCCTCGCGCGCCCGCTGACGATTGAGCGCCTCGTTTGCCTCCAGAACATTTCGGGCCGAGGCGAGCGCAGCCATGCAGGCCGTCTCAGGATCCTCGCCGTCTTCACCGCCTGTCGGAAAGATCGCCAATACGCTGTCGCCCATGAACTTGAGGATCTCGCCGGAATTTTCCTCGACATGCCGGCCGATCAGCTCGAAATGCTCGTTCAGAAACCCGGCGATCTCACCGGGTTGATAGACCTCGGTCAACGCCGTGAAGTTTCTGAGGTCTGCAAGCAGGATCGCGGCATTGATGGCGCCTCCCGTTCCCCTCTGGACCTCGCCCGCAAGGATGCGCGCACTCGTCTTGGCGCCTGTATAGATAGCAAGGATATCCGAGGCGGTTCTCGATGCCGCGATGCGGTAGCAGGCAAGCCCCAGTGCCGGGAAAAGCTTTGCGATGATCGTCAGCTGATCATTGGAAAATCCGCCCGGCCTGTCGCTTGTCAAGGACAGGCTGACCCCGCGCAACGCGGCCTCCTTCGGGAACTCCAGCAGGCTGACCAGATGATCCGTGCCGCCGCCAAGCGCAAATTCCGCAAGCTGCGGATAGTCGTCGACACCCTCCCCCTTGGCAAGGATCCAGCGCCCCGACGTTTCGCCGCGGCCCAGCAGATAGTAGATCGGCGTCTTCTCGAAGCTCAGCTGCGCCGCGCTGCCATATTCGGCCCTCTCGATGGTGGTCGCGCCGCCGCGCACGAAATTGGCCGAGATGCCGGCATACATGGGATGAATGGATGGCATCGCGATACTGCCCCGCCAGATGGGAAAGCCATCCGCGATCAGCCGGTCGCACAAACCGGCAATGAGCTCACCGATATGCTCGCTCCTGATTCCCTCATCTATAAGCCACTGAATATGATCGTTAATTTCGGAACCTCCACATGGACGGGCGCAATTCTATGATCGGAAATAGGGCGAATGGGCGGCAATGCCGAACCGGGCTGCGACCTCAGGAGATGGCTGCGAGGCCGATGTTTCTAACCATCCATCCCGGCAACGATAACCGCGGGGCAGGCGAAGAGAGACCGATACCTGGCAACACCGTCATTCGCCTGCCTCGCCTCCTCATACCATTCCCGGGCAATGGAGGCGGTGCGGAATTCGATGATCAGAAGCCTGTTCATCTGCCGGTTTCCCTGGACCGGCTGAACCTTGCCTCCCGGAGATCGGACACGGCCCCCATGGAACGTCATATCCGCCGATATGCATGCGAGATAATCATCGATCGCCTGATCTTTGATATCGGGATGGATTTCGAGAATGAAATAGGCGCTCATGGATCGCTGCCTCTAACAAGGGCCGAACAGCCATGCGAGAGTATCGACATGACGCTGACGAGTCCTTAGAATATCGAAACAATTAGTTCGGAGATCTAAACGTTTTGCCGAAAAAGTCAACCGACCGCCTCGCGCGCTACATTCCGACGGTCCAGCTGTTTTCGGCCCGGCTCGGGCTGTTCCACCAGAAGGTGGCCGAGCAGGTGGGCTTGACCAGCACCGAATTCAAGTGCTTCCGGCTGTTGGAAAAACTCGGACCGCTGTCGATGACGGCCCTGTCGCGCGAGGTCGGATTGAAGATCGGGACGGTCAGCGGGCTGATCGACAAGCTGGAGGCGACCGGCTTCGTCGTCAGGCAACGGGATGAGACCGACAAACGCCGCCTTGTCCTGGTTGCCTGTCCCGAGGCCTCGGCACGCGCCACCCGGCTCTACGAGGAGCAGAGCGAGCCGGTCTCTGCGATGCTGAACTCCTACAGCGAGCCGGAATTCAACCTGCTGCTGACCTTCCTCATCGATCTCGGCAATATCTTCGCCCGGACCTCTCCGCCATCGCTGAAAGAACCGCGTCCCGAGCAGGCCTCCACCAAAACGCCGCCGGAATGAAGGCGGGCATCTCCGCTCACATCCTGACCGTCATGCCGCCGTCGACGGTCAGTACGTGGCCGTTGACGAAGGAAGCGGCACCGCTTGCAAGAAACAGCGCCGCGCCGGCGATCTCGTCCGGGCGGCCCCAGCGTTGGACCGGGATGCGCTGGCGCACGAAGGGCATCAATTCCTCGTTTGCAGCCATCGCCGCATTCGTCTCGGTGGCGAACCAGCCGGGCGCAATCGCGTTGCTGGTGATGCCATGCGGCCCGAATTCAACCGCCATGGCGCGCATCAGGCCGGTCAGGCCCTGCTTGGCCGCCGGATAGACGCAGTCGCCGGGCATGACGACATGGCCGCTGATCGAGGTCACCGCGATCAGGCGGCCGTAATTGCGCCGCTTCATCAGCACGGTTGCGTCCCGCGAAAGCGTTATCGCTGCGGCCAGATCGGTGCGCAGCAGCTCGATGATGGCATCGTCGTCGAATTCCGCCAGCGGCCGCCTGTCGCGGGCGCCGACATTGTTGATCAGGATATCGAGACGGCCATGGGTCTTTTCGATGTCGGCCATCAGCCCGCGCTGGGCCTCTCGGTCGGCGATGTCGAAAGCGGCGGCCTGCGCCGTCCCGCCAGCGGCGCGGATGGTGCCCACGGCATCTTCCAGCGTCGCCGGCGTGCGCCCGGTGACGATGACATGCGCGCCGGCCTCGGCAAGTGCGCGCGCCATCTCGAAGCCCAGGCCGCGGCCGCCACCGGTCACGAGCGCCACCTGGCCCGCCAGTGAAAATCTATCCAGTATGCTCATGATCTTTATCGCTCTCGACTGGGTGCGTTGCAGCGATAATTAATGGACTCAGTCAACTAATTTGGCAATAGCGGAGCATCGTCGATGAACGCAGGCCATATCCGGCCTAGCCGAGCAGCTCTGCAAGCCAGCGCGGGTCGAGATGTTGCTCCAGGCCACCTGCGACCTCGTCGAGCGCACGGTCGACGCTCTCGCGATAATTACCGCCTTCGCCTGAGAGGCCAAAGCTTTGAAGCAGCCGGGCGCGGTAGGCGTCGCTGCCGAAGAGGCCGTGCAGATAGGTGCCCGTGATCCGGCCGTCGGCCGAAACCGCACCATCCGCCAATCCATCCACGATCGCCGCCGGCCGTTCGCAATCAGCCCCTCGCGTGACACCGAGGTGGATCTGATAGCCTGACAGCGGCACATCATATTCCGCCGAATGAGCGGAGCTGTTGCGTACCGTCTTCTCCGGCGCCATCTCCGTCTCGACATCAAGCAGGCCAAGCCCTTCGATCTCTGTCGTCGTACTCTCGATGCCGAGCGGATCATTCACCTTGCGGCCGAGCATCTGGTAGCCGCCGCAAATACCGATCACCCGGCCGCCGCGGCGCACGTGGGCGGCAAGGTCGCGGTCCCATCCCTGCACCCTGAGATCGGCGAGATCCGATATGGTCGATTTCGAGCCCGGCAGGATGATCAGCGCTGCATCTGCTGGCAGCCGCACGCCGGCGCGCACGAAGACGAGCTCAACGCCAGGCTCGGCCCGTAGCGGATCGAAATCGTCGAAATTGGCAATGCGCGGCAGCACCGGCACGGCGATCTTCAGCGCCCCCCGCTCGCCCTTCACCAGCCGCTCCAGCACGACGGAATCCTCGGCGGGCAGCCGCCCGGCAGCCTTAAGCCAGGGCACGACGCCGAAGCAGGGCCAGCCGGTGAAACCTTCGATGGCACGGATACCGTCGTCGAACAGGCTTACATCGCCGCGGAACTTGTTGATGATGTAACCCGAGATCATCTTGCGATCTTCCTCGCTGAGGATCGCATGCGTGCCGACGAGCGAAGCGATGACCCCGCCACGATCGATATCGCCGACGAGAACGACAGGGACATTCGCCCGCGTCGCAAAGCCCATATTGGCGATATCGCCGGCCCTGAGATTGATTTCGGCGGGTGACCCTGCCCCCTCGACGATGACGAGGTCGGCTTCCTCGGACACCTTGCCGAAACTCTCCAGCACAGAGGCCAGAAGCTGCGGCTTCAGCTGTTGATAGTCGCGCCCCTTCGCCTGCCCGAACACCCTGCCCTGCACGATGATCTGGCTGCCGTTTTCCGACTGCGGCTTGAGCAGCACCGGGTTCATATGCACCGATGACGGTGTGCGTGCTGCGAGCGACTGCAGCCATTGCGCCCGGCCGATCTCGCCGCCGTCGTCGGAAACCGCCGCATTGTTCGACATATTCTGCGGCTTGAACGGCCGCACCGTCAGGCCGCGATTGGCTGCCAGCCGGCAGAGCCCCGCCACCAGCACCGTCTTGCCGACATCCGAGCCGGTTCCCTGCAGCATGATGGCTCTGGTCATTGGCGCCTATCCGTGAAGTATTTCCGGCAGGCCTACAATGCGGGCGGATATCAGGTCAACAGAGGGCCAGAAATGCGAAAACCGCGATCAGGCCATGAGCCCTACGCGGTTTGCCGTAAAAACGCAGGCGTCTTCATCATTACGCAATGAAGCTCGCTTTTTCCGGGACGCAGTACCTGATCCGGAAAAGCAGCGGATGTCCCCCGCCGCGTCACAACAGATAACGGCACATTCTTACCGGATGGTTAGTGAAGACCCAACCGGAGACAAAATTCGACTTTTTTTGAACTTTTCCGACTTTCTCTCACTTGGAACCGCTTTCACCCCTCGCCGCGAGCGTGCATTTCCACCAATCGCACCCCGGGCCGCAGCTTCATGAAGCTGCCGGCATAAATTCTTCGAATTCAATAATTTAGTTACAGATACAACACGGAAAAGAGAGTTGATTTCTTGCAGCAAATCCGTAGGTTTGCTCATATTAAGCCATCGATAGAAATGGCCGGCGACGAGCCGCCGGAAAACCAGACGAACGGCGCCGCACATAGGAAAAGCCGCGTGGAGCCATATTCCGGCCGTGGGCACCTGAAGCGGCGGGGAGATTTGTCGGCTAATTGCCTCGGTGCATGCGCGTTCGATCACATAAAAATTTCGGGGAACGTATAATGAAGACATTTTTCACGTCATTCATCCTTGCGGTCTGCTTTTATGCCGGAATTGCGGAGGCGCAAGCTGCCGGATGCGGCAAGGTCTCGATCGCCGAGATGAGATGGGGCTCCGCCGCCATTGCCGCGAGCTTCGATAAATTCATCCTGGAAAAGGGCTACGGCTGCTCCGTCACCATCGTGGATGGCGATACGCTGCCGACTTTCGCCTCCATGAATGGCAGCGGCACGCCCGATATCGCCTCGGAATTCTGGGTGAAGGCGGTCAAGCCGCAGCTCGATGCCGCCATCAGCGCCGGGCGTCTGGTCAAGGGCGCCGAAATTCTTGCGGATGGAGCGGTCGAAGGCTGGTACATTCCGAAATTCATCGCCGACGCAAACCCGGATATTCGTTCCGTGCAGGATGCGCTGAAGCATCCGGAACTCTTTCCCGATACCTACGATCCCTCGCGCGCCGCAGTCTATAATTGCCCGGAAGCCTGGGCCTGCGAGATCTCGACCAGCAATCTCTTCAGAGCGCTCGATGCCGACAAGCTCGGCTTTGCGCTGGTCGACAGCCGGACACCCAAGGATTTCGACGGTTCGATTGCCCGCGCCTTTGAAAACAAGGTCGGCTGGCTCGGTTATTACTGGGCGCCGACATCAGTCATCGGCAAATACGACATGAAACAGCTGGGCTTCGGTGTGCCGCACGACGAGGCCGAATGGAACGCCTGCACCTCGGTGCCCCGTTGCGCCAATCCCAAGGTGAACGCCTATCCGGTGTCGCAGGCCTTCACGCTGATGACCAGGGCTTTCGCTGATCGCGCCGGCCCGGTCATGAACTATCTGAACGCCCGCAGCTGGGACAACGAGACCATCAGCCAGGTGCTGGCCTGGCAGGATGAAAATGGCGAGGACAACGAGAATGCGGCCCTCTATTTCCTGCAGAATTATGAGGAGCTCTGGAGCCGCTGGGTTCCGGCCGATGTAGCCGAGAAGGTCAAGGCCAGTCTATAAACCTTGCTGACAACAAGGACTGGACGATTCGTTATGACTGGCACGGTGCCCTTCCCCGATCGCGATACCGTCGCGGAAAAACTCGCGGCGCTCTCGGAAACCGACAAATCCTACCTGTCGCTGCTCATGGAAAATCCGGCGCAGGACGATAACCTGCTCGCGGGTCTCTATCGGCATCTCGACATCGCCTCCTCCGCGCGCCTTCTCAACTCGCTGAAGCTTGAAACCCTCGGCAAATGGATCGGCGAAGCTGCACCCGACCGGCTGCAGATCAGGCTCATGGAAGCGGCGCGCTCCAGCCAGCACCCGGCCTATGCCGCATTCCGGACCGGGCTGACCCGATCCGGCGGCCTCGAAAAAGCCTATCCGACTTCAAAAATCTGAAAGTAACTATCTCTTCGCTGCGCGATCGACACTGCGGCCGGCATCCTGCGTGGCATTGACGGCATTTGCCGTATCCCTGCCCACGCCACGGATCGTGTTGGCGCAAGAAGAAAGCGTAAGAAGGATCATCAAGGCGGATGCGATTTTACCCGTGGTCGTCATGTGCGAAATCCTTTTGTGAAATCAACCCCGAACGGCTGAAGCCGTCCGGGCGGGATAACGCATTCGTGAGCGAAAAGTTCACCGGCTAAGAGCCTTTCTCCGGAGAAGGCCAACATCTTCGAGATCGTCAAACGCGATTCAGCAACCAGGGGCGATAGCCCGCGCCAATCGCTGCCTATCAAGCACATATTCAGCTGCGCTCGACGCCCTTTGCCGCCAGGATGTCGTCAATGGCTGCCGACATCAGAAACGCTGACAGCTGCCCGACAGCATCAGCACCCGTTGAATTGGCGCTGATGCCAACGGCAAAGTCGATGTAGCTCTGGAGTTCTGCCGGAAACTTGCCGACGAGCATAACCTCGGGAGCGGCGGCGAGGATAGACGTCACGGGAACGACGCCCAGCTCGGCCTCCCCGCGGCCGACAGCTGCCGCCGTCTGCCCTCCTGCTACCGGCACCAGCTTGGGCTTCACCTCTTCGGCTATTCCCAACCGATCCAGCAAACCGGAGAAGTAGCCACCGCTGGTGCCGTCACTGGCATAGGCGATTGACCCGGCATTCTTCAAGGCGTGTTTGAATGCGTCCACGGAGCCAATCTCGAGCGGTCGGCTGCCTTCTTTTGCCGCCACTCCCATTGCTATCCGACCGAACGCGGCCTGGCTTCCCGCCTTGACCTTCCCGAGGGCGGTGAGTTCCTCAATCAGATCAGGATTGGTGATGACGAGATCAAAAGGTTCACCCGCTTCAATCTGCTTCCTTACGGTCGGATTGAGCTCCCACCTGACCGCGACCTTGAATCCTGAGATCGTTTCGAACCGGGAGACGACGGCAAGGACGGCGGGTCGGACCGCAACAGCGCCAAAAAGCCGGATTTGCTGATCCATGGCCTGACCGTCCTTGTAAGGTGGTATCTAAGCATTCCGCGTCTACGCGATCATTCCATATCGCTCTGAGCCAATCAGGCAGCCGCCGCTTTCGATCTTTCGGCGAAGGATGCGCGAATGCTGTCGGCCACCGTCTCGATCGGCCCTGTCATCTGCGATGCAGTCAAAAGCTGGATGTCGAAAGACCCCAGTTCCGGCAGCCCTTCCTGGATGCCGAGGATAGCCATATCCTCGCTGACATAGGAGAGCGGCAGCGGCGCGATGGCGAGATCGGAGACCACGGCGGCGCGCTGCGCCATCGTGTGGGCGCTGAGATAGGCGACGCGATAGGGCCGCTTGTTGCGCTCGAGCTGGGTGATCGCCTCCTGCCGCCAGATGCAGCCGTCTTCCCAGATAGAGATCGGCAGCGGATCGCGCCGGTGCGCCGAGCCGCATTTGGCGCCCGCCCAGACGAGGCGCTCGCGATAGACGACCTCACCATTGGTCGGGAAAGGCCGCGTGGCGCAGTTGATGAGCGCAAGATCGAGGCGCTGTTCCTCCATCCGCTTCTTCAGGCCGATGCTCATGTCGATCGTCACATCGACCATGATGCCTGGATAGATCTGCGCAAAGCTCTTCAGGATCTGCGGCAGCAGCCGCTCGCCGATATCCTCGGGCGCGCCGAGCCGCACCACGCCGCTGAGCTCGGGCATGATGAAGCGCGACACCGCCTCGTTGGAGAGCGCCAGGATGTTGCGCGCGTAAGACAGCAGCATTTCACCATGCTGCGTCAGCGTCACCGAGCGCGCATCGCGGCGAAACAGCGTCACGCCAAGCTGCTCTTCGAGCTTCTTGATCTGCATGGAAACGGCCGACGGCGTGCGGAACACGGTTTCGGCCGCAGTCGAAAAATTACCGGTCTCTGCAATGGCCACGAAGGTGCGCAGCACGTCATTGTCGAGCAGAGGAATGGGACGGCGAAACGGGATTGTCATCGTCACATCTTTCAATTTTTCTGAATGACCAAGGATTATCATTCCATTTGATTGAAAGTCAATCTGCCCCCTATTTTTGTAGGGCAACCACCATCGAGCCTATTTGAGTTCAACCCTCGGTACCGAAACGGCTGGTCTTGAAGCTGGTTCCAGCCGCACCTGAAGCAACCGCCCGGCCCTCGCCGACACCCTTAGGATAGGTGTTGCCGATCATGGCAGGCGCCGTGAGTTCAACTGACGTTTCCGGTGATCGCACTGCCCAGGCAATCAGCGCTCGTGCGGACATTTCTCCGACGCCACCCGAGACATGCTCCGACGCGGAGACCGGCAACACCGCGATCTGCTCGGCCGTCGGTGCGGGATGGGTCAGCCGGTCGGCGATACCTGACGTATTGGCAGGCTTGCGACCGACGACGAACCGCGTGAAATCGGCCGGGGCCGGCTGGACGGATGCCAACACCGGCGCAACCGCCGGCGCAGGTGCGGGCGTCTCGCTTTCCACGGCCTCGATTTCAACAGGCCGCAGCATCGGCAGCGGAACGGTCAGTGAGGCAAGATCGGCAAAGGCCCGGTCGGCGACCGCCTTGTCCTCCGGCTTGGCAAGCTGCGGCGCCAGTCCGATCTCGGCCCGCCTCTGCGGCGTCGGCAGCATGGCGGTGACAAGGCTTCCGGTCACGACGGGATCAGGTGCCTTCACGGGTGCTGCTGCGCGTGCCGTCAGCAGGGCCGATGCCGCTGCCTTTGGCGCTACAGGCGTATCGTCATCCTCATCTTCACCTGCGGCAATCTCGATCGATGCCGAGCGGATACCCTTCTTGCGCTCGGCAAGCGCCACCTGATAGCCCGGCAGCGGTCGTCCGTCCGCCGGCAGGTGGATCGTGCGTCCGTCAGGAAACAGCCGCGCCAGTTCCTGGCGCGACATGCGCGGCCAGGCGCGCACGTTGCCGACATCGAGATGCACGAAGGGCGAACCCGATGTCGGGTAATACCCGACCCCGCCGACCTGCATCTGCATGGCAAGCGCGCGCAGCGTCGCAAGCTTGACCCCGGGGATGTAGAAATCCATCGCCTTGCCGAGCATGTGCTGGCTGCGCTTGGCGACACCGGTATTGCGCGAACGGTTGCGCAGCATGTTGTTGGTCGCCGGCGAGCGATAGGCCGAAACGACGTGGATCGCCTCCTTCGCCCCGCTCTTGCGATAGACTTCCCAGACGAGGTCGAGCAGCCGCGGGTCCATCCTGGCCGGCTCGTTGCGCCGCCAGTCGCGCAGGAAGCGGTTGATCTGGTTGAGGCCGCGCTGGTCGAACTTGCCGTTGCGCTTGAAGACGATCGTCGCCCGCTCGCCCGTATGCGTGAAGTAGAGTTTCAGCGCCCTGTCCTCAGCCGCTGCCTCGCCCGATCCCGCCATGACAGCAAAAACGAAGGCCGCGGCGATCGCCATGCGATGAGCGACGACAGACAAAAACCACGCAGACGCGGTCGTCGGAATGGCGGCGATGGCTTGATGAAGGGACACAGACTTCGTCCTTGGCGCGAGACACGAAAACATCACAGGCACCGCACACGTGGGCGGCGTTAAGCCTTCATTATGGTCAATAGATCCTTAAGAGGGGGTTTATGAGCTGCGGACTACATGAGGCGCCGTTTCAAGGAGATGCCGTCTTGCGGCTCTCCAGTTGCGCTGGCTGCGAGAACTCCCGCCATAATTATCTTGCCAAGCGCCATGATCTTTGACGGGAACCCTCGCAAAGCGAGGCGAGATCGCATAGTTTCGACGGATCATTGTCATCGAAACAGGCCAAAGTTTGTATACCGAAATAGCCATCGTCGTCCTCCTCACCATTCTCAACGGCGTCCTGGCGATGTCGGAGCTCGCGATCGTCTCCGCCCGCCCGGCACGCCTCAGGGTTATGGCAGATCAGGGAAGCAGAGGAGCGCGACTGGCTCTGCGGCTCGCGGAGAATCCCGGCCGTTTCCTGTCGACGGTTCAGATCGGCATCACCCTCGTCGGCGTACTATCAGGTGCCTTCTCGGGTGCGACGCTCGGCGCGCGATTCTCCACCTGGCTGCTGGCGCAGGGGCTTCCCGATGCCTGGGCGGACGGGCTTGGCGTCGGTACGGTCGTCGTAGCGATCACCTATCTCTCCCTCATCATCGGCGAACTGGTGCCCAAGCAGATGGCCCTTCGCGCGCCGGAAGCCGTCGCCGCCAGGGTCGCTCCGACCATGACCTACCTGTCGAAGGCGGCTCTGCCGCTCGTCTGGCTGCTCGACGGCTCGGGCAAACTCGTCCTCGCCCTGCTCGGCCAGTCCGGAAAGAACGCCGATGGCGTCACCGACGAGGAGATCAAGACGGTTCTCGCCGAAGCCCAGAGCGCTGGCGTAATCGAAATAGGCGAGTCCGCCATGATCACCGGCGTCATGCGTCTTGCAGACAGGACGGCACGTGCGCTCATGACGCCGCGGCGCGACGTCGAGCTGGTCGATATCGAAGATTCCGCCGAGGAGATCCGCAAGACCATCCAGACGACCTCGCGAACGCGACTGCCGGCCCGCAAGGGCAGTTCCGACGAGGTTCTCGGCGTTCTAGCCGTCAAGGATTACTACGACGCCCTTGAAGCCAACCGGACGGTCGACATCATGACGCTGGTACACGATGTTCCGATCATCTCGGACCTCGCTCCCGCCTCCTCGGTGATCGAATCCATCCGCAAGTCCTCGCAGCATATGGTTCTGGTGTTTGACGAATACGGCCACTTCGAGGGTGTGATCACGTCAGGCGACATCCTCGAATCGATCATGGGCGTCTTCGGCGACGCGGCCTCCGGCGAGGAACCGGCGATCAAACGACGCGAGGATGGCTCCTACCTGGTTTCCGGATGGACGCCGATCGACGAATTCTCGGAATTCATGAACTTCCCCGTTGATGAAGACGTCGAATATCAGACCGTCGCCGGTCTCGTTCTCGAAGAACTGAAGCATCTGCCCGAGCTTGGGGAGACCTTCATCAAGAACGACTGGAAATTCGAGGTGATCGACCTCGACGGGCGACGCGTCGACAAGCTCCTCGTCAGCGCGCTGACGAAGGACGAGGCACGGGCGGAGAACTGATCGGTACGATCAGCGCCGGGATGCGAGCGGCCTGACGGCCCTTGCGCCCTCTGCTCGCTGCCTGACGTGCCATTCTCGGGCCTACGCCCTATATCCTTCATTCCAAACGACAATCAGGGAATGTCCATGTCCGCCACCACCCACGACGCAGACCGGTCTCATGCAGGCCAGCAAAAGTTTGCGGCTCTCCTGCTCGGGGCGGTCGGAGTGGTGTATGGCGATATCGGAACGAGCCCGCTCTATGCCTTCCGCGAAGCACTTCGGCCCTTCACCCATGACGGCGTCACCCCAAACGAGGTCATCGGGCTGATCTCGCTGATGATCTGGACGCTGACGATCATCGTCACGTTCAAATACGTGCTGTTTCTTCTGAGGGCGGACAATGAGGGCGAAGGCGGAACTCTTTCCCTGCTGGCCCTTCTCATGAAGAAGACCAGCCGGCACGCGACCATCTTCTTTTTCGCAGGCATTATCGGCGCAGCACTCTTCATCGGTGACGCGATGATCACGCCTGCCTTGTCGGTACTGTCGGCGCTCGAAGGTCTGAAGCTCGTGACACCGGTCTTCACCCCCTACATCCTGCCGATCGCCATCGCGATCATGCTGCTCCTGTTTTTCGTCCAGTCAGTCGGCACCGCATCCGTGTCAAAGCTTTTCGGTCCGATAACGCTGCTGTGGTTTCTCGTGATGGGCCTTGGCGGACTCGCCCACATCGCCGACGATCCGGCGATCTTCGAAGCGCTCAATCCGCTCTACGCCTTCGACTTCATCACCCATGCAGGCCTCATTGGCCTCGTGGTCCTCGGCGCCGTCTTCCTGACCGTGACGGGCGCGGAAGCGCTCTATGCCGACCTCGGCCATTTTGGCAGGAAGCCGATCCAGGTTGCCTGGTTCGCAGTGGTCTTCCCGTCCCTCCTCCTCAACTATCTCGGTCAGGGCGCGCTTGTGCTTGCCAACCCGCAGGCTGCGTCTGATCCGTTCTTTCTAATGTTTCCGGAATGGGCGATCCTTCCGGTAGTCATCCTTGCCACCGCAGCCACCATCATCGCCAGCCAAGCGGTCATTACCGGGGCGTTCTCTCTCGCCCGCCAGGCGATCCACCTCGGATTCCTTCCGCGGCTGGAGATCTGCTTCACCTCCGCCTCCAACACCGGCCAGATCTATGTCCCGGCTGTCAACATGGCGCTTCTCATTGGTGTGCTTGCCCTGATCTTCGCATTCGGTTCCTCCGAGGCCCTTGCCACGGCCTACGGAATTTCGGTCACGGGTGCGATGGTCGTCACGACGATCCTGTCCTTCCAGTTTCTCCGTGTCGTATGGGGATGGAACGTGCTCACGGCACTGGCGGCACTCCTGCCGCTCCTCGTCCTCGAAAGCATCTTCCTCGGCGCGAATCTCCTGAAAATCCACGACGGCGGCTATGTCCCGGTCCTGATCGCCGGCGCGCTGATGGTTATGATGTGGACCTGGAAGAAGGGAACCCTGCTGGTACGCCAGAAGTCCGCCAGCAACGACATACCCCTGATGCAGTTTCTGGCGTCGATCGAGCGGAAGTCGGATCACGCTCCCGCCCAGGTTCCGGGCACCGCGATCTTCCTGACTAGCCTTCCCGATATGACGCCCGGCGTACTCCTGCACAATCTGAAGCACAATCGCATTCTTCACGCCCGCAACGTCATCCTCAATGTGAAGACCGCTCCGCGCCCCTATGTGCCGGAAACGGATCGGGTGACGATCGAAAGGCTGTCGGAGCGCTTCATCAAGATCCAGCTCCTGTTCGGCTTCATGGAGGATCAGGACGTCTCCAAGGCCCTGCCGCTCTGCCGCAAGGCGGGCTTCGATTTCGAGATCATGTCGACCTCGTTCTACGTCGGCAGGCGCAAGCTCGTCGGCGATCCGAATACCGGCCTTCCTGCCTGGCAGGACCGGCTCTTCATCGCCATGGCCGGCTTCGCCATCGACCCTTCGGACTATTTCCAGCTCCCCAGCAACCGCGTTGTGGAGCTCGGAGAGCAGATGGTCATCTAACCGCTTCTGCGTGGATCGTCCACGCCCGTCCACCCGTTTATATGTCGCCCGACAGGCACGAAGCGCTGCCGGAGGCAGCCCGTCACAGCCATTCTACGCGCGCCTCATCTTTCAATTTCTCTGAACCTAAGGCCCAGTTCATTTCATTTGTTTGAACCAGCCTCAGCACCTATATTTTAGTTGTGACGATGAGGCTGAAGAAAAGGAGGCCGATCATGTCGCAGACATTAGGCTTCAACATCCTCCAGGCTTTCTTCGCGTTTCGCGCGCGCATGTTTCGGGTGGCGGTACGCGAACGGATCAGGCAGGAAATGAAGCATTATCCGCCGCATCTTGCGGCCGATATTTGCGCCCTGCCCGCCCTGGACGAGCAGCAGCGATAGTTCAAAATCGCTTATGGTACCCATGAAATCTATTCGTTTGAATGATGAGTGCCGCGAGCGCATATTTCACTTCAAGGATACGGCAATCCCGTATCTCGCAAGGAAAGGAAACGGCAATGACCTCTATGACCTACAGAGATGGCGGCAAGGGCCTGTCGTCCTATAACAGACATTCCTCGCTCGGCTCCTATGCCGACAAGCTCGTGCGCGCATGGCGCCGGTGGCAGACGGAACGTCAGATCGAATCCATGCCTCTCGACATCCGCAAGGATATCGGCTGGCCGAGCGCCGATGAGACCGGCAAGGACAGAGCTCACTAAAGACAGGGCTCATGAATGCAATATCATGCAATGAATGCGACATACCTCCCAAGCTAAAGGCGGTGCCTGTCCCAAGCAGCACCGCCTTTTTCATATCCGCCGCCTGCCTTTCCCCCGGTGAATTTCGCAGGACTACGCCCCCGCAGCGACGCCTTTTGCATCGCTCGCGCCGCAAATCACTGAAGATGTCGCAGATTTGCTCTTCCTAGCCGCATTTATCCATGCCAGTGTCGCTTTTGGAACACCGGAACGACGCATTCCACGCGACCAATATGCAGTCGCCCTCGAGCATGGATTTTCCAATGAACAAGATGCAGCTCAAGAAACGTTCCGTAGTCTTCTTCATGGTTCCGCAATTCACCATGCTGCCCTTTGCGGCGGCGGTGGATACTCTGCGGATCGCAAACCGTATGCTCGGCTATCCGGCCTATACGTGGCGCCTGAGCTCCGTCGACGGCGAAAAAGTCTATTCCTCCTGCGGCATCGGCGTGGAGGCCAATTCGTCGCTCGCCGAAGAGCGCCGCCATCTTGGCGGTGAAAACCGGCCGGGCATGCTGCTCGTCTGTTCCGGCATCGATGTCGAGACCTTCAACAATAAATCCGTCAACGCTTGGCTGCGCGAATCCTATAATCGCGGCGTCGCCGTTGGTTCTCTCTGTACGGGCGCGCATGTGCTGGCCCAGGCAGGTCTCCTGAACGGCAAGCGCTGCGCAATCCACTGGGAAAACCTGCCGGGCTTCTCCGAGGCCTTCCCGCAGGCCGAGGTCTATGCCGACCTCTACGAGATCGACAACAATCTCTACACCTGCGCCGGCGGCACGGCCTCGCTGGACATGATGCTGAACCTCGTCGGCGAGGATTTCGGCGAAAGCCTTGTCAACCGCATCTGCGAGCAGCACCTGACCGACCGCGTGCGCAACCCGCATGACCGCCAGCGCCTGCCGCTGCGCGCCCGCCTCGGCGTCCAGAACGCCAAGGTGCTGTCGATCATCGAACTAATGGAAGGCAATCTCGCCGAGCCGCTCTCGCTGCTCGAAATCGCCGAGGGTGCCGGCCTATCGCGCCGCCAGATCGAACGCCTGTTCCGCCAGGAAATGGGCCGGTCGCCAGCCCGTTACTACCTGGAAATCCGTCTCGATCGCGCGCGTCACCTGCTGGTGCAGTCCTCCATGCCGGTCGTCGAAGTCGCCGTCGCCTGCGGTTTCGTTTCCGCCTCGCATTTCTCCAAGTGTTATCGCGAACTCTACCAGCGCTCACCGCAGCAGGAGCGTGCCGATCGCAAGATGACCATGGCCACCGCCCGCCAGCAGGCAGTTGCGGCTTGAGGCAGTGACGGCAGGATGACGAAACATGAAAGGCGGCTCGGTGGCCGCCTTTTTGATTTGCGAGGGCACCACCCTCTCCTTCGTCATGCTCGGGCCTGTCCCGAGCATCTGCTGCCGTCTCGTCTTTTGGAACGTAGCGGATGTCAGGGACAAGCCCGAGGATGACGGCGAGTGGAATTGCGCCCCTTACTGCGCCGCCTCTTCCGTCATCTTGGCATCGGAATAGACAAGGTTTCGCCCCTTGTGTTTGGCCATGTAGAGGAACTGGTCTGCCGCGTTCAGATAGTTCTCGAATGTCTCGTAGCCGGCGATCTCGGCCACACCGATCGATACCGTCACCGACAGTTCCTCATCGTCGGCCGTCACCTTGAGGCGGGAAATATCCGAGCGGATCTCGTCGCAGAGCTTGGTGGCTGCCAGCGAATCCATCTGCGGGAAGAGAATGGCGAATTCCTCGCCGCCGAGGCGCGACAGGAGATTGTCGCTGCCTTCGAAGATCGTCTGCAGCCTGTCTGCGACAGCCTTCAACACCTTGTCGCCGATCTCATGGCCATAGGTGTCGTTGAGGCGCTTGAAATGATCAATATCGAGAATGGCGACCGCGGTCGACATTTTGAGCCGTAGGCATTCGTTTACCAGCTTCGGGCCGTTGTCATAGAAATAGCGGCGGTTATAGAGGCCCGTCAGGTAATCGCAGGCCGCCGCTGCGCGCAGCTGCTTCATCTGCGTCAGCGTCTCGACATTGTTGGCGATGCGGCATTGCAGCTCTTCGGCCACGAACGGCCGGTAGACGAAATCGCTGGCGCCGGCCTTCAGGAAGCTTGCCGACAGCATGCGGTCGTTCGACGAGGAAACACCGATGACGCGCAGCTTGTCCGAGCCGAACCGGTGGCGGATGCGCCGCGTCAGCTCATAGCCGCTCATATCGGGCATGTGATGGTCTGTGACGACCAGTTCGATATCGCTGTACGCCTCGAGTGCCGCAATCGCCTCAAGCCCGGAACTGGCTTCGACGACCATATATTGCTGGGCTTTCAGGAGATCGACCAGTACCTGGCGCGCAGATGAAACGTCGTCGACGACGAGCACCCGCGTCTTCCGGTTCATGATCGCACGGCGCACGGTCGCGACCAGATTGTCGAGCGCGAATTCGTTATCCTTCAGCACATAGTCTATAACATTGCGCTCGAGGATGCGGGCGCGCGTATTGAGATCGAAGGTCGCGGTAAAGACGATGGCCGGAATATTGTGCTCGATCGTGCAGTCGAGCGCCTCGCCATAGGGCGAATCCGGCAGGTTCAGGTCAACGACGGCCATGCTGCAGCCGTGGCCGTCCTGCGCGAGCGCTTCGCGCAACGCCTTCAGCGAGGAGCAGCAGACAACGCTGAGGTTGAGCTCGGTCTGGAACCGATGGCGGAGCACGGCGGAAAACATTCGAGAATCCTCAACCAGAAGTATGCGGATTCCTCCAAACCGAGGACCTGCATTCTCCCGCTGAAAATCCCCCTGGAATGTCACAGCTGCCTACCCCTCCACACGCCCAAGGGGGTCGACTCGCCCCCTCTTGCCGTGCCGGACGATAGCCGAGGCCTCCCCTTCAGTGAAGAGGCAAATGACGGCAGCAACACCTGCGATTGCAGAAATATGAGCTTCCGTCATGTCTTTCAGGTGTGGGCCGATCACGGAGCCGCTTCCCTGCACCCGATCTTTGCGGCAGGGTCAGGCAACAGCCCGTTCCTTGCGCATGGACTGGATCTGCAGGAGCGTATCCAGGTTCTGGTTGACGCGGCAGTAGAACTCTTCGTCGATGAACGGGCGCAGCATGAAGTCGTTGCCGCCGGCCTTCAGGAACCGCGCTGAAAGCAGGCGGTTGGAAGAGGAGGAAACGCCGATGATGCGCAGCTGGTGCGAGCCGATCGAGGCGCGGATGCGGCGCGTCAACTCGAAGCCGTCAATATCGGGCATGTTATAGTCGGTGACCATCAGGCCGATATCGCGGTTGGCCTTGAGGATATCGAGCGCCTTGGCGCCGCTCTCGGCGGTGCTGACGCGGAAATTATAGCGCTTCAGGCGGCTGGAAAGCAGCGCGCGGGCCGTGGCGCTGTCGTCGACGATCAGCACGTGATGGCGGTGATTGGTCAGGAACCGGCAGATCGATTCCGCCAGCAGGTCGACGGCAAAGATATTGTCCTTGAGGATATAGTCGACGATATCCTTGGCGAGCAGCTTGTCGCGCATGCCTTCCTGGAAGGTGCCGGTAAAGACGATCGTGGGGATCGACAGATCGACCAGATATTCCAGCGCCTCGCCGTTTTCGGCGCCCGGCAGGTTGATGTTGGAGATCGCGAGCGTAATCGGATCAGAAGACTTGTCGTAGGACAGCTGCAGCTCTTCGAAGCTGCGGCAGATCTCGACATCGATATCGAAGAGCTCCTTCAGGCGCTTTCCGATCATCGAAGTGAAGACGTTGGAATCTTCAGCGAGGATAATACGCGCGCCGGCAAACATTTCTCCGGAATATTGCATCCCCGAAATACCTAGAAACGCCATGGCAAACCTTTAAAGTGGAAATTCTGTCCCCGAACGAAACGGTTACATGAATTCATTTGAATAATTATTAATCGGCTTGCCATAGCCAGCTATGAAAAAGGCGGCCGATGGTGCGGCCGCCTTTTTCTTGTCAATATGATTAAGAAATCACGTCCGAAGTGCGGCGTTCTCCGTATCGAACGGGCTCTCGCCGACGACAGTTGCGTTGTAGGTCGTGCCGAGGATCTTGATCTTCAGCTTCGTACCTTCCTTGGCGTAATCGGGCCGCAGCATGGCAAGCGCCAGCGAGCGGTTGATGCGGAAGCCGAAGGTGCCGTTGGTGGCACGGCCGACGAGCTCGCCTGCCTCGTTGTAGATCGCTTCCGAGCCGCGCGCATCGACATCATTGCCGGTTTCGACGACGAGCGTCGCGAAGTTCCACTTCAGGCCCTTTTCCTTGTAGGCAAGCAGGCCCTCGCGGCCGAGGAATTCCTTCTCCGGCTTGATGAAGCGGTCGAGGCCGGATTCATAGGCATTGTACTCGATCGACATTTCGCGCGGGATCAGGCGGTAGGACTTTTCCACCGACATGGAGAGCATGGCGCGGATGCCGAAGGGCTTGATGCCGAATTCGGCGCCGGCTTCCATCAGCTTGTCGAAGATGTAGTTCTGCATCTCGATCGGGTGATGCAGCTCCCAGCCGAGCTCGCCGACGAAATTGACGCGCAGCGCATGGGCGTTGGCCGCACCGACGGAGATCTCCTTGCCCGAGAGCCAGGGGAAATCCTTGTTGTCGAGGCTGGTGTGCGTCAGCTTCTTCAGGACATCGCGCGACTTCGGACCCGCAAGCACCAAGACGCCATAGGCCTGGGTGATCGGCGTGAACTTCACGCTGCCGTCTGACGGCAGAAGGTTGCGCATATAGTCGTGGTCATGCGCCTCATAGGCGCCGGCCGAGACGAGATAGAAGGTGCCGGGTGCGCTTTCATAGACGGTGAATTCCGAGCGCACGCCGCCTTCCTTGGTCAGCATGTGGCAAAGCGCGATGCGGCCGCGCTTCTTCGGGATCGCATTGGCAAAGATCGATTCCAGCCATGCGCGCGCGCCCGGGCCTGTCACCAGCGCCTTGGCGAAAGCCGACATGTCGAGCACGCCGACATTCTTGTGGACGTTCACGACTTCGTTGCCGACATGCTCGAAATAGTTCGAGCGGCGGAACGACCACCGTTCCAGAATGCGGCCGTCTTCGGTCGGATCCGAATGATTGTGATTGGTCAGCACGTCGGCGCCGACGCCGATCTGGTCCTTCGGCAGATCGTAGCCCTCGGGCGCAAACCAGTTGGCGCGCTCCCAGCCATAGACGGAGCCGAAGACGGCGCCGAGCTTCTTCAGCCGGTCATAGACAGGCGTCGTCTTCAGCGGACGGGCGGCTGCGCGCTCCTCGTCCGGATAGTGCATGGTGAAGACGTTGGCATAGGCTTCCTCGTTCTTGGCAATGAGGTAGCCTTCCTTGGCATAGGGGCCGAAGCGGCGCGGATCGACGCCCATCATGTCGACGGTCGGCTCGCCATCGACGATCCATTCGGCAAGCTGCCAGCCGGCGCCGCCGGCCGCCGTAATGCCGAAGGAATGGCCTTCGTTCAGCCAGAAATTCTTGAGGCCCGGTGCGGGGCCGACGATCGGGTTGCCGTCAGGCGTATAGGCGATGGCGCCGTTATAGACCTTCTTGATGCCCACTTCGCCGAAGGCCGGCACGCGGGCGATCGCGGTTTCGATATGCGGCATCAGGCGCTCGAGTTCTTCCTGGAAGAGCTCGTATTCGCTGTCATCGGAGGGACCGTTGACATAACAGACCGGTGCGCCCTGCTCGTAGGGACCAAGCAGCAGACCGCCATTTTCCTCGCGCATGTACCAGGCGCTGTCGGCTTCACGCAGCACGCCCATTTCCGGCAGGCCCTTGGCCTTGCGGGCCAGAATATCGGGATGCGGTTCGGTGACGATATACTGGTGCTCGACCGGGATGACGGGAATGTTGATGCCGACCATATCGCCGGTCTTGCGGGCGAAGTTGCCGGTGCAGGAGATGATGTGTTCGGCGGTGATCTCGCCCTTGTCCGTGGTCACCTTCCAGAGGCCGTCAGCCTGCTGCTCGATGGCGGTGACCGTCGTGTTGCGGTAGATTGTGGCACCGAAGTCGCGCGCGCCCTTGGCAAGCGCCTGTGTCAGGTCCGCCGGCTGGATATAGCCGTCATCGGGATGCTGGATGGCACCGAGCAGGCCATCGGTCTCACAGAGCGGCCAGATTTCCTTCACCTGCTCCGGCGTCAGGATATTGACCTTCACGCCGATCGTTTCGGCAATACCGGCATAGTACATGAATTCGTCCCAGCGGTCCTTGGTGCGGGCGAGACGAATGTTGGAGACCTGGCTGAAACCGACATTCATGCCGGTCTCCTGCTGCAGTTCCTGATAAAAGCGGACGGAATATTTGTGAATCTGGCCGACCGAATAGCTCATGTTGAAGAGCGGCAGCAGGCCGGCTGCATGCCAGGTCGAGCCTGACGTCAGCTCCTTGCGCTCGATGAGCACGCTGTCGCCCCATCCCTTCTTCGCAAGGTGATAGAGCGTCGAAACACCGACCACGCCGCCGCCGATGACCACTGCCCGCGCATGTGACTTCATGGAGAAATACCCTCTTTTATCGAATGTCCGGCAGCCCATACCGGACGAACTCCCAATATCCGGCGGCTCAAGCCGGACGAACTATCTTCGCGAACTATGCAGCGAGGCCTGCGTCATGAGAGGCCTGTTTACGACATGCGAAAAGCTTGCCGCGACGAGGCGCAAATAGACAAGCGTCAAAAGCCACGAGGCTCGAAAATTCATAAAAATCGATAGTGGCCGGGCCGAAGCCGCCGTCACTTGATGACGGCGGAACCCTTGACGATCTCGATCGTCTCGTCGCCGGAAAGCCCGATACGGTCGCCATCAGGCGTCGTCATGAAGCAACCGGAGGGGCAGACCCGCTCGGATGCGCCGGCATCCACGACGACTTCCACACGGTTGCCGCCTTCGGTGACGGTCAGCACCACGGCTGCATCATCCTTGTTGGTTACGGAGGCGGCCTGCGCCAGAGGTGCTGCGGAAAGGAGAAGAAGAAATGCGACTGCGGATCGTGTCACGGTATGCGACATAGGCTACACGCCCTCCCCTGGAGCGCTCGTCGCTGCCCAGCAGCGATCGATTGCATCAGGTTATAGCGCAAGACCTGTGAATGAGCGCTGAATGACCCGTTCAGCCTTTGAGCTTGCCGTCCGCCGTCTTGCTGCGCAACTGGCGCACCGGCCGCTCGTCTTCTACCGTCTCTATTTCCTCGACCTCGTCTTCAGCCGTGGCCTCCTCGGGCTCATCAGGCTTTTGGACAAGCACCTTCTCCGCATCCGCATTCGCCTGCCGATGGATGGTCAGATCGCTCTGCGGCAGCGGGATTTCGATACCCTCCGCCTTGAAGCGCCTCAGAATATCGATCCTCAGATTGTTGCGCACCGTCAGGCCGTCACCCATATCAGCCAGGAAGAAGCGCAGCTCGAAATCGAGCGAGTAAGGCCCGAAGCGCAGGAACTCGACATGCGGTTCCGGATTGCGCAGGATCAGCGGCACGGCCGCCGTCAGTTCCAGCAGAATATCCATCACCTTGCGCGGATCGGCCTCATAGCTTACGGAAACCGGGATTTCCGAACGTCCGAGCTTGTTGCGATGCGTCCAGTTGCCGACAAGCCCGTTGATGAGCTCCGAATTCGGCACGATGATCGACTGCTTGCGGAAGGTTTCGATTTCCGTTGCGCGCACCGAGATGCGCTTGACGATGCCTTCGGCCGTTCCCGAAACGACATGGTCGCCCACCTTGAAGGGGCGCTCGACGAGCAGGATCAGGCCGGAGACGAAGTTGGAAACGATGTTCTGCAGGCCGAAACCGATACCGACCGACAGCGCCGAGGCAACGAGCGCAAGATTGGAAAGGTCGATGCCCGCCGCCGAGATGCCGAAGATCGCCGCCACGCCGACGCCGAGATAGCCGATGCCGGTCTTGACCGAATTGCGCACGCCGAGATCGACATGGCTGCGCGCCATGACATTGCTGTCCAGCCACTTCTGCACCCAGCGCGTTGCGAGATAACCGCCGGCAAAGAGCAGGATGCCGGTGAAGATGCCGACGAGCGAAATGCTGATGCCGCCGAGCCGCACCTCGGTGAAAAGCCGGTAGGCAAGCAGCTGCAGGTCCTGCACGTGGAAGCCCCAGAGCAGCAGGATCAGCGGAATGCCCGTCAACAGCGCCACGGCATAGATCAGCAGGCCGACGACCAGCCCTACCTGATCGATCGCCACAGGCCCGAGCTTGAAGCGGGTCTCGAGAAAACGGCCAAGGAACGTATCGCCGAAATTGTCCTGCCGCGAGATCGCCTTGCCGAGCAGCAGGCCGATATAGGTCGTCACGATGATGGCGCTGGTGATGATGAGCTGGGTGGCGACGAAACGCGCCAGACCCACGTAGCCCGAAAGCGCCGCAAAGATGAGGCCCGCACCGAAGACGCGCAGCAGGATCGCCATGCCGCGCGGCCAGTGGCGGCCCGGCGCATCGGGATCGCCATTCTTCGCCAGCATCGGTTTTCCGAAGGACACGGCAATCAGGATGAGGCCGATGATCAGCGCCGCAAGCAGGCTGCGCACGACGGTCAGGACCAGCGGCGATCCCATCGCCTCGCCGATGGCGCCGAAGAGATAGTCGAGCGCGTTGACGACAGCCATGGCGATCAGGCAGTAGCCGACCGAGCGTGCGCCGAGATTGGAAAGGCGCACCAGCCGCCACGACGGATCATTCGGCGCAAAGACGGCGTTGACGAAGCGGCCGACGAAATAAACAAGGCCGATCGAGCCGAAGAGCGCGGCGATGACGGGCGTGATGTCGCTCCGCAGCACATTGAAGCCGTCGAGGAAGATCAGCGACGTCACCAGCAGCACATCGAGCGCCGCCGTGCGGATCAGCGTCGACCAGAAGGCAAAGGCAAGCCGGCTGATATAGGACGGTTCTTCGACATGGACGTCGCGCCGCAGATACTGGCCGAAGAGCCGGTAGCCGCCGGAGAGCAGGATCAAGGCCGTCGCGAGCGACAGCAAGATCGCCGCAAAAAGCGACAGGCTCTTGAACTTCCAGACGAAGGTGATCCAGCTTGAAAACGTCTGGGAAAACTCGCTCACTTCCTGAACGAAGGCGCTGGTCGCATCGTCGAAAACGGAGACGGAGATTTCGGTGCGCCGGAACAGCGTATCGGCAAAGAGCTGGCGGCGCGTCGCCGTGATCACGTTGGAAAGCTTGGTGATTGCGATCGACAGGTTTTCCGCATCACCCGTTACGGCATTGATCTGAGAGCGTTCCGATGTCAGCGCATTGCGCTCCTCGGTAACGATCTGCGCTTCCGGCGGCTGCCCGTCCTTCGGCGGTTCGCCAAGCTCGGCCAGGCGGCTTTTGATCTGATCGAAACGCGGGCGCAGGCTGACGGAGGTGGCGATAACGCCGCGGCCGAGTTCATCCGTCTGGCCGGCAAGCTCTACCAGAGCGTCGTCATTATCGGCATTCTGCTTGACGCGGTCCTGCAGCGAAGCAAGCTGGTTCTTCGCCTTGTCGATATCCTTCAGCGCCTGATCGAGCGCGCTGCTGGCAAGGGGCGCCTCAGCCGGCACTGCCTGGGCCGGGGTCGCCTGAGTCTCAGTTGCTTGGGTCCCAGTTGCCTGAGTCCCAGTTGCTTGAGCCGGGGCCGCCTGCGTCTGGGCATCAGCCGCGGGCTGCGTAGCCTGCGCGAAAGCGGCCTTTCCATCGAGATGCAGGCCGGCAACAGCCAGCGACAGCAGAAGAACGGTGCGAAGCAGCCAGTGTGTCAAGCGCAAGAAGTCCCCGCGTGGATTCGTCTCATCAGGTAATTGACCGCTTCTTATAGGAAAGAAAGGCGACAGAAAGGCGGAATCTCCAGATAACGGCTCAGAAACCGGCGCCGGGAAGCGCCAGATACGCCAGTTCGGCCTCGCTCGACTCCCGCTCGACGATGGCATTGCGATGCGGAAAACGCCCATATGTCGCGATCACGTCGCGGTGGCGAAGCGCATAGTCACGGAACTCCTCGTCGCCGAGCGCGGTAAAGAGCGCCATCGAACGATCCTGTTCGGCGAGGTCTTCCGCATGCTCGAACGGCATGTAGAAGAAAGCCCGCCGAATGCCTTGGACGGCCTGATCGGCGCCGACGGCAAGCGCCATCTTCGCCTCGCGCAGCGCCAATCCATCGGTCGAAAAGGCAAGCGGTGTCGCCCGGTAGATGTTGCGCGGAAACTGGTCGAGCACGATCACAGCGGCAAGCCGGCTTTCAGGACTGGAGCGCCATTCCTCGGTGACCTCAAGGGCAAGCGACAGGTGGGTTGCGCGAAATCGCGCCCGGATTTCCTCGTCCAGTTCGGCGCTCGAGCCGAACCATTCCTTTCGGCTGCAACGGATGAACCAGAAATCATAGACCTCGCCGGGCGTGCAGACGATATCCGTGTTCATGATCTCTCCCCCGTGAGCTTACAGAAAAGCAGGTCAGCTTACTGTAAAGACCAGTATCGCCTTCGTGCCGCGATGCTCTGGATCGTAGACAAGTTCGGATTTCAGGCTGCCGGCCATCGCGGCCAAGATCTTAGAGCCGAGGCCGGTTCCCTTCGCCGGGCCGGAAGGATCAAAGCCCTGGCCCGCATCTTCGACGGTGACCCTGAGCACATCGCTTTCCTGCTCGACGATAACATTGATCTCGCCCGGGCTGCCATTCGGATAGGCATATTTGAAGGCATTGGTGACGAGTTCGCTGACGATGAGGCCGAGCGTGATGACCTTGTCGGTGGCCAGATTGACCGGCTGAGAGGTCAGCACAACGCGATGCGGCCGCTTCTCGTCGCGCATCGAGGCTTCGAGTTCGGTCAGGAGGCTGCTCAGATACTCATCCACCTGCACCGTGCCGACCTGCCGGTTGGTGTAGAGGCGGCGGTGGACGCTGGCGATCGCATTGATGCGCATCTGCGTTTCCTGCAGCGCGTCGATCGCCACCTGGTCGCCGGTCATGGAGGATTGCATGCGGATCAGCGCACCGACGAGGCCGAGGCTGTTGGCGATGCGGTGATTGACTTCGGCAAGCAGCATTTCCGCATGGTCGCGCTGCTGGCGGATCACCTCCTGCGCCTGCGCCGTATCGCGGCGGAATCGCGCCCGCTCCAGCCCCTGTTCGAGGGCCGCGGCCAGAAGATCGAAATAGTCGGGGGAAATGCCTTTCAGAACATAATCGTCGGCACCAGCCTTCAGCGCTGCGACCGCAATGCTCGTATCGCCCGAACCGGTGGCGTAGATGACCGGCGGATGATCAGGCATCGCCGTGATGCGCGGCAGGATATCGAGCCCGGTTTCGGCCTTCAGGAAATGATCGAGAACGACGGCTTCGATACCGCCTTCGGCAAGCACCGCAAGGCCGGTCGCTCCGTCGCTCGCCCATTCGAGCTTGAAGCCGCGACGACCGAGATTCTTCCGCATCAGCAGCGCAAGCTCTTCATCGTCATCGATATAGAGGATACGGATCGCTTCACCCGTACCGCCTCTGGACTCGCTCATTCTGCCTCCGGGCATTTTCCCGCAGCAATACCGGCTGTGAGGCCGCCGAGTCTTTCTGCATGAGACTGTCGTATTGCATCGGCCAGCGCGCGTAAACAGCACCTGGCCTTTGGTATGATGTGACGCCTGATGCCAGACGGATCGAAGGAGAATGCCATCGAGAATGTCGACCTCTGCCGGCTGCGGCCGGAAGCCCCTCTATAAATTGCGAACACAGATACTGAAAATCAGGCCGTTAACGCAGGGGAAGGCAAATGGTTCCGAGGGCGAGTCAGCTTTTTTGAAAGCGGCGGTGGTGTGAAACTTCCGCACCCGCATCGGCTGAAAGTTGCAGGAAGCGCAGGCAGGACAAAAAGCCGATCATGCCGACCACGAAGAAAGCCCAGCGGAAGTCACCAAGAACAGGGTCCGCTGCGCCGCGAAACCCTGCGGAAATGTTGAGCACGGCGGCCGCAACGGCAACGCCAAGCAGCATGGAAATCTGCTGCAACATGCTCGACAGCGTCGAGGCCGAACTTCTCTGCGCCGGGCCGATATCGGCAAAGGACAGCGTGTTGAGGGCGGTAAATTCCATCGAGCGGGAAAGCCCCGCAATGAAGAGCAGCGCCGAGATGACGACCTCGGGGGTGTCAGGTGTCAGAAAGCCGCAGGCGACGATCGAGCCGGCGGCGATGACGCCGTTGAAGAAGAGCACGTTGCGGAAGCCGAAATACCGCAGCAGCGGCGTCGTCACCACCTTCATGCCGAGATTGCCGAGGAAATAAACAAGGAGATAGGTGCCGGCGGCGATCGAGCTCAGGCCGAAGCCGAGCTGGAACAGCAGCGGCAGCAGGAAAGGCGTCGCATTGATCGCCACACGGCAGGCCGTACCCGCCGAAAGCGTCGTCATCGAGAAGGTCTGCACCTTGAAGGCGGCCAGATCGAGCAGCGGATTGTCGACCCGCAGGAAATGCCGCGTCGCCATGACGGAAAGCACGATGCCCGCCACAAGCAGCACGACGAGGGGCACGAAGCCGCCCTGTGCTTTGACTGACAGTTCAAGTGCCGCAAGCAGCAGGGTCAGCCCCGCCGCACTGAGGAAAAAACCCTTGATATCGAGCGGCCCGACCCGCTCCTCGCGCTGTTCCGGCACGAAGCGCAGCACCAGCGTGATGCCGACGAGGCCGATTGGGATATTGATGAGAAAGTTCCAGTGCCAGCTGGCATAGGTGGTGATGAAGCTGCCGAGCACCGGGCCGACCACGGGTGCGGTCAGCGCCGGCCAGGTGATCAGGGCGATCGCCTGCACGAGCTCGGATTTGCGGGCGTTCTTGAGCACGATGATGCGCCCGACCGGCGTCATCAGCGCACTGCCCACACCCTGTACCGCACGGGCAATGACGAATTCGGTGAGGTTGCCGGACAGGCCGCAGAACAGCGACGCCACGGTGAAGACGGCAATGGACACGAGAAAGACGCGCCGCGCCCCAAACCGGTCGCCGAGCCAGCCGGAAAGAGGAATGAAGGCCGACATGGTGAGCATATAGACGGTGATGCCGATGCTCATGGCGACCGGCTGCACACCGAAGCTCGTTGCCATCTGCGGCAGCGAGGTGGTCACGATCGTACCGTCGAGGATCTGCATGAAGAAGGAAACGGCAACGACGAGCGCTACGATCTTCGCCTGGCGGACGCTTGCCGCCTCATCTGTATTGTCACTCGTCTGAACTGCAGTCATCGATCTGCCAAATGCGAATTCCGGATTGCGCGGGAAAAGGCGGGAGAACCGACAGGGCAAGCCGCGCGGAGGGATACAGTCTGCATACGCCCCTTATGCCGGATCGGAAAGGTCAAATGCCGCCAGGTCCGAGACTTTTGTAAACATGTTCGGCAACAATCCGAGATCAGCGGCCAACAGCCGCCTCAAGCGGCTTTGCGCTCACGCTTGCCGTCGAAAGCCTGCCGAGCTCCGACCTGCGGCTGGCGGTATCAAGTTCGGAGAAATCGTCGGGCAATTCGGACGTGACCTCGCCTTGCACCACGCAGTCGATCATGAACATCGGCCGGCGCTTATGCTCCTGCACGAGGCGACCGACATATTCGCCGAGCGTGCCGAGCGCAATCAGCTGGATGGCGCTCAAGGCCGATACGGCAGCCATGATGCTCGACCAGCCGGTAATGACATTGCCCTCGAACCATTGCACGAGCGTATAGATCAAAAGCCCGACCGCAAAGACGGCCGAGATAAGGCCCATCCAGGCGCTGACGCGCAGCGGAATGATCGAGAAACTGGTGATCGCATCGATCGCGAAACGGATCATCTTGCGCAGCGGATATTTCGTCGCCCCGGCATAGCGGGCATCGCGCGTATAACGCAGTGCCACCTGCCTGCCGCCGATCCAGCTCACCATGCCACGGATGAAACGATGCCGCTCCGGCATATTGAGCAGGATATGGACGATCCGCGCCTTCATGAGCCGGAAGTCGCCGGTGTCCTGCGGGATCGAGATAGAGGTGAGCCGCGTCAGAAGCCGATAGAAGACGGAGGCGGTGATGAGCTTGAACTTCGTCTCGCCCTTGCGTTCGCTGCGCTGCCCGTAAACGACATCGGCGCCCTGATCCATGATCGCCATCATCTCGGCCAGCAGTTCCGGCGGATCCTGCAGGTCGGCATCGATCAGCAGCACGCGCTCACCACGCGCCACAGCAAGGCCGGAGGTCGCCGCAAGCTGGTGGCCATGATTGCGCAGAAGCTTGACGCCGAGCACTTGCGGAATGTCAGCTGCAAGCCCCGATATCACGCCCCATGTATTGTCGCTGGAGCCGTCATCGACGAGGATGATCTCGAAGGAGCCGCCGGCAACGGCTTCCGCCGCCGCCTTCGCCCGTCGGCAGAATTCGCTCAAGCCTTCGGCTTCGTTGTAGCAGGGCGCGACGATGGAAAGCTTCGTCTTCACGTCAGCACCATCAACGGATTTGCCCATTTCCACCGAATCTCCTTGCTCCCCGCAGGGCAGCATGACCAATCACCTGAGGGCACACAAGACAGAGCACCCCTGCCCTGATGATTACTGCCACAAGGTGAGCTACCGGCTGTTTCCCGGCCTCTGGTGAAAATCCGCCTGAGACTCAGGGCTCGTACCGGCTGACCTCCAGCCCCGATCCGACCGGCAGCAGCACGCTGGTGATCCCTGGCTTGGTGCGGATGGCCCGGGCATAAATCTTCACGTCTTCAGTCACAGGATAAATCATGTTGTCGGCAACGATGATCGCGCCCGCATTGAGCTTCGGATAGAAGGCCTCGAGGCACGGCAGGTAGAGATCCTTCCAGAGATCGACGAGCACGAAATCCACCTTGCCCCGCAATTCGCGGATCATCGCAACCGCATCGCCCACCCGGAAATCGATATGTTCGGCAAGACCGGCTCTCTCGGCCATCGTCTGCGCATGGGCGGATTTATAGCCATGCACTTCCATGGTGATCAGCCGCCCGCCGGTCGCCCGCGCAGCTTCAGCAAGCCAGATGCCGGAATAGCCGAAGGAAGTGCCGAGCTCGAGAATGGTCGGCGCCGTCAGGTTTCGGACGAGAATGTTGAGAAACCTCCCCGTCTCCGGGCCAACCGCGCGCATCCGCTGATCCTGCCCGCCATCGCGTCCGCCCGGTACCTCCTGGCGCAGAGTGCCACGCTCCTCGTCGATCCTCTGGTGATAGGCACCGAGCACGTTGAGCACCTTCTCATCCAGCCGATGTTCGCCGAGATTGTTCTGTTTGTCATCGCTCATTGCCATTCCTCCAGGGATAGGCTTGCGACGGTAGATGCCGCAGCAAGGACTTCGCTCCAGCGAGTTAAATACCGGGGGCGTCTTCGGGCAAGCGCAGAATGTTTGGAAAGCGGAAACCGCCGATTCCCCGCAAACGGAGGCGGCGGATTCAGAAAAACAGAAAAAGCCAGCAAGCCTTTGACATCAAAGGCCTTGTTTCTGGATTCTGTTCTCTTCGAAGGAGAATTTGGTGGGTGATGTAGGGCTCGAACCTACGACCCGCTGATTAAGAGTCAGCTGCTCTACCAACTGAGCTAATCACCCGTCCGCGCTTGGCTGCGCGGTGTGACGGGGCATATAAATAGGATCGTCCGGCTTGTCTAGCGCCCCGTCGAAAATTCTTTGGTTAATTGCGAAGTTTTTTTGTCAGGAGCTGGAAATGCAATGAAATCAAAGGTCGAGCGTGCCGGTCGCAATCCGCACCGCCTGGCCGCCGATCCGGGCATTCGAAATGGTGCCGCCTTCGATATCCATATGCAGGTGGATGAAGGACGGACGGCCCATTTCCAGACCCTGTTCGATGAGGATCGGATGATGCCCGTCCGTCAGCCGGTCGAAATGATTGATCGCACCCGAGAGAGCGGCGGCTGCCGAGCCGGTGGCCGGGTCCTCGGAAATGCCCATGCCGCTCGCAAACATGCGGGCATGGAACTTGGCGACATGGTTCACGCCGCCACGGCAATAAATATAGGCCGAGGCTAGCGCGCCATCGACGAAGGGCACCGTCTTTTCCCAGAGCTGCGGATCGAACTCCAGGCGCTCTGCCGCGCCGACATCATGGACCGGCACCATCAGGAAGGGAACGCCGGCACTCCAGATCGACGGCACGTGATTCTCGAAGCCGATCTCGGTGGTCTTCAGCGACAGCGCGTCGGCGATGCCGAGCTTGTCGAGCGGCAGCGATATCTGTTGGGATTTGCGCGGCAGGTCGAATTCGGCAAAGCTTGCCTCGCCTTCCCGCAACCTGACGGCGCAGCGCACCGGGCCGACATTTTCTTCGAGCACCGACACGAGATCGAGCGTTCCCGCTCCATGCGCTTTCTCCGCCAACGCAATCGCCGTACCGACGGTCGGATGGCCGGCAAAGGGCAGTTCACGGCCGGGCGTGAAGATGCGGATGCGCGCCGTATAGGCGGGATTGTTGGCCGGCTGCACGAAAACCGTCTCGGATAGATTGGTTTCGCGGGCAACCGCCTGCATCGCCGCGTCGTCAAGCCCCTCGCCGTCAAAGATCACGGCCAGCGGATTGCCGGCAAGTTTGGTGTCGGTGAACACGTCGTAGACGCTGTAGCTTAACGCCACACTGGCCTCCTTGAATCGGTCATCGAGCCGCCAACCTGCCCGACAGCACACGCAAGTGCAAGCGTCAGGTCTACTTGCCCGCGAAATACCAGTCGATGATCGGCAGCATCGCGACATTGTAAGGCTGTGCCTTCGGATCGGCCGAGCGGATCGCAACCGCGCCGGCAATTTCCTTGTCCTCTGCGACCAGCATATGCGCGCCGATGAAATCGACCATCTCGTCTGCTGTCATGTCGAAACGGAAGAGCTTGAACAGCGAGACGGAACCGCGCACATGGCCCGCATAGAGCCCCTCACCCACGATCGCCTTGTCGAGATCCAGGCCCGTCTCCTCCATCACTTCGCGGCGCATATTGCTGTCGATATCGCAACGCCCGTCCACGACATCTTCCGGTTCCAGCGAGCCCGCAGCGAAATAGACCTGACCGGGGTTGGCCGTATGCGCCCCCATGCGGATAGCGACCAGCGCCCCATCGGAGGATTCGAGCACCGGATAGGAAAAGAGATGGATGGCGCCCTTCCGGTCCGGCTGGCGCCGCCACCACATGAAGGCCGAGAAAGGCGCGATATAGGCCTCACCCGCAATTCCGGCTTCGGACAGTTTCAGCCGATGCTGCAACACCAGCCGGCCATCGAACAGCGCCGGATTGACGGCGATTTCCCGCTCCCAGTTCTCGCGGATATCAGCCCTGTTGGCGACGACCAGCGGATGCTCACCCTCGAGCACGCGCAGATCGGCGCCGGCAACGGGAAATACCGTGCGTTCCGGCGGAAAGGCCGAAAGGTCTTCTGAAAAAGTCTCTGAAAAGCGAAGTGTCATAAGAGATCCAATGTCATGACGACGGGGCAATGGTCGGATGCCTTCGGCCTGTCCCAGCCGGTGCGCGGGTAGCGCTCCACCTGCTGCCCCGGCGGGAAGATGGTGCGGTATGGCTGTCCGTGGCGGATGATTTCGGGGATGCGCTTGGCGTTGGTGGCGGCAAGTGCCGGCGACAGCCAGAGATAATCGAGCTGGCAGAGCCACTGCTCCTCCGGCCCGCGCGAATGATAGAGCGTCCAGCGGTCAAGTGGCTCGCGGCGGCGCACGACATTTTCGGCAAACCCGTCCTTGCTGAAGACATCGAGCGCGCTTTCGGCTTCATCCTGATGCTCGAACCGATAGCCCGTGCCGCGCCGGCCGATGACGTCGACCCGCTCCTGATAGTCGTTCATGTCGCCGCAGATGACGAAGTTCTTGCTTGCGGTATGGCCTGCGCCGAACCGGTTCTCGATGATGCGGCGAACGGCACGAGCCTCCGCCCGGCGGATCGGCAGGGTCGATTGCCGCCCGTCCAGCCCCTCGCGCGGATTGCCCATCGATTTGAAATGCACGACATAGAGCGTCATCGGCACACCGCCGATCCTCAAATCCAGTTCCAGGCAGTCGCGCTTGAAGATCTTGTCGTCGAGCCGGTTGGTCTTGCCGATCTCCTCGTCGAAGAGATCGAATTCGCGATAGGTCACCATCGCATGGCTCTTGATATCCCTAAGCTCGATCTTCTGCCCGTCGCGCGTTTCCTCGCGCATCAAGACGGCGACATCGATGCCGCGGCTGTCATTGCCCTCGACCAGATATTTCTGCCGGTAGCCATTGCCGACCATGCGGTAGAGATAGCCATATTCGAAGGCCTGCAGGGCGGCCATATTGTCGATTTCCTGCAGGCAGAGAATATCGGCATCCGCATCGGCGATGGCGAGCGCCGTCATCTGCCTGGTATCGTCGGTCGACGCGATTACCCGTGCCTGCTCGAGCTGCTGGTAGGTGCCCTCGTTGCTGACCTCGAAGAGCTTGATGACGCGGTCCTGCCGGAGCTGGTTGCGATAGCCCGTGAAGTCGAAGCGGGTGAGCAGGTTTTCGACATTGAAAGTGGCAAGGCGAAGCGACATCAGGCATTCCCGGTTGGATCGACGCCAATTACTAGAGCAATTCCAGCAAAAGTGTGCAGCGGTTTTGCGTCCGGAATCGCTTGAAAACAGTTAAAGTCGAATACGCGCTTCGAAAAGCCGTTTGTCCGTCAGAGCCGCCAGCCGGCGCGGATGACGACATGCACCGCCTCATCAGGCACGACAGCCACGCGGCTATAGGCGCGCAGCGTCTGGCCGTTACCGAGGGTCAGCTTCACGGCATAACGTTCGCCTTCGAAGAGCACGGATTCGACCGTCGCGGGCGCCCCCTCGCTACCGATGATGACATCTTCCGGCCGCACCAGAATATCGGCGCCATCGATATTGGCGGCATGCAGCACCCCCTCCAGCTCGTCCCATTCGAGCTGGCGCTCACCGCCCATGACCGGCAGCGTGACGATCGCGCCGCGGCCGATCAGCCCGCCGACCATGCGCCCTTCCGGCCGCGCATAGATTTCCGCCGGCGGCGCCACCTGCAACAGCCGCCCCTCGGACATGACTGCAACATCGGTTGCCAGCGCCATCGCCTCGCTCTGGTCATGCGTCACATAGATCATCGTTGCACCGGAGCGCTGGTGAAACTCGCGGAACGTCTCCTCCATCTCCTGCTTCAGATGCCGGTCGAGATTGGCAAGCGGCTCGTCGAGCAGCACGACATCGGGCGATGTCACCAGGCAGCGGGCCAGCGCCACGCGCTGCCGCTGGCCGCCGGAGAGATCGGCCGGCCGCCGCTCGGCATAATCGACGAGGCGCACGGTCGATAGTGCCTCTCTCACCTTGGCCTTGTAGGCCGCGCCCGATATGCCGCGAACTTTCAGCGGATAGCCGACATTGTCCGCCACACTCATATGCGGCCAGAGCGCATAGGACTGGAAGACCATCGCCATGTTGCGCTTCTCCGGCGGCAGCGATTGCGAGGCATCGGCCAAGAGCCGCTCGCCGAGATGGAGGGATCCGTCAGTCGGCGTCTCGAAACCGGCAATCATCCGCAGAACCGTGGTCTTGCCGCAGCCGGAGGGGCCGAGCAGCGCCAGGAAGCCGCCCTCGCGCACATCGAGCGAAAAGCCGCTGACCGCAGCCCTGCCCGTGCCGAAATCCTTGGCCACCTGATTGAGGATCAGCTTCGCCACGGCACTACTCCCTTGGGCAGATGTTTCGCCAGAAGCTCCAGAAGCAGCATCATGGCGACGACCATGAAGACGACGAGCACGGAAAGAGCCGAGGCAAGATCGGAACTGCCGCTGTCATCGAGATTATAGATGGCGACACCCAGCGTCTGCGTACCCGCCGACCAGAGCAGCGCCGAAATCGTCAGTTCGTTGCAGGCGATGAGAAAGACAAGGATGACGGAAGCACCCGCTGCCGGCGCAATCAGCGGCACGATAATATCTTTCAGCCGCCGGAAGAAGCCGGCACCGGACAGCCTTGCCGCCTCTTCCAGCGCCGGATCGAGCTGATGGAAGGCGCTGACCACAGGCTTCAGGCTGACGGCGAAGAAGGAGGAGAAATAGGCGATGAGGATGATCCAGACCGTGCCGTAGAGCGTGACGTTCAACACCGGGATCGGCGCGGCAAAAACGAGGATGAAGCACACCGCCATGACGATGCCCGGCAGCGAATAGGGTATTTCCACCAGACTGGAGACAATACGCGACAACGTATCCTTACGGCGCGTCAGCGCATAGGCCGCAAGCACAGTCACGAAAAGCAGGCCGACCGCTGCCCCGCTGGCCAGCGACAGCGAATTGATAAAGGCCGTGCGCGTCACCGCCTGCCGGAAGAGAATTTCCTCGAAGGCATGGAAGGTCATGGTCTTGAGGGTAAGCGGCACGCCATAGGCCGGCACAAGCGCGCCTGCGACGAGCGCGAAGAAGGGTGCGGCCAGCATGAAGAACAGGATGATCCAGAGCAGCGGCGTGAAGATGAGCTTCCACCCGCCGAGTTCGAAGGCAGCCGTCGCGCCCGAAAGGCCGATGACGCGGTAGTCCCGCCCGCGTAGCGCCCGGTCCTGAATGGCAAGACCAGCGACCGAAATCAGCGCGATGATGGCAGAGAGAAGTGCCACATCGCCGAAGGTCCGGCCGGTAAAGGCGGTAAACTTCGAAAAGATCAGCGTCGGCAGCGTGAAGATCGAGGCCGGAATGCCGAGAATGGCCGGAATGCCGAAATTGCCGGTGCAGGAAACGAAGGAGATCGCCGCCCCCGCAATAACGCCCGGCAGCGATAGCGGTAGGATGATGTCGCGAAAGACGCGCAGGCTTGAGGCGCCCGAAAGCCTTGCCGCCTCCACCCCGTCGCGCGGCAGGGTCATCAGCCCTGCCCTCAGCGCCAGATAGACAAGCGGCGCATGCTGCACGCCATAGAGCAGCGCAATGCCGCCGACCGAATAGAGCGGCTGCGGCGACCCCAGCGGCGGCGCAATATGCAGCGCCTTCAGAAGCGGGCTCGACGGCCCCGACATCTGCACCCAGGCAAGTGCCGTCACCTGCGGCGGGATCATCATCGGCAGCACGAAGAAGAAGCTGAGCGGCCCCTTGGCCGGAATATCCGTCAGCGTCAGCAGATAGGCGAAAGCGCAGCCGATGGCGAGCGAGATGATCGTGCCGAGGATCGCCGTGACGATGGTGTAATAGACCGCCGACCAGACCATGGGATCGGAGAGAACCACCATGACGCCGCCATTGGCGAAGGCGGAAATGCCGACGACCGCGAGCCGCGCCAGAGGCAGCACGCTAAGAAAAAGCACCACTGAAACGATAAAAGGAAACAGCCAGACGGGCTGGCTGTTTCCTGGACGTACATAGCCCTGCATGGGTCTATTATTTCGAACCGAAGAGATCCGTAAAGGTCTTCAGATCCTTATCGGTATTCTTGAGAGCTTCGGCAGCATTGACCGGCAGAACCTTGATCGTGTCGCGTGCCGGGAAGCCCGCGGGCAGCTTCATGCCGTTACGAGCAGGGATATAGCCGAGCTTCAGGAAGCCTTCCTGGCCCTTTTCGGAGAGAACGTAGTCGACGAACTTCTTGGCAGCGTCGACGTTCTTGGCGCTGGCGAGAATGCCGACCGGCTCGGTGACGGCCGAAACACCTTCGCTCGGGAAGACGAACTCGACCGGAGCACCCTTGGCCTTTTCTCGGATCGGCAGGTAATCGACGACCACGCCGTAAGCCTTCTCGCCAGAGGCGACAGACTTCAGGACAACGCCATTGCCGCCGGAGGCGACAGCCGCATTATCTGCGAGCGACTTGTAGAAATCCCAGCCGAGGCCTGGAACAGCGGCCAGCGTCTGTGCGTGGATGAGAGCGGCACCCGAAGCAAGCGGGCTCGGCATGGTGACGAGGCCCTTGGCTTCCGGCTTGGCGAGGTCCTTCCAGCTCGTCGGCTTCATGGCAGCCGACGTGTTGTACATGATGCCGGTCGTGATCAGCTTCGTGGAATAGTAGTAGCCGTCGGAATCAAAGAGCGAAGCGTCGTAATTGGCAGCTTCCGGCGACTTGTAGGCGAGCAGCTTGCCGTCTTCCTTCAGGCGCTCGAGCGTCACGACATCGGCGATCAGCAGAACGTCGGCAACCGGGTTGCCGGCCTGGATCTCAGCCTGCAGCTTCGCCATGATCTTCGGCGTGCCGTCGCGTACCCAGTCGACCTTGATATCGGGATTGGCGGCCATGAAGCCGTCGACGGTCGCCTGCGCATCTTCGTTCGGCTGGCTGGTGTAGAGAACGAGGTTTGCGGCGGAGGCTGGGATGGCGAAAAGGCTCGCGGCGAGAAGCGCTGCGGCGGAAACTAGAGTTTTCATGGAAGGAATCCTCGGATTGCGATGCCCCTCCCTTATTAGGGGCGTTTAACACCGATGTGACAGGGCAAGGTAGCTTCAACCTGATCGTCTATGCCAGTTGAGCGGCCGCACCTTCTCATCTTCCTTCTCCACAAAAACACGTATTTTTCCAGCGGGTCTAAAGCAAAACCATATGAACTTAAGATTGAATCGCCTACAGCTCCGCACGCCGATCCGTCTTTACCTATGCCCCGCAACAAGGCTCGCCATTGGAACTGGGATTGCTCACCGCCGAGTCCTGCAGGCCCGCTCGCCAGGCTCTGCTCCAAGCGGTCGGCAGAAATGAACGCCCAGGCTTCGTCCGTGCCCTCTCCTCAGAATGGAACGAAGTCAACCGATACTCGCGGCAGACATGATCCGCGCGTTGCGGACAGAAAAATAGCGCTTGTCCCGGAGTGCTCAACGCGCCTCGCGTCGAAATCAGTCGGCTATTCCCCTCGCGCGAGCGGCGGCGAAAGCGTAAAATCACGCAGGCGTGAACATCTTGCCGTTTGACGGCGGCCCGTGTTGCGGTACGTCAATCAGGCCATTTTCATGAGGAGGAATTTCAATGGAATATCGTTTGCTCGGCCGTTCCGGCCTTAAAGTTTCCACCGTGACCATGGGCACGATGACCTTCGGCGGCGTCGGCTGGGCCAAGACCGTCGGCGATCTCGGCGTGCAGGAAGCTCGTCGCATGGTCGATATCTGCCTCGATGCCGGCGTCAACCTGATCGATACGGCCAATGTCTATTCCGCGGGCGAATCCGAGCGCATCATTGGCGAAGTGCTCGGCGGCAAGCGCCCTGATGGAGTGCTGCTCGCCACCAAGGCCCGCTTCGGCATGGGCGATGGCCCGAACGATCGCGGCCTGTCGCGCTACCACCTCATCCGCGAATGCGAGGCAAGCCTCAAGCGCATGAAGACCGACGTCATCGACCTCTACCAGGTCCATGAATGGGACGGTGAGACGCCGCTCGAAGAGACGATGGAAGCGCTCGATACGCTCATCAAGCAGGGCAAGGTGCATTATGTCGGCTGCTCGAACTATTCCGGCTGGCACATCATGAAGGCGCTCGGCGTTGCCAATGAACACAAATACCAGCGCTTCGTCAGCCAGCAGATCCACTACACACTGGAATCCCGTGACGCGGAATACGAATTGCTGCCGATCTCGATCGACCAGGGTCTCGGTGTACTCGTCTGGAGCCCGCTCGCCGGCGGCCTGCTCTCCGGCAAACATCGCCGCAATGCCGCCGCCCCTGAAGGCACCCGCCAGTTCGCCGGCTGGACCGAACCGCCGATCCGCGACGAAAACCGCCTCTGGAACATCGTCGAGACGCTGGTGGCGATCGGTCAGGAACGCGGCGTTTCCGCAGCACAAGTTGCGCTCGCCTGGCTGATCGGCCGCAAGGCAGTCACCTCAGTGATCATCGGCGGCCGCACAGAAGCCCAGTTCAAGGACAACCTCTCCGCCGCCAACCTGAAGCTTTCGGATGAGGAGCGCAAGCGCCTTGACGACGTCAGCGTGCCGCCGGTCATCTACCCCTACTGGCACCAGCTCAACACGGCGAATGATAGGCTGAGCGAAGCCGACCTCGAGCTTTTCGCCCCGCACGTGAAGAAGTAAACTCTCCAAAGCGTTGCATGGCGGAAAATCAGCGTCACAAAAGATGCATTTCCGCTATGCTATTGTGAATCCCCGCCCCCACCACGAGGTTCACCATGCTCCGGAATTACAAGGTGCTGAAGGGTACAGCTTCGGCGCTCGCCCTTGACGACGACAACGACCCGCATATCGAACTCCGCATCGAGGCCGGTGGCATCAGCTATCGCATTGCCATGAACGTGCGCTCGAAGGAATCGCCGCACGACTTGCTCTACGCCAATGTCATGGATTTCCAGCATGAGACACTGACGGCCGAACTCGCCGTCCTGCCGATGGGCCTCACCGACATCAGAGGCGACCGGCAGGATCTGGCGATCGACTATGTGCGCGGCGGCATGATCGAGCGCGAGGATATGAATGTCGCGCCCTTCCAGCTCGACGGCCCGAAGAACGACCTGCGCGATTTCATCGAACCCATCGTGCAGGAAGGCATCGCCGACAAGTCCATCCACTTCTACGCCTTCGGCGAAGCCTGGGGACCGGAAAACAACAAGCCGGATGAGTATTTCGGTTTCGAGCCCGGCAACGGCATCCACGACATTCACATGAATCAAGGCGACAGCGGCAGCTTCCGCGCCACCAATGCGCCCAATCAGGACGGCGCACTGCTGATCCACTTCTCGGATGAGGACCATTGGGCGGCGATCTTCCTCGGCTTCCAGTCGCAGAACTGGAATACAGATGCTACCTCCGGCCACCCTGTCGGCGACAACAGGGGCGGCCAGGGCCGCGGCGAAGGCACCCGCCGCCCGCAGCCGATCGTTGCCTCGTCACTGCGCATCGTCGCCGCCATGATCAATCCGGTGAACCGCGCTGACGGCACCGAGGACGAGACGGTGACACTCATCAATCGCTCGGATGTGGCGATGTCGATCGAAGGCTGGTCGCTGGAAGACGGCGAAGGCCGCCGGCAGAAACTGACGGGCTCGCTCGCCTCGGGCGAATTCCGCACCATCACGCTCGATCCTGAGAATGGCGGCCCGCAGCTCGCCAACAAGGGCGGCGATATCATCCTCATCAATGCCGATGGCGCGGTTGCCGATCGTGTCGGCTACGGCAAGAGCGAAACCGCGAACGAAGGCTGGACGACGATCTTCTGATCGCCGCCCAACCCTAATTTTTATAGGCCTCAAGTCACATCAGCCGATCTCGCTGGCGATCAGCCTGCCGAGACGGCTGATGCCCTCATCGATCATCTGGTCGTTGGCGCAGGAGAAGCTGACGCGGAACGTATTGGCGCCCGAACCATCGGCAAAGAAGGCCTGGCCCGGCACGAAGGCAACCTTGGCGCTTTCGAGCGACCTGGCAAGCAGCTTGGCGCCGTCCATGCCCTCTGGCAGCGTCACCCAGATGAACATGCCGCCTTCCGGCTTGGTCCAGCTCGTGCCCGAAGGCATATACTTTTCGAGCGCGGCCAGCATGGCGTTGCGGCGCTGGCTGTAGACCGCCCTGACCTTGGCGACCTGCGCATCGAAGCCGCGCTCGGTGACTTCCGAAATCGCCATCTGGTTGATCGTCGAAGAATGCAGGTCGGCCGCCTGCTTCATCAGCACCAGCTTGCGGATGACGGGCGCATTGGCAACGATGAAGCCGACGCGCAGGCCTGGCGCCAGCGTCTTGGAGAAGCTGCCGCAATAGATCGTGCGCGTATCGTTGATATGGCCCTTCTCGGCAATCTCCAGCGCCAGGATCGGCGGGATCGGATCGCCGTCATAGCGCAGCGACTGGTAAGCGGCGTCTTCGATGACGGCGATGTCGAGCTCTTCGGCAAGTTTCAGAACCTTCTCGCGGCCATCGCGGTCGACGGTCTCGCCGGTCGGATTGGAGAAATCGGCCGAGAGATAGGCGAATTTTACCTTGCCGCCCTTCTGCGCCGCGGCCTCGCGGTAAGAATCCGGCGTGCGGTTGCCGCCGGGCGTCAACTGGTCGTAGGACGGCTCGTAAGCGTTGAAAGCCTGCAGAGCGCCGAGATAGGTCGGCCAGGTGACGAGGGCAGTATCGTTGGGCGACAGGAACAGCTTGCCGAGATAATCGAGGCCCTGCTGCGAACCGGAGACGATGAAGACATTGTCGAGCGCGCACGGAATGCCGAGTCCCGCCATCTGCTTGATGAGCCACTCGCGCAGCGGCTTGTAGCCTTCGGAAACAGAATATTGCAGCGCTGAATTGACGGCCGAACTGTCGAAAATGTCAGCATAGGCCTGCTTGAACTCCTTGTCCGGAAACAGCGCGGGGTCAGGAATGCCGCCGGCGAAGGAGATGACATCCGGTCGGTCGAGAAGTTTCAGAAGCTCGCGGATTTCCGAAGCGCGCATTCTTGTAGAGCGCGTCGCAAACATATTGTCCCAGTTCAGCATGGGGTTTCCTCGTATTTTTTATAATATCAGCAGCTCACCATGCAGTGGAATTTATGTCAATAATGCTGACCTATTTTCTTGTCACTGTGACAAGTTTGGAAGTCCTGTATTCCAGAGCCTTGATGCCGATTGGGCTGCCGTTCGAGATTTCATGCAGCCGAACCGAATGGCCTGCCTCGTTGCGTGAACGTTCGCCACATCACGCGATTATTCCTTTGATCAAAAGCAGAAACCGGCCGATTCAGACCTTTCCAAAACCGGCCCGGCGGCAGTAGTGTGCCGGCCATTATTCAATGGACTATCAAGGTGCCAGCAATGACTGCGACGTCGACCTCTCCTGAAATCAAAATCGAATTCCACAAGTCTCCCGTCTCCGACGCCGACCGCATCCGGGCACTGGAAACGCCCGGCTTCGGCAAGGTCTTCACGGATCATATGGTCCTGGCGCGATGGACTGCCGACAAGGGCTGGCACGATGCAAAGGTTACGCCGAGGCGCCCGCTGGAACTCGACCCTGCAAGCGCCGTGCTGCATTACGCTCAGGAAATCTTCGAGGGCATGAAAGCCTACAAGGCGGAGGATGGCCGCATCCTGCTCTTCCGGCCTGAAGAGAACGCCCGCCGCTTCGCGCAGTCGGCAGCCCGCATGGCAATGCCCGCAGTGCCGGAAGAACTCTTCCTGAAAGCCGTCGAAGAACTGGTTCGTGTCGACAAGAACTGGATACCCTCCGGAGACGCCAGCCTCTACCTTCGCCCCTTCATGTTCGCCAACGAGGCGTTCCTCGGCGTTCGCCCGGCGCAGGAATATATCTTCTGCATCATCGCCTCCCCGGTCGGCGCTTATTTCAAGGGCGGCGCGAAGGCTGTCTCCCTCTGGGTCGAGACCGCCTATACGCGCGCAGCCGCCGGCGGCACCGGCGCCGCAAAATGCGGCGGCAACTATGCGGCCAGCCTCGTGGCGCAGGCTGAAGCGGCGAAGAAGGATTGCGATCAGGTCGTCTTTCTCGATGCAGCAGAACATCGCTGGGTCGAAGAACTCGGCGGCATGAATGTCTTCTTCGTCATGAATGACGGATCGGTCGTGACCCCGCCGCTTGGCGGCACGATCCTGCCGGGCATCACCCGCGCCTCGGTCATCGTGCTCGCCGAAGAAAAGGGCCTGCGCGTCGAACAGCGCCCCTACTCCTTCGAAGAATGGCGAGCTGATGCAGCAAGCGGCAAGCTCGTCGAAGCCTTCGCCTGCGGCACGGCCGCGGTCCTCGCCGGCATCGGCCTGGTTCGGCACGCCGGCGGCGAGTTCCTGGTCGGAGACGGACAGACCGGCAAGCTGACATCAGAACTGCGCCAGCAACTCGTCAGCCTGCAGAAGGGCGTAACGAACGATGAGCGCGGCTGGACGCGCCTCATCTCTGCCTAAAGCTAGATAACCGAAACGCAGCAGCGTTCTCGACGGGTAGAGCTACAGTGACAACTTCGAAACCGGGCGCACCGCCCGGTTTTTTTATGGCCGGGGCAGCCATGTGATAACGGAGATTGCATCGACGCCGAAAACGGTTCGCCATTGATCAACGTCGGTCGAATTCTTACTATTCGCCAATCGATAGAGGAAAGGTAAGAATGGCAACCGCAACCCTCTCTTCCAAATTTCAGATCTCCATTCCGAAGGAAGTGCGCGAGCAGCAGCACTGGTCCGCAGGCCAGGAATTCGTCTTCATCCCGAAAGGCAAGGGCGTCCTTCTCATGCCCGTCCCCGAACTGACAGATCTCAAGGGCATGGCCAAAGGCGCCGACCCGAACGACTACCGCCACCGGAAGGACCGGTTCTGATGCGCGTCGTCGACAGCTCAGCCTGGATCGAATGGCTGACCCAAGGCCCGGCCGCAGATCGCCTGCAAGGCGAGATGCCTGGGCGAACCGAATGCATCGTCCCCACCATCGTCCAGCTCGAACTCGCCAAATGGCTGGAGCGCGAACGCGGTGAAGAAGCAGTCGATTCCTTCTTCGCCTATACCGCCACCTGCATCGCGGCCCCTTTCGACACGGCGTTGGCCCACCGCGCCGCCGAAGTCTCGGCGAAACGCAAGCTCGCCCTAGCCGACGCCATCATCTACGCCACCGCCGAACTGCATGACGCCGACGTTCTGACGCTCGACGCCCGTTTCAAGGACCTAGACCGCGTGGTTTATATCGAGGAGAGTCCGTGACCAACTCTTTCTATGATGACAATGCCGAGACTTACGCCACTCGCGACCGCAGGCCGCCGACAGCGAGGCTCGATGCCTTCCTCTCCGCCCTCCCCGAGAAGGCACGCATTCTCGAACTCGGCTGCGGTGGGGGACAAGACTGCGCCTACATGCTGTCCAAGGGCTTCGACGTAACTCCGACGGATGGCTCAGCTGAGCTTGCCCGGCAGGCAGAGAAACTGATCGGCAGGCCGGTCACGGTCATGCGTTTCGAGGAGCTTGCGGCGCGGGAGGAATTCGATGGCGTCTGGGCCGAGGCGAGCCTCCTGCATGTGCCCCGCACAGATCTGTCCGCCATCCTTGCCCTTATCCGCAACGCCCTGAAGAAAGACGGCGTCTTCCACGCGAGCTTCAAAGCCGGCATCGCCGACGGCCATGATGATTTCGGGCGCTACTACAATTACCCTTCAACGGAATGGCTGCAGGAACTGCTCGTTACTGGCGGTTGGAGAAATGTCACGCTCAACGAAGCGGATGGCGGCGGTTATGACAACAAGCCGACCCGCTGGCTGCATCTTAGCACTCGCAAATGAAGAGGCCGGAGCTTTTGCCGAGGCCGAGCAGCTCTAATCCTCAGGCCTTTCAGCGCGCCAAGGCAACCCGCCGTAATTCTCCAATTTCATCCAGCAGAAGGTCGATCTGCCACTGCTGTTCTGCTGGTATCATGTCCACCAATCCGATCACCGCGTTTTCGACAGTCGCGCTGGTCAGCCAATCAAGGACGAGACGGCGTTTTTCGGCTGCGATATCCTCCCAGAAGCCATTGCCTCGATAGAGACCTTTCAGGTCGACACGGGCAAGCTGCAGAAACGCATTCGGTTTCGGCTGCCGGACCCACAGGCTGAGACAGGATTCGAACTGGAGATCGAGCCTTACCATCGCCAGTATCCAATTCCAGGCGAACGGATCGAAATCGGGGTTCTGCAATCTCTTGAAGGCCCATGCAGCATAGACAGCATTCGCCACCACCGTCTGCTCGACGACAGGCCAGCGCTTCCAGTCGCATAAGGCAAGCTTCGAAGCGATGACGGGCGGTTCGAAGCCGTAGGAGCCAGGACGTATGACCGCCAGATGAAGGATCCGTGGCAGGAAATGCTTGAACTCGTAAGCCGAACCCACAGTCGTCATCGCGCTCGCTGAATATGGTCCGAGCGCCTCGGCGCTCAGCTCGCGCAGGGGCGCCGATTTCAGGTCCGAGAGAATTTTCTCCGGGTCGCGCAGAGGCGAAGCATGCAGCGACTGCGGAAACGGATAGTCCTGAAATGAAGAGTAAAGAGACTCAAGTCCTTCTTTCAGATCCTGCCTTGCAGACCTCATGATTGCTTCAAACACGTCAGCCCCAGGAACGGTTTTATCTCAAACGAGCACTTAATAGCGAAAAGGCCGGAGCTTTCGCCCCGGCCCTTAATATCACGTCATCAAAACAGCTTAGTTGACGGACTTGTCGACCAGCTTGTTCTTGCCGATCCAGGGCATCATGGCGCGGAGCTTCGTGCCGACTTCCTCGATCTGGTGGCTGTCGTTCAGGCGGCGGATGCCCTTGAAGCGCGAGCCGCCGGCGCGGTATTCCTGCATCCACTCGGACGTGAACTTGCCGGTCTGGATGTCCTTGAGGACACGCTTCATTTCGGCCTTCGTTTCAGCGGTGATGATGCGCGGACCGGAGACATATTCGCCCCACTCGGCCGTATTGGAGATCGAGTAGTTCATGTTGGCGATGCCGCCTTCATAGATCAGATCGACGATCAGCTTCACTTCGTGCAGGCACTCGAAATAGGCCATTTCCGGCGCGTAACCGGCTTCGGTGAGCGTTTCGAAACCAGCACGGATAAGCTCGACGAGGCCGCCGCAGAGAACGACCTGTTCGCCGAAGAGGTCGGTTTCGCACTCTTCGCGGAAGTTGGTTTCGATGATGCCCGAACGGCCGCCGCCGACGCCGCAGGCGTAGGAGAGAGCGAGTTCAAGTGCGTTGCCGGAAGCGTTCTGGTGAACGGCAACGAGGCAGGGAACGCCGCCGCCCTTCTGGTATTCGCCGCGAACCGTGTGGCCCGGGCCCTTCGGGGCGATCATGACGACGTCGACGGTCGCCTTCGGCTCGATGAGGCCGAAGTGAACGTTGAGGCCGTGAGCGAAGGCGATAGCAGCGCCGTCACGGATATTGCCGGCGATGTCGGCCTTGTAGATGTCGGCCTGCAGTTCGTCCGGGGTTGCCATCATCATCAGGTCGGCCCAGGCGGCAGCTTCGGCAACCGTCTTGACCTGGAAGCCGTCGGCTTGCGCCTTCTTGACGGTCGGCGAACCGGCCTTCAGCGCGATGACGACGTTCTGGGCGCCGCTATCCTTGAGGTTCAGCGCATGTGCGCGACCCTGCGAACCATAGCCGATGATGGCGACCTTCTTCGACTTGATGAGGTTGAGATCGGCATCACGATCGTAATAGACGCGCATTGAAATTCCTTCCCTTTTGCTTGTCTTGTTGACTGTCAAAAAGCGGTTCAGCCGAGGATCGGCATCTCCGCCAGAACTTTCTCCGTGCCGTACAGGCGCAGGAAAGCGGTTACCGCCTTCTCCGCCTGACGCGCGGTATCTTTGAGCCCCGGCTCGCCGAGCAGCATGCGCACATGCAGGTCGGAAACGATGAGGCCGTAAAGCGTATGATAGGCCTCGTCGGCATCCATGAAACGCAGCAGCCCTGCCCTTTTTCCCGCATCGATCAGCGCCATGGCGCGGCGGTCGATCTGCCGGCGGCCGCGTTCGAGCAAGAGCTTGCCGAGCTTGGAGCCGTCGCGATGGGATTGACCAATCGCCAGCCGGTTCAGCGCCAGTGATACGTCGCCGGCCAGAACTTCGAGAAGATCGCGGGCGAAGATGACGAGATGGTCGTGCAGGCTCGTATAGGTCAGCCGCTCGCCGCTTCGCTCGAAAGTGCGCACCTTGCTCGCCTGATAGGCGATCATCGCCGAGAGCAGACCGTCACGGTCGCCGAACCACTTGTAGAGGCTTTCCTTGGAGCAATTGGCGGCGCGCGCCACACCCGATGTCGTCAGCGCCTTCTCCCCGCCATCGACGAGAAGCTGCAGCGCCTGCTCCAGAACAGCGTTCTGGCGTGGCGAAAACTCGCTCGGCTCTGCGACATCGACTGACACGGTTTCAACTCCCCATTTACGTACCGTACGGTACGGTTCGCGGCGTTTATGCGCCAGATCGCAGGCTCTCGTCAAGAACCGTCAGGAGATTTTTTCGTATCATATGAAACAGCGGAATTCGGCTGTTCGAAGGCAGGCAAATCGCCGAACATCGATGCCCAAGGAGAATCGCCCGTGAAAACAATAGCCCTCACCGCTGCCCTGTCGCTTGCCCTCGCCCTCCCGGCCCTTGCCGCCGAGACGCGCTGCGGCTGGATCCAGAACCCCACGCCTGCCAATTGGTGGCTGGACGATGCACAAAATACCTGGACGATCATGACGCAGGGAAGCGGCGAAGAACCCGAGGGCATGGACCTGATCCCTGATATCTCCGAGCACGACTATGTGCGCACCAACGGCAATTACGGCTATGCCTGCGCCTGCATGAACGTTGAGACCGACGGCAAGGAGCGCATTACGCGCATCCTCGCCTTCCGCCAGCTGACGCTCGCCAAGTGCCGCAACGACAAGGCGCTGAAATTTCCTGGCTGAGGTCTATTCTGCTGCCATGACCTCGCGCGCGCCATCGACATCGCGCGCCGGCGACGCGCCGTAGAGGCGGCTATATTCGCGGCTGAACTGAGACGGGCTCTGATAGCCGACTTGGTGGCCGGCAGTGCCCGCATCGAGCCGCTCCACCAGCATCAGCCGGCGCGCCTCGTGCAGGCGAAGCTGTTTCTGATACTGCATCGGCGTCATAGCCGTCACCGACTTGAAATGATGATGGAACGAAGACGCGCTCATGCTGACATGATCGGCCAGCTCCTCGATGCGCAGCGGCCGGACGAAATTTTCCTTCAGCCAGGCGACGGCCCGCGCGATCCTGTTGCTGTGGCTGTCGGCAGTGGCGATATTGATTAGCCGCTCGCCATCGGGGCCGGTCAGTATCCGGTAGAGGATTTCCTGCTCGATCAGCGGCGCCATGGCCGGAATGTCGTCTGGACGATCGAGCAAGCGCAGCAGGCGCACGGCAGCGTCAAGAAGTTCCGGCGGCGCGACATTGACAGCCATGCCGCGCTGGCCGTCGGTATGGGCGGCAGGCCGCGGAATGTCGATGCGGCTCAAAAGCTCCAGCAGCTTTTCGGAGTCGATCGCGAGCCCGAGACAAAGATGCGGCACCTCGGGGCTGGCCTCGGCGATGCGCCAGGCGACCGGCAGATCGAGCGAAGTCAGCAGATAATCCCCGGTTCCGTAGCTGATGAACTCATCTCCGAGGCGAAGGCTCTTGGCGCCCTGCAGCACGAAGGCAAAACATGGCTTGTAGCTGCTATGCAACGGATCGCTGGGATTGGAGCGGCGGCTAATGTGAAGATTGCCGATCGACGTGCGGAACTCGCCATCGCCGGGCGCAAAGCGCATCGCGATATCGACGATTTCCCGATAGGGATTGAAGGGCAAGGTCATGGGCAACTCTTTCTGTCTCACGCCAGCGATATCGGTCTTATCTAAAGCTCCTTTTCCATTTCGCAAACAGGTGGCCGGCTCACTTTTGCAGGATCGTGCAAAAAGCAGAGAGTATCGCTCTAACGCTGATGCGCGGTTCCGGGCAATAGTCCGGGCATCCTCTCACCCCACCCCTGAAATCGAAAAGGAAGGCTCCCATGCCTATTGCAAGAGGCTACGCCGCCACCGACGCTTCCAAGCCGCTCACCCCCTTCACCTTCGAGCGCCGCAACCCGAACCCGGACGACGTCGTCATCGACATCAAGTTTGCCGGCATCTGCCATTCCGACATCCATACCGTCCGCAACGAGTGGAAGAACGCCGTATACCCGATCGTGCCCGGCCATGAGATCGCCGGCATCGTGACGGCCGTCGGTTCCGCCGTGACCAAGTTCAAGGTCGGCGACCGCGTCGGCGTCGGCTGCTTCGTCGATTCCTGCATCGGTTGCGCCGAACGCGACCTCGACCGTGAACAGTACATGCCGGGTCTCAGCGGCACCTACAATGATTTCGAAGCCGACGGCAAGACACGCACCCAGGGCGGTTATTCCGACTCGATCGTCGTCAAGGAAGGCTATGTCATGTCCATCCCGGACAACCTTCCGCTCGATGCCTCCGCACCGCTTCTCTGCGCCGGCATCACGCTCTATTCGCCCCTGCGCCACTGGAAGGCCGGCCCCGGCAAGAAGGTCGCAATCGTCGGCATGGGCGGGCTTGGTCATATGGGCGTCAAGCTCGGTGCTGCCATGGGCGCCGATATCACCGTGCTCTCCCAGAGCCTCTCCAAGAAGGAAGACGGCCTGAAGCTCGGCGCCAAGGAATATTACGCCACCAACGACCCGGAAACCTTCAAGAAGCTCGCCGGCGCCTTCGACCTCGTCATCTGCACCGTCAGCGCCGAGATCGACTGGAACGCCTATCTTGGCCTCGTGAAGGTGGATGGCGCCTTCGTGGTGGTCGGCGTTCCGGAAAACCCGATCCCGGTTCACGCCTTCTCGCTGGTACCCGGCCGCAAGAGCATTTCCGGCTCGATGATCGGCTCTATCAAGGAAACTCAGGAAATGCTCGACTTCTGCGGCGAGCACAACATCGTTTCCGAGATCGAGAAGATCAACATCCAGCAGGTCAACGAAGCCTATGAGCGGGTGCTGAAGAGCGACGTCCGCTACCGCTTCGTCATCGACATCGCCTCGCTGGCAGCCTGATGAAACAGAAAGGGCGGCTCCCGGAGCCGCCCTTTTTCTTTGTAGTCTGTTTCGCCCTACCCGTCGCGCATGGTCTCGCGCTGGGTGATCAGCCGGGCGCTGTGCTGGCCGCTCATATAGATCCAGAACCAGTTCCAGGCGACGGTGAAGCGCGAGCGCGTACCGATCAGGAAGTAGATATGGGCGAGACCCCAGATCCACCAGGCGAGCCAGCCCTTGAGCTTGAAACGGCCGAAATCGATGATCGCCGCGCTCTTGCCGATCGTCGCAAGGCTTCCCTGATGCCAATATTTGAACGGCCCTGGCGCGGGCTTGCCGGATATGCGGGCGCGGATCACCTTCGCCACATAGCCGCCCTGTTGCTTGGCCGCCGGCGCAATGCCCGGCACCGGCTTGCCATCCTCACGCATCACAGAGGCCGTATCGCCGATCACGAAGACATCGGGCAGGCCCGGCGCCGTCAGGTCCTTCTCGACGATGGTGCGCCCCGCCCGGTCGGCCGGCACGCCCAGCCAGCGCGCCGCATGCGAAGCCTGCACGCCGGCGGCCCAGACGATGGTGCGGCTCGGGATGAAGTTTTCGCCGACGGTCACGCCGTCAGCCGTGCACTGCGTCACCGGCGTTCCCGTCAGCACCTCGACGCCGAGCTTCTCCAGTGCCTTTTGCGCATAGGCCGAGAGATCCTCGGCAAAGGCCGGCAGCACACGCGGCCCAGCTTCGATCAGCACGACGCGGGTCTTGCGTGTGTCGATATTGCGGAATTCCTTGGGCAGCGTGAAATGCGCCAACTCGGCGATGATGCCGGCAAGCTCGCAGCCCGTCGGGCCGGCCCCGACGATGGAGAAGGTCAAAAACGCGTCGCGCACCGCCGGATCGCTTTCCACTTCCGCCTGCTCGAAGGCGAGCAGCACGCGGCGGCGGATCGTCGTCGCATCTTCCAGCGTCTTCAGGCCCGGAGCGACAGGTTCCCATTCGTCGTGGCCGAAATAAGCGTGCGTAGCACCAGTCGCCAGCACCAACGTGTCGTAGTTCAACACCATACCGCTGCGTAAGGAAACGGTCTTTGCCTTGGCATCGACGCCGTTGACCTCGCCGAGCAGCGTGGTCACCTCGGGCCGGTCGGCATAGAGATGGCGGATCGGCCAGGCGATCTCTGAAGTGGAGAGGATGGTCGTTGCTACCTGATAAAGCAGAGGCTGGAAGAGATGGTGGTTGCGCCGGTCTATGAGCGTGATCTTCACGCCCCCTCCCCTTGATCCCAGGCCTTTCAATCCATTGACGAGCTGCAGCCCGCCGAAACCGCCGCCGACAACGACGACGTGATGTTCGCTCATGACCTACCCCTTTTTGTCATTCTGCTGCAGCAAATGTCGCCTTTCGCCGGAAGTATTCAACCGCTGTTTCGGCATATCTCCCCTGCATCCCGATCGGCTTTGATCGTTGCAGATATGCCCTTCACGTCCGTGCCATCCTCATTGTCATCAAAACCGTTTTCCGCATACATTCCGGGCATGGACGAGGAAATCATTTTAACTGGCGGCGGGCGCAGCGAAGTGTCTCGGCAGGGCAGTATCGTTTATCGCCAGAGCGGCCCCTGGTCTCCGACCACTATTTCGCTGCTGAGACATCTTGCGCAGGTGGGATTCACCGCATGTCCCCGTGTCGTCGGCACAGGTTTTGACGAGCGGGGCCGCGAAACCCTCTCGTTTATCGAGGGAGAGTTTGTCCATCCGGGGCCCTGGAGTGATGAGGCCATGACGCGGCTCGGAAATATGCTCCGGCAACTCCACGAGGCGACGTCTTCGTTCAGGGTTCCAGACAATGCGATCTGGCGCGGGTGGTTTGGCCGCGAACTCGGAACCGGTCCGCGTGTCATTGGTCACTGCGACACCGGCTCTTGGAACATTGTCTCTCGCTCCAACTCGCCAATCGCCCTCATCGATTGGGAGGTTGCCGGACCGGTCGGAATAGACATCGAACTGGCGCAAGCTTGCTGGTTGAACGCCCAGCTTTTCGATGACGATACAGCGGAAAGAATGAACCTTGGCTCGGCTATGACGAGAGCACGGCAGGTTCGCTATTTGCTCGACGGTTATGGTTTTTCGAAAGCGCAGCGAGATGGCTTTTTCGATAAACTGCTCACATTTGCTGTTTACGATGCTGCCGAGCAGGCGAAAGAGGCCCGCGTCACGCCGGAGACAAAAGACCCAGAATCTCTATGGGCCATAGCGTGGCGCACAAGGAGCGCATCCTGGATGCTCCGCAACCGATCAGCATTGGAAGCGGCTTTGCTCTAGGTCGCTCGCTCAATTGGCGTAACTAACGGGGATCGCCGTGCCGCTCTTCATCAGTTCCATTGAGATCGATGCCGAAACGTCGAAAAGCTCGATCCGCCGCACGATCCGCTTGTAGATGACATCGTAGTGCTCGACACGCGGCAGGACGATCTTCAGAATGTAATCGTAATTGCCGGTCAGCCGGTGCGCTTCGACGATTTCGGGGATATCGCTGATCGCGCGGCGGAAGGCCTCCGTCCATTCGTCGGAATGATGCGCCGTCTTGATGAGCGCAAAGAGCGTGGTCGGCACGCCCATCCGCTCGCGATCCAGCACGACGATGCGACGCGCGATGTAGCCGCTCTCCTCCAGCCGCTGGATGCGCCGCGAACAGGCCGAGACCGACAGAGCCACGCGCTCTGCAAGGTCGGTCACGGAGATGCCTGCATCGTCCTGCAGGATATCGAGAATCCGCCTGTCGCGATCGTCAATCATGATGGCCAACGCTGAAATTTTGCAAGAAACTAAGAAATGCCGCAAAACCTTAGCACATATCGATGCAAAAACACAAACAATGCAAACACGTCGCACCTGATCTGCTGCATCATTCCTGCATTCGAAAACACCATAGGGAGCGAGAATCCATGAAAAATATCGGCCTGATCGGCGGTATGAGCTTTGAAAGTTCTGCGGTCTATTACCGTCTCATCAACGAAATGGTGCGCGAGCGCCTGGGCGGCCTGGCCTCTGCCGAACTCACTTTGCATTCGGTGAATTTCGAGGAGATCGTTGCCCTGCAGAAGGCCGGCACCTGGGATATGGCTGCCTCGCGCCTCGGCGATATCGCACTGCGCCTGCAGATTGCCGGCGCCCATTGCGTGCTGATCTGCACCAACACCATGCATCTGATCGCACCCGAGGTCTCTTCGCACATCTCCGTGCCGCTGATCCATATCATCGACGAGACCGCAAAGACGATCCACGAAGCCGGCTGCAAGCGCCCGCTGCTGCTTGCAACGCGCTACACGATGGAGCACGGCTTCTATACCGACCGCATGAAGGGCCTCGGCCTCGACATCATGGTGCCCGACGCCGCCGACCGCACCACCGTGCACGACATCATCTTCAACGAGCTCTGCGCCGGCAAGGTGCTCGGCAGCTCTCGCCAGAAGCTGATGGCGGTGATCGAACGCGCCCGCGCCAATGGCGCCGACAGCATCATTCTCGGCTGCACGGAAATCTGCCTGATCCTCAACCCGGATCACCTTCCCCTTGCTGGATTCGATACGACGGCAATCCATGCCCGCGCCGCCGTCGATTTCGCGCTCGAGGGAGAAATCGCAAACGAAGAAGAAGACGCAGCCTGAGCCCTCAATTTAGTTGACTCAGTCAAATAAAAGCAGCAGGGTTTCCATCAGGAGACCCTGCCATGACCGACCTTTCCCTCATCGAATCCGCCCGCGAATTCAACCGCTTCTACACGAACTTCCTCGGCCTGCTGAACAAGGCCTATCTCGACACGCCCTTCACGCTGACGGATGCGCGCGTGCTCTTCGAGATCGGCGCCCATGATGGCGTCAATGCCGGCGCTCTCGCCCGCGACCTGCAGCTCGACCCCGCCTATCTCAGCCGCATTCTCAAACGCTTCCGCGAAGAAGCCTTCATCGAGGCGACGCCCGATCCCGCCGACCAGCGCAGCCAGATCCTTACTGTCACCGGCAAGGGACGCAGCCAGTTCGAAGAGCTTGGCCGCCGCTCGAATGCCCAGATCGCCGCCCGCTTCGACACGCTGGCCGATGGCGAGCCGCAGGCCGCCGTTGCCGCCATGCGCACGATCCGCTCGATCCTCGATCCACAGGCAAGACCGGCAGCCGCCATCATCCGCCCGCATCGCGCCGGTGATATCGGCTGGATCGTCCAGAGCCAGGGGCGCTTCTATGCCGAGGAATATGGCTGGGATCTGCACTTCGAAGGGCTGGTCGCTGATGTCGCCGGCAAGTTCCTCGCCAATTTCGACCCCGAGATGGAATATTGCTGGATCGCCGAGCGCGGCGGCATCAATCTCGGCTCCGTGCTGATCACCAATGGCGGCGATGGCATTGCGAAGCTCCGCCTGCTCTATGTCGACAAGGCCGCCCGCGGTCTCGGCCTCGGCAAACGCCTTGTCGATGAGTGCATCACCTTCTCGCGCCGTAAGCGATACCGGCAAATCTCGCTCTGGACCAACGACTTCCTCCACACCGCCCGCGCCATTTATCAAAAAGCCGGTTTCCGGCTTGTCTCCGAGGAGAGACACCGCATGTTCGGCCCGGAAGCCAACGGCCAGACCTGGGTGCTCGATCTCTGATCTTGCTGCGTCGCAGAAATTTCACTTGATTTGGAAACGGTCATTCCCTAATTAGGCGCATGACCGTTGACACCCTGACACCTGATGTAAAAACCCGCAGCCGCGGCCGCCCGCGCGAATTCGATATGGACGCAGCACTCGATGCTGCGTTGCGCGTCTTCTCCGAGCGCGGCTACCACGCCGCCTCCATCAGCGAACTGACCGAAGCCATGGGCCTTGCCTCCGGCAGCGTCTACAAGGCCTTCAAGGACAAGCGCGGCATCTTCCTTGCCGCCTTCAAGCGCTATCGTCAGCTCGGCCGCGGTCGGCTGGAGGCAAAGATCGCATCCGTTAAGACCGGCCGCGAAAAAGTCTCCCAGATGGTCACGTATTACGCCGAGCTTTCCCATGGCGAAGCGGGCCTCAAGGGCTGCCTCGTCGTCGGCGGCGCAAACGATCTTTCTCTGCTGGACGAAGAAGCTGCGGAGCATGTGGCCGCCGCCTTTTCCGCTGACGAAAAGCTGATGGCCGATCTTATCCGCATCGGCCAGGCCGATGGCACTATTCCGTCGACCGTGGATGCTGATGCCACGGCCCTCACCTTTCTCTGCCTGACCAAGGGCTTGCGTGTCATCGGGAGGACGGGACGCGGCGAGAAAGAGATGATGGCTACAGTCGAGGCCGCGATGCGGCTCGTGACTTGACGACCGAAATATCGTCATCCGGTCAGGGATCGGGTGGCGGCAGACGATTAAATTGCATTCAATCCTCCCGATCATTGCCTATTGGAGTTTCTGATGAGCGTTTCAGCCACCACGCCGGATAAGGTTGCGCCCCGCGCCCTATCCCCCTGGCTAACCTTCCTTTTTGCAGCCTCCTGCGGCTTCGTCGCCGCCAACCTCTATTACGGCCAGCCGCTGGCAGGCCCGATCAGCGCCAATCTCGGCTTCTCGCCAGCCGCAACCGGCCTCATCGTCACGCTCACGCAGATCGGCTATGGCCTCGGTCTGCTCCTGATCGTGCCGCTCGCCGACCTCTTTGAAAACCGCCGCCTCATCCTGACGCTGATTGCCGCCTCCGCACTTGCGCTTGTTGGTGCGGCCTTCTCTTCCACGCCGGGCATGTTCCTGACAGCCTCGCTCTGTATCGGCCTGGCCTCGGTCGCAGCCCAGGTCCTCGTCCCCTTCGCCGCCAGCATGGCGCCGGACGCGACGCGCGGCCAGGTCGTCGGTAATGTCATGAGCGGACTGCTTTGTGGCATCATGCTCGCCCGCCCCTTCGCAAGCCTCGTCGCCGAAGCTTCCTCCTGGCATATGGTCTATTACGTCACCGCCGCCGTCATGATCGCGCTCGGCATCGTGCTGCGCGCCAATCTGCCGGTCCGCGTCCCCCACACGAAGCTGCGTTATGGCGAACTGCTGGCCTCGATGACCCACCTTGCGGTGCATTCTCGCGTGCTGCAGCGCCGTGCCCTTTATCAGGCAGGCATGTTCGGCGCCTTCAGCCTGTTCTGGACGACCGCGCCGCTGCTGCTCGCAAGCCCCGCCTTCGGCATCTCGCAGAACGGCATCGCGCTGTTTGCACTTGCCGGTGCCGCCGGCGCCATCGCCTCGCCGATCGCCGGCCGCCTTGCCGACCGCGGCATGACGAAGGTCGCCTCGACGCTCGCCATGCTGCTCGGCATGGGCTCTTTTCTCATCAGCCATTTCGCCACCGATGGCTCGCTGACGGCGCTCATCCTGCTGACGGCTGCGGCGATCCTGCTGGATTTCGGCGTGACGACCAATCTCGTCTGCGGTCAGCGTGCGATCTACGGCCTGAGCCCGGAACATCGCGGCCGCCTGAATGGCCTCTTCATGGCGACCTTCTTCACCGGCGGCGCCATCGGCTCGGCGCTCGGCGGCTGGGCTTATGCGACGGGCGGCTGGTCGATGGCGGCCTGGATCGGCTTCTGCTTCCCCGCAGTCTCCTTCCTGTTCTTCCTGACGGAAGGCCGCGAGAAGTAATCAAGTCTAGGTCAGGCGGCTCGACCGCCTGATCCCCTAAAGCAATTCCAGCAAAAGCGTGCAGCGGTTTTGCGTCCGGAATTGCGCTCTATACAGCGTCTGCGTCGAACCGCAGTCGTGCCGCGCGAACATCGTCATGGTTCGCCTCGGCCCAGTTCAGAAGCTGCGACAGCACCGTGTAGAGCGAGCGGCCAAGATCGGTCATCCGGTATTCCACGCTCGGCGGCTTCGTCGGAAAAACCTCCCGCTCGATATAGCCGTCCCGCTGCAGGTCGCGCAGCGACTGGGTCAGCATGCGCTGGGAAATATCCGGGATCATGCGGCGCAGCTCGCCGAAGCGATAGGGCTGCTTGGCAAGCGCCTCCAGAAGCAGCGTCGACCATTTGCCGCCAATCTGCTGCATCATGTCCCTGACCGGGCAATTGGTGAAATCCAGGCTGGCAAGGTCGATCTCGCGCCGCGCGCCCCCCGGCCCATCGGCCGGTCCTTTTGATTGGCGCGCTCTGGCCTTCAGATTGACGACTGTGCCTGCCATGAGGTGGTTCCCTTTTGGTAACGAAGTCCCGAAAAACTGCCTTCTTTACAGCACCCAGTCAATTCCTATTCTAGTGTTACTCTCTTTTTGAGACCACCTGTCAACCACTAGAGGATATCATGAGCGAAACCATTCTCGTCACCGGCGCTGCAGGCCAGCTCGGCCAGCTTGTCGTCCATCACCTGATCGAAAGCTACAAGGTCGCCCCGGCAAACATCATCGCCGCGACCCGCAGCCCGGAAAAACTCGCGAGCCTCGCCGCCAAGGGTGTTGTCACCCGCAAGGCGGATTTCGATGACGCCGGCAGCCTCGAAGCCGCCTTTGCCGGCGTCGATCGCCTGCTGATCATCAGCACTGACGCCCTCGACACCCCCGGCAAGCGCCTGATCCAGCACAAGGCTGCCGTCGCCGCTGCCGTGAAGGCCAAGGTGAAGCCATCGCCTCGGTGCTGGCATCAGGCATCTCCGCCAGCGCCACCTACACGGTGACCGGCAAGCAGTCGCTGACGCCGAAGGAAATTGCCGTGATCGCCACCGAAGCCACCGGCAAGCCGCTGGATGTCGTTGATGTCACCGACGAACAGCTCGGCCAGGGCATCCGCGGCGCCGGCCTGCCGGGCTTCGTTGCCGACATGCTGGTCTCGGCCGATGCCAATACCCGCGCGGGCAAGTTCGACATCGTCACCGACGATTTCACGAAGCTGACGGGCAAGCAGCCGCAGTCGCTGAAGGACTATTTCGTCGCCAACAAGGCCGCGCTCACAGCCTGAGCCTGCCTACAGCATCGGCCCGAAAATCGGAATCGATTTTCGGAAAGCCTGATGCGTAGATTCAAAGAGTTAGAGCGTCCTTTGTGCGTCCGAATGGACGCACGGCGCTCTAAGGCTCGCCCCACATCCACCGAGGGCGGGCCTCTTCTTTCAGATCTTCTGGCCGCAGGCCCGGCAGAAGCGGCGCACCGTTTCCGCCATGCCATATTCCAGCGCATCCGCCGCCAGGCCGTGGCCGATCGAGACTTCGGCGAGCGCGGGAATGCGCTTCACGAGCGCGGGAAGATTTTCCACTGTGAGATCATGGCCGCCATTGACGGCAAGGCCGAGCGCAAGTGCGGCATCCGCCGTCTTGCCGAGCCCTTCGAGGATCGGCCCTACCCTTTCAGGCGCATCGTAGCAACCACCATAGGGGCCAGTGTAAAGCTCGATTCGGTCAGCGCCCGTCGCTTTCGCAGCCTTCACCGCCTCCGCATCGCCATCTCCATCGGCAAACAGCGAAACACGGAATCCCATCTTCTTCAGCCGCGCTACGACATCGGTCAGGAAGGCTTGATGCCTGCGGAAATCCCAGCCGTGATCGGAGGTCGCCTGCGAGGGATCATCAGGCACGAGCGTCACCTGCTCCGGCTGGGCCTTGGCACAAAGCTCCAGGAATTCCTCGGTCGGATAGCCCTCGATATTGAATTCGGCTTCCGGAAACTCGTCGTCGATCAGATTGCGGATCACGGGCAGATCGGAAAAGCGGATATGCCGCTGGTCCGGCCGCGGATGCACGGTCAGCCCTGAGGCACCAGCGGCAAGCGCGATGCGACCGAGGCCTTCCACGCTTGGCCAGGGCAGATCGCGCCGGTTGCGCAGCATGGCGATAGCATTGAGGTTCACGGAGAGTTTGGCGGGCATGGCAATATCCGTCTGGGATGGCGACTGGTCCTGCTTTTAAGGCAAGCTGTCCGCGAACGCCAATGAGATTCGCACATGCATTCATGCCTGTCCTTGATAGTCGCGCCCACCATGACGATCGACGTCAGGGGCGTACCGAAAAAAGTAATTCCCGTTCCCTTCGAAGATCATTCGTCAGCGACGACGAACCGTGTGGTTTTATTTTACCACATACCAAGCAAGAGGCGGATTGAGATGCCGCAACATTGCTATCCCATTTAAAAACGGTTATTTTTAGCACTTACAAAAGAACCCGTCCGCGCATAAAGTGGGCGCCACGTAACGAGTAAGTACGCCGAGTACTGCTTCTTCCAACGATAAGAACGCTAGAGGAAAACCCCGCTCGCTGCGCTCCGGAAGCAACTGGCAAAGCCGCATGAGGTGCAACTATCTGCCCCAGGAGGGTTCATGCCAGACGGTTCCAAACGTTTGTTTGCTGCCGCCGGTATTGCTTCGGAGGCCCGGTCAAAATACCGGTTCCTGCCTTCGGCCGCTTTGCCGCCGGATATCCCACAAGGTCCCGTTCCGATCGCCGACATGGCGAACGCATTCGGCGTCACGCACAGGACACTGCATTTCTACGAAGAGAAGGGCCTGATTTCCGCAAACCGCATCGGCCTGATGCGCGTTTACGATCAGGATGATGTCATGCGCATGGCGGTCATCACCGTCTGCCGCGAAACCGGCATGCCGATCGCCGTCATCCAGGAATTGATGGACGTGTTGCGCAGCGCGGCCTCCCAGGAAGAGGCCGAGTCGATCTTCCGCGAGGCCCTCTCCCAACGCAAGCGCGAACTGACGGCCGAAATGTCGACTTTGCACCGGCAGCTGCAGCAGGTGAGCGACCTTCTCGATTACGACAGCAGCCTCGACCTGCCGCCGATCAACGACAACAGGGATCCGGCAAGCCTGACCGATCAGGAGCGCCAATGCCTGGAGCTGATGGCCGAGGGATATTCGACGCAGCGCATCGCCCGCGCCCTCGACCTCAGGCATGAGGAAACGCGCGCGCTGGAAGCCGATATCATCATGAAATTCCAAGCCAACAACCGCTTTCAGGCGATCGCCAAGGCGGTTCTCCTCGGCATCGTGCAGGCCTGATCACTTGGCAGCGGCCGCCACCGCATCCCTGTAGGAGCACAAACGCCAGTTTCCAGCGGACGCCAATCTTAGCGAACGATTGTCAGCGTCTCTGCTGCGCGCGTAATCGCGGTGTAAAGCCAGCGCTCGCGCGTATCGCGAAAGGCCCAGCTTTCGTCGAACAATACGACATTGTTCCACTGCGAACCCTGCGCCTTGTGCACCGTCAGCGCATAGCCGTAATCGAACTCGTCATAGCGCTTGCGTGTGTTCCAGGGGATCTCGCCTTCCACATTCTCGAAGGCTTGCTTCAGAAGCTTGATCTTCGCAGCCCCACGATCCATATCGTCATCTTCGGGGCGGACCAGCAGGTTGATGCCGGGCTTGGTCGTTTCCTTGGATGAGGTCATGACCTGCCAGAGCGAGCCATTCAGCAGGCCCTTGGCCGGGTCGTTGCGCAGGCAGACCAGCTTGTCGCCGGTCTGCGGATGTTCGGTCGTAAAACCCTTGAGCTCCCGCAAACGCTGGTTATAGCGCCGCCGCGTCTTGTTTGTGCCGACGAGCACCTGATCGGCATCCATGACCAGCGGCTGCGTCACCTCATTCTTCGAGATCACCTGCGCCTTGCCATAGTCGCCATACATGATCTCGTTGCCCTCACGCACCTGCATGGCAAGCTTGATGATCGGATTGTCGCGCGCCTGCCGATGAATATCGGTCAGCAGGTAGTCTGGGTCCTGATTGGTGAAGTAGCCGCCGCCGGTGACCGGCGGCAGCTGGCCGGGATCGCCGAGCACAAGGATCGGCGTGCCGAAGCTCATCAGGTCCTTGCCGAGCGCCTCGTCCACCATCGAGCACTCGTCGACGATGATCAGTGCCGCCTTGGCGACCGGGCTCTGGCGGTTGATGGAAAACATCGGCGCAATCGATGTCTTGCCGGTTTCCTCGTCGGCAATCTCTTCCTCGCCGCGCGGCCGGTAGATCAGCGAATGGATGGTCTTGGCATTCGACGCCCCGCGCGAGCGCAGCACCTGTGCCGCCTTGCCGGTGAAGGCGGCAAACAGTACGTCGCCATCGACATGCTCGGCAAAATGCTTGGCAAGCGTCGTCTTGCCCGTGCCGGCATAGCCGAACAGACGGAAGAGCGGCGACCTGCCCTCCTTCAGCCAGTTCGAAACGGCTTTCAGGGCTTCATCCTGTTGTGGGGCGAATTGCATGGAAGCGACTTGGCAGGATTCGCCCGGCATAGGCAAGGCGGAATTTTCCTTGAAGCGACCTAGCTCTTCGCAGCCTCGCTGATGACCCGCTCGCGCAGCAAGCCAACGAGATAGAGCGATCCCGTCAGGATCACCCAGGCGCCGGAGGCCGCTGCCCGTTCGAGCGCCTTTTCATAGGCTGTTTGCGGATCGTCGATCACCTCACTCGCGAGACCGATCTGACCGGCAAGCGTCTGTAATTCGGCAGGAGAGCGGAAACGATTGGAAACCGAGGTGAAGATCGGCGAGACGCCGTAGCGGCCCATCACCTCGAGAAGCCCGGCGGCATCCTTGTCTGCCGCGATCGCCACGACAGCAATGCCCGGCCCGACAAATCCTTCCATGCCGGAGAGGTCGTCAAGCACTGCTTCGAGATTGAACGGCACATGTGCCCCGTCGAGCGCAACGGCAACACCTCTGCCCGCGACAGGCCCCGAAACAGACCCAGAGACAGGCACGATCAAACGCTCCAGCCGCCCCGGCAGCTGCGATTCCCGCTCGGCCTCTGCATCGATCAGCCATCCGCCGACCGCCTTGCCTTCGCGCGCCTTGATGCCGAGTTCGCCAAGTACATCGAGCGCGGCACCCGCGACAGCGACATTACGACCGGCAATCGTCGACGCTCCGGAAAAATCCGGACGGATGAGACGCGCATCGATCTCTGCTGCCCGCTTGGCAGCCACTGCTCCGGCTTCATCATCCGCATCGAGCGGCGTGACGACGGTCGAGCGCGGCTTGATGATGCCGGCCTTTTCGAAGGCAATGGCCGCCCGTGTCTTGCCCAATATCTCCGTATGCTCGAGGCCGATATTGGTGATGATGGAAACATCGCTGTCGACGATATTGGTTGAATCCAGCCGGCCACCGAGACCCGTCTCGATCACGGCCCATTGAACGCCCGCATCGCGGAAAATCAGGAAACCGGCCGCTGTCAGTATGTCGAACCATGTTGCAGCTTCCGCCGCCGTCCCTTCCGCCCTTGCGGCCTTGAGAGCATCGAGCCCCAGGAAGAGCGCCTCGGCGAGCACAGCCTCTTCGACCGGTTGGCCATTCAGGCTGACACGCTCGGAAATATGCTCCACATGCGGCGAGGCATAACGCCCGACGGAAATGCCGGCATGGCGCAAGCCTGCTTCGAGTAGCGCCGAAGTCGAACTCTTGCCCTTGGTGCCCGCCACATGGATCGAGCGGAAGGCGCGGTGCGGATCGCCTAGACGGGCGGAGAGATCGAGGATCGGCTCCAGTCCGACGCGCATTTCGCCGCGTGGACGCTGTTCCCAGTTGGTGAGCTGATCAAGTTGCGAAAGGGCTTCGATAAGGCGGGGATTTTCTATCTGCATGGGCATGGCACAGGTTACAGGGGTTATTTTGGTGCCCAGGCGAGCGGCATCGGCAGCCTGCGCTTCCCGATGGTTCCCCATCTGTCTCGCCAGTCACGCAGGCGGGCCGACACTAGAACCTTTCCGTTGCCCTGCCTAGCCTCGCAAGCGTCATCAGCACGGCTCGCCGCGACGCCGCCTGCGGCAACTGCCAGTTAACGCTGGTGAATTTTAGCTCTTGCGGAGATTGGCAAGAGCGCCACTTTAGCTCCTGTCTATGACAAAGAGGCGGAGATTCGAATGGGACAGACTGTCCGAATTCCAGTTAACGAACCGCAGAGACTGCTTGCCGTGCGCTCGCTGAGCGCCATCAGCAGCAGCCCGACGCCGGAGCTTGCAGCACTTGCCGAGCTCGCCAAGAATGCATTCGCAATGCCCTATGCCGCCGTCAACATCGTCGACGAGGACTGGCTGCGCATCGCCGGCGAAGCGGGCATGCAGCTTTCGGAATGCCCGCGCGACCTTTCCTTCTGCACCCGTGTCGTCTTTGCCAACGACATGGTCGTCGTTCCCGATCTGGAACAGGATGCGGAGCTCAATGCCGCGCCCTATGTGACAGGCCCACCGCATTTCCGTTTTTATGCCGGCGCACCGCTGGAACTGGAAAACGAACTGGTCGTCGGCGCCTTCTGCATTCTCGATCAGAAGCCGCGCCTCTTCACCGAAAAAGAGGCGGCCAATCTTCGCCGTTTCGCTCGTGTCGCGAGGGCGCTTCTGCGGCTGCAGAAGGCGAATTTCGTCATGGGCCTTGCCGAAAGCAGCCTGCGCACTGCGGCCATGACCGATCCGCTGACCGGCTTCCTCAACCGCGCCGCACTCGATGCCATCGTCGACCGCGCGCTGGAATCAGCCCTTGCCTCCGGTCAGACCTTCGGCGCCCTTTATCTCGACATGGACGGCTTCAAGTCGATCAACGATACGCTCGGCCACCATATCGGCGACGAGGTGCTGCGCGAGGCGGCAAACCGCATCCGTTCGGTCATCCGCTCCGGCGACATCGTCGTGCGCATGGGCGGCGACGAATTTGCGATCTTCGTACCGAACCCGCCGAACACCGAAGCGCTGGTCTCCGTCTCCGAACGCCTGCTCTCGGCCTTCCGCAGCCCCTTCACCATCGAGGGGAATACGATCCTCGCCCGCCTGAGCATCGGTGCCGCACTCGCCCCGCAAGGTGGCCGCCGCCGCCGCGAACTGCTGCGCAACGTCGATGGCGCCCTCTATAGCGCCAAGGCTGCCGGACGGGACTGCTATGTGGTTTTCAATCCGAACTGACGTTTGAAAGAGAAACGGGAATAAAACGGACGCCTGCCGTGTCTCATCTCCGGTATCGCAAAAATGTGTGCCCAACCCGAGGAGAGAGACCATGAAGTCCGTGAAATTCCTGTCCGTGCTGGCAGTCGTTGCTGCCACCGCCACTGCAGCGTTCGCCGCCCCCGCGGTCACCACCGTCGAAACGACCAAGGGCAAGGTTCTTGCCGGTGAAAAGGGCATGACGCTCTACACCTACAAGAAGGACGAAAAGGGCGTCACGAATTGCTACGACAAGTGCGCCACCAACTGGCCGCCCTTCCTTGCTCCTAGCGACGCCAAGGCCGATGGTGCATACTCACTCGTTGAACGTAAGGATGGAAAGAAGCAGTGGGCCAAGGACGGCATGCCACTCTATTACTGGGTGAAGGACACCAAGTCCGGCGACATCACCGGCGACGGCGTAGGCGGCTCCTGGGATCTTGCCAAGCCCTGATGAGGCCAGCGTGAAGCCCCCCTCACCCGATACGTTCGAGGGCCAGATCCTGGCCCTCCTTCCCTCGCTCCGGCGCTATTCCCGCAGCCTCACCCGCTCGGATGTCGAAGGCGAGGATCTGCTTCAGGATTGCGTGGAAAAGGTTCTGGCCCGGCGCGGCCAGTGGCGCGGCATCAACCTGCGCGGCTGGGTCCTGACGACGATGACCAACCTCTATCGCAACACCCGCCGCGCCAGCCCCCGCGACCGGCTGATCGAGCTCGACGCCGTCGAAGAACTTGCCGGTCCTGATGCCCAGGCCGATCCGTTGGAGCGCCTGCGGCTGGAACAGGCTCTCGACAGTCTGTCGGAAGACTACCGCGCCGTCCTGATGCTCGTCGTCATCGAAGGCTACAGCTATCATGAAGTGGCAACCATGCTGGACATCCCGATCGGCACCGTCATGTCGCGCCTGTCGCGCGCACGCCAGCGCATGAGCGACCATATGAAAGCCGATAATGTGATTACGCTTCGGAGACCGAAATGAACGAGACCAACCCCACCGTGACCGAAGCGGACCTGCACGCCTTTGCCGACGGGCAATTGCCGGAGGCCGCCCGCGCCCGCGTGGAAGCCTACCTCGCCGAAAACCCCGAGGAAGCCGCCATGGTCGCCGGCTGGCAGGCGCAGAATGCCGGCATCAAGTCCCTGTTTTCAGGCTATGAGAAGAGCCGCGACACCGATCTCCGGATGGTGGCACCGGCTGACACTGCCTCCCCCTGGAAGACACGCTCTGCCCTTGCCGCTGCCGCCGTCATGCTCTTCGCGCTTGGCGCCGTCAGCGATCGCTTCATCCCGCCGCTCTTCCAACGCCCGCCGCTGCAGTTGGCCGAATCCGAGACCTTGCCGAAGCAGGCCGAAACCGCCTTCCTCGTCTATGCCGGCGAAGTGCGCCACCCGGTCGAAGTCTTCGCCAATGAGGAAGCGCATCTGGCGACCTGGCTCGGCAAGCGGCTGGCAATCCCCGATCTCAAGGTGCCGGACCTGAAATCCCTCGGCTTCCACCTTGTCGGCGGCCGCCTGCTGCCTGTCGATAACAGGCCGGGCGCCATGTTCATGTACGAGGACCAGGGCGGCGAACGCCTCACCGTCATCGTCGGCCGCAACAAGGAAAACAGGACGACAAGCTTCCGCTTCGCCTCTGCCAAGGATGTCGAGACCTTTTACTGGATCGACGGTGAACTCGGCTATGCGGTAACGGGCGAAATCTCCCGCGACATGCTGCGCAAGGTGGCCGAAGAATGTTACCGGCAGTTCCCGTCATAAAAGGGGAACTGCACGCAGACTACGCGATCAGGCCGATACGACTTGGTAGCGGCCGATTTCATCCTGCTTGAGCATAGAACCGCCCTCAGCACCCTCGGCAAGCTGCTTCTTCAAGGCCTGCGTGACCTTGTCGTTCTTGTCTGGATCATCAGCGCTGTTGATAAGATCTTCCAGCGTGATGCCGAGCTTATCCAGACCGAGATCGCGCTCGATCTTGGCAATGGCCTGCGCCCCGTCCGGCTTGCTCTTAAGGTCAGAAAAAGCCTTTTTCGTCGCAGCGACGAACGCATCCATCGATGCATAGTCGCTCTTTTTCACGCCGAGCGCTTCGCCTGCGCGGTCAATCAGATCGAGCTTCATCTGGGTCACGCTTCGATCGTTCACGCTGAACAAGGCATCCGAGATCTTGGACTGCGCGGCCGTCGGTTGCGGGCTCATGCCGGATGTCTGTTTGACCGGCTGGCCATGGGCAATCGCCACCAGATTGTCACCATCGGTCTTCTTGGCGTCGGTGGAATTCACAGGCGAAATGCTCTGCTGAAGGATCAGCAAGGCGGCTTCATTGGTCGATGAAATCGAAGTCATGCATGGTCCTCGTGCGCATGTGCTCGACCATCACGGGCGCAATGTGCAGGTTTGACCGGGCGTCATGCCTGAGCGGGAATCAGCTGGGTTTGCGATGGCATCATCGCCGTGATTCCTTGCATAAATATAAAACTTGAGCGTGTGCCTGTCGATAAATCCGATCGACAGCGTCAGGCCGTGATCTCAGCGCTGGGGATCGTTGGCAAGCTCGATCGGCTTGCCATGCGGCGTCGCTTCCGCCGCCCGCTGCCAGCTCTTCTGCAGGTCGAGAATGGCGGAAGCATCCGCTACACCACGGCTGACAAGCAGCTCGGAAAGGGCCGCCACCCAACAGTCAAAATAATCGCTGCCATCTTCGGCACGGCCAGGCTTATGCAACTCCCTGGACAGGACTTCCGCCCATTCGCTCCAGGCAAACAACCCCTTCTCATGCAGATGCACGGTCATGGCGAAGGCTTCCGCCGCCCAGGGCTCCGGGAAGACGGGATCACCCTCCGGCGACTTCGGCAGACCCGGCGATTGGGCCAGTTGCGAGGGCGTCTCACATACGCTCAAGATAGCTCTCCCACGCATCGATCGACACCGTCAGCGACGGATCGGCGCCCTCGCCCCAGATCTCGCCGCCATCGAAGACGACGGTATAGAGCCATTGCGGATTCTCGCCTTTGCCATGCGCGTTGTCATCGGGAAAGACGAAGGAACCCTGCACCGCCTCGATCACGCCCGTCTTGGCACGCGCATAACGCGGCAGCCGCGTATGGCTCGCCGGATTGAAATTCTTCGTCTTCACCGCTTCTCCGACAACGAAAAGCGGCGCGGTCTCGACCGGCCGGTCGCAGGGAGCGCCCTTGGCGAGCACCCCTGATACCATATCGGCCTTCAGCACCCGCTTCGGCACCGTGCCATCCTGCAGCTTGTGCCCGGACAGCAGCTCCTCGCGGCTCGCAAAACCATGGCGTTCCAGGAGCATGTCGATGCCGCGGATCCAGATTTCGTAATAGCTCGCCGCAAGATAATCGGCCGGCGGAATGCTTTCGCGCGCATGCCGGCTCTCGTCGATCGTCCAGGCACCGAAAGCGCCGCAGGACAGTGTGATGCCGAGCGCCCGCTTCTCCCATTCGGCATGGAAATAGGGTTCGTTCGTTTCGGGCGCGACGGGGCCGAAGCCCATCTGGCCTCCGAGATCGTGCGGGCCGTTCATGGGGTGACCTCCGGGTTGCCGGCACCCGAAATTTTCGGGCTGCCCACAATTGCGGTGCCGATCATCGCATCACGGCTGACGAGATCGGCAAGCGCCTCCTCGTCCATGCCTTCGGTCCCCTGTGGCCGCTCGGGAATGACGAGATAACGCAGTTCCGCCGTCGAATCCCAGACGCGAACCTTCTTGCTCTCAGGCAGCGTCACCCCGAATTCCGCAAGCACGCCGCGCGGATCTATGACCGCGCGTGAGCGATAGGCCGGCGCCTTGTACCAGACAGGCGGCAGGCCGAGCACCGACCACGGATAGCAGGAGCAGAGCGTGCAGACGATGAGGTTATGCGTGTCTGATGTATTGAAGACGGCGCGCATATGCTCGCCCTGCCGGCCGGTGTAACCGAGGCTCGCAATCGCCGCCGTCGCATCCCGCTTCAGCCATTCGGCAAAGTCGGGATCGCTCCAGGCTTTCGCAACGACACGCGCACCATTGCGCGGCCCGACCTTTGTCTCATAGGTCTCGACAATCACATCGATCGCCGCCGGATCGATCAGCCCCTTCTCCGTCAGCAGCGTTTCCAGCGCTTTCACACGCGCCTGCATGTCCGAATAGTGGTTGTCGTGGTGATGATCATGGTGATCGTGGTCATGATCTGCGTGGTCGTCTCTGTGCCGCATGGCGCTCTCCAGGGTAGAGCGCTCAATCTTATGCGCCGATCGGAGGACCGCCAAGCGTATTTCTCGCCAAGAAGTGCCCCAATGAATGCAATCGGCAAAGGTTGAAGATGGAGCTAATTAAGCAACTCCTTATTTTTCGCCGTGATCCTAACCAAACGTTAACGGCTTCATCTCAACATCGCACACATGAAAGTTCCGACATTCGGCCGCAGCACCAGGCCACCCGCGCCCCCGTCCGCCCCTCCGCGAGAGGAGATGGAGAGCCTTGCCGACAGCTCGGCCTCTGCCGATCCGCGCCGGCGTGAGACCGAAGATACCGTGCAGAGCCCGGGGCTGGTTGCACGCGCCCTGCTCGACCACGTGATTCAGGAAATGGCGACGGACGGCAATGTTCATTCGATCGATCTGTTCGCAGCCCTGGGATCGGTTGGCGGTTTTTCGTGCGTCCTCACCGCCTTTGATATCGCTTCCGCCGGACAGCTCAGCGACGACGCTGATCTCATCGCCATGGAAACCGAGGATGGCTCCCGCTATTATACTGGCAATCTGCCGAACGCCTTCCTTCTGGAAAACCATGATTCCCTGCTCAACCTGACATACGGCGCGGCAAGAAGGTCCGGTGCTGTGATCTCGCAAGAGATGGCGATGGAAGCGCTTCGTTACGTGGTCTCAACCATCGGACATCCGCAGTTCGGAATACCGCGATTGATGGATGAACACCGTCCAGGCGATACGCCCCTTGCCTACGTTCGCCGCCTGTGGCCGAAGTTGGCCGATGCTCTCGATCGAAATATCGTGCCCATCAGCAGGCGACCTTTCGCGATCGGCCTGGCGTTGGAACTTGCCTTCTACCAGGTCAGGCCGCCGCTCGACCCGTCCCTGGCGGCGCGGATCGTCACCGAATGCGCTATTCCCATGGCCAAACTCGATCCCCGCCTTATCGCCTAAGCCATCCGGCATGAAAGCGAGGCAGTTTCTTGCGAGCAATACGCGGGCATTACACGGCCGCCCCCTGCTCGATATGCCGTTTTTCGGTAGTCTCCCACTATGAACATCCTGATTCTCGGTGCCACAGGCTTCATCGGCTCGGCGATCGCAGCACAGTTGCTTGCGGACGGCTGCACCGTGACCGGGCTTGCCCGCAATCCCGACCGGGCACGGGTTCGCCAGCCCGCTATCCGCTGGATCCGGGCCGATCTGGAGAAGATGACCAATGTGGCCGACTGGGGGCCTGTGCTGGAAGGCCAGCACGTCGTCGTCAACAGTGCCGGCGCCCTCCAGGACGGTCTTTCGGACAATCTCGCAGCCACCCAGCAACGCGCAATGATCGCGCTCCAGCAAGCGGCGCGACCAGCTGGCGTGACGCTGATCGTCCAGATCTCCGCCCGAACCGACGGCGCCGGCAGCCACTTGCCCTTCCTCACCACCAAGCGTGCTGCCGATACAGCGCTTGCAGCATCCGGCCTGCCTTACGTGATCCTGCGCCCATCCCTCGTGCTCGGCCGCAACGCCCACGGCGGCACCGCACTTCTGCGCGCGCTTGCATCCTTCCCCCTTGCCCTGCCGCTCATCCATGCCGACAGCCCGGTCGAAACCGTCGCCGCCGAAGATGTCGCCTCTGCCGTCTTGGCCGCGATCTCGGACGCACTCCCCTCCGGCAGCGATATCGAACTCGCCGCTGAGGAACGGCACACGCTCGCAAGCCTCGTCAAACTGCATCGCGCCTGGCTCGGCCTGCCGGATGCGCCTGTCATCTCCATCCCGCCGGCAATCGCAAGGCCGGTCTCATGGCTTGCCGATATTGCCGGCCATCTCGGCTGGCGCTCGCCGCTACGCTCTACCGCCATGACCGTCATGTCCGAGGGTGTGCGCATGGACCGCCCCACGCCCTCGGGTCTGCCGACACTCTCGGCTGCGGAGACGCTCGCCGCCCATCCCTCCGGCGTTCAGGACCTATGGTTTGCCCGCCTCTATCTCCTGAAGGCGCCGGTCATTGCCGGGCTGTCGCTCTTCTGGCTGCTATCCGGCCTCATCCCGCTTCTGGCCCCCGCGCAGGCAAGCGCTCACTTCCTGCCCTTCATGCCCGCGGGCGCTGCGGTCACGGTGACAGTCCTCACCTGCCTGATCGATATCGCGCTCGGCGCTGCAGTCCTCTTGCGTCCATTCGCCCGCCGCGCCCTCCTCGGCATGCTCGTCGTCTCCCTCGCCTATCTCTTGGGCGGCACGATGCTGGAGTCCGCGCTCTGGCTCGATCCGCTTGGGCCGCTCGTCAAGATCCTGCCATCGCTGCTGCTGACGCTTGCGGCACTCGCCATCCTGGATGAACGCTGATGCTCGCAGAACTGCTGCTTCTCGCCCATGTTGTCGGCGCAACTGTGCTCTTCGGCACCGGCGCCGGTATCGCCTTCTTCATGGTGATGGCCCATCGCACCCTTAACCCTGTCCTGATCGCCCATGTCGCCGGCACCGTCGTCATCGCCGATACGGTCTTTACGGCCACAGCCGCCATTCTCCAGCCGGTGACAGGCTATCTTCTTGCCCGCATCATCGGCTGGGATCTGACGGAAAGCTGGATTGCGCTATCGCTGGTGCTTTATGTCGTCACCGGCATCTTCTGGCTGCCGGTCGTCTGGATCCAGATCCGGTTGCGCAATCTCGCCCGCGCAGCAGCCGCCTCGGGCACTGCCCTGCCGCCGGCCTATTTCAGCCTCTACCGCGTCTGGTTCGCCTTCGGCTTTCCGGCCTTCTTCGCGGTAACAGGCATTCTCTTGTTAATGCTATCAAAGCCGACGCTATTTTAGCATCGGCCACAAGCTGAGCACGAGCAGCACCGCCATGGTGATGTTGAACCATTTCAGCCGCACCGGATCGGAAAGCCACTGCCGAAGCGCCGAACCGAAGCCCGCCCAGGTGGAAACCGAGGGCACATTGACCGTCGCAAAGGCAAGGCCGACGAGCAGCACGCTGATCAGATAAAGCTCCGGATTCGTATAGGTTGCCATCGCCGTGACCGCCATCACCCAAGCCTTCGGATTGACCCACTGAAAGGCCGCAGCGCCAAGGAAGGACATCGGTTTCACGCCGCTCTTGCCTTCGCTCAGCGACCGCGATGTCGCAATCTTCCAGGCGATCCAGACGAGATAGGCGCCACCGGCAAATTTCAGCGCGATATAGACCGTCGGCACCGTATGCAGCAGCGCCCCGAGCCCCAGACCTACGGCAAGCAGCAGCGACAGGAAACCCGCCCCGATGCCGAACATATGCGGGATGGTGCGGCGAAAGCCGAAATTCACGCCCGAGGCAAACAGCATCATATTGTTCGGCCCTGGGGTGATCGAGGTCGTGAAAGCAAAAAGCAGCAGGGCCAGAAACGTATCCAGCGGCATGAAACCCTCCCGGGGCCGCACAGGTTCATAGCAAGGCGGCCTGTTGAAATTAGGTCAGCATAACTGCCCTAAACCCCTGTCACCATAACATGATTGTCATGGTGACAGGATTACCTGATAGTCTATCGAGCACGCACAGGATCAGAACGGACATGGACGACCCCATCCCCACCATCACCTTTCCCGATGGCACCGAAGTGCCGGCGCTCGGCCAGGGCACCTGGGGCATGGGCGAGGATGCCGGCCATGCGAAGGAAGAGATCGCAAGTCTCAAGGCCGGCCTCGATCTCGGCATGACGATGATCGATACCGCCGAAATGTATGGCGATGGCGGCGCCGAGGAAATCGTCGGACAGGCAATCAAGGGACGCCGCGACGAGACCTTCATCGTCAGCAAGGTCTATCCCTGGAATGCCAGCCGCACCGGCACGATCACCGCCTGCGAAGGCAGCCTCGAACGCCTCGGCACCGACCGCATCGACCTCTATCTGCTGCATTGGCGCGGCAATTATCCGCTGGCTGAAACCGTCGAAGCCTTCGAGACGCTGAAAGCGGCCGGCAAGATCCGTGCCTGGGGCGTCTCCAACTTCGATACCGACGACATGGAAGAACTGTTCTCCGTTCCCGGCGGTCGGAACGTCGCCGCCAATCAGGTTCTCTACAATCTCGCCCGCCGCGGCATCGAATACGATCTCCTGCCCTGGTGCCAGAGCCGCAACATTCCGATCATGGCCTATTCGCCGATCGAACAGGGCCGCATCCTGCACCACCCCGACCTGATCCATATCGCCAAGGCCTATCAGGCGACACCGGCCCAGCTGGCTCTCGCCTTCCTGCTCGAACGCGACGGCGTCTTCGTCATCCCCAAGACTTCGAATATCGAGCGCGCACGCGAAAACCGCGACTGCGTCTCCCTCGATATCACCGACGAGGACTGGGAAGCCCTCGACGCCGCCTTCCCGCCGCCATCAAAGAAAACGCCGCTGGAGATGCTCTGACCTCCAGCGGCGCAAACTGCCATTCAAAAGCAGCCGATCACATGCCCGGGCTGTAACCCTTACATGCCCGGGCTGTCTCTTTACATGCCCTGCCCGCCGCGGTTCATCGCGGCAATGCCAGTGCGGCAGACTTCGATGAGGCCGAGCGGCTTCATGATCGCGATGAACTGGTCGATCTTGGAGGACTTGCCGGTGATCTCCAGGATGAAGTGATCGATCGTCGCATCCACCACCTTGGCGTGGAAGGCGTCCGCTAGGCGCAGCGTCTCGGCGCGGGTCTCGCCATTGCCGATAACCTTGAGCAGAGCCACTTCCCGCTCGATCGGCCGGTCCTGGCCGAGTTCGCGGGCGCGCACCGTCAGGTCCACCACGCGATGGACAGGCACGATGCGTTCGAGCTGCGCCTTGATCTGCTCCAGCACGTGCGGCGTGCCGCGGGTGACGATGGTGATGCGCGACAGATGCGCCGCATGCTCCGTTTCCGAAACCGTCAGGCTTTCGATGTTGTAGCCGCGGCCGGAAAACAGGCCAATGACGCGGGCGAGAACGCCCGGTTCGTTATCGACAAGCACCGAGAGCGTATGGCTCTCGACGGCTGCCGTTTCCGGAGAGATGAAGTAGGCAGAGCCGGTGGGTTGAAGGTGTGCGTTCATGATCCTGGGTTTCCTCTGACTTCTTCTTAGACTAGCTGACGGCCCTTGGCGTCGATCGCGTTGGCGACCGCTTCGTCCGTGGCTTCGTCCGGCAGCAGCATTTCATTATGGGCCTTGCCCGAGGGGATCATCGGGAAACAGTTGGCGAGATTGGCAACGCGGCAATCGAAGATAACCGGCTTCTTGACGTCGATCATCTCCTGGATGGTCGCATCGAGATCATCAGGCTTCTCGCAACGCAGGCCAACAGCGCCATAGGCTTCGGCGAGCTTCACGAAATCAGGCATCGCTTCTGTATAGGAGTTGGACAGGCGGTTGCCGTGCAGCAGTTGCTGCCACTGGCGCACCATACCCATGTACTGGTTGTTCATGATGAAGATCTTGATCGGCGCATTGTGCTGGATCGCTGCCGACATTTCCTGAATGCACATCTGGATCGAGGCATCGCCGGCAATGTCGATGACGAGGCTTTCCGGATGAGCGATCTGCACGCCGAGCGCTGCCGGCAGGCCATAACCCATCGTGCCGAGGCCACCCGAGGTCATCCAGCGGTTCGGCTGTTCGAAGCCGAAGAACTGGGCCGCCCACATCTGGTGCTGGCCGACTTCGGTCGTGATGTAGGTGTCGCGATCCTTGGTCAACGCGAAGAGACGTTCCAGCGCATATTGCGGCATGATCACGTCCTTGCTCATCGCATAGGCGAAGGAATTGCGGGCGCGCCAGCGGGTAATATCGCCCCACCAGGCATCGAGACGGTTCTTTTCCGGCTTCTTCGGCAGTGCGCGCCACAGGCGGATCATGTCTTCCAGAATATTGCCGACATCGCCGCGGATGCCGACATCGACACGGACGTTCTTGTTGATCGAAGACGGATCGATATCGATATGGATCTTCTTGGAATTCGGCGAGAAGGCGTTCAGACGACCGGTAATGCGGTCGTCGAAGCGGGCACCGATGCAGACCATGACATCGCAATCATGCATCGCCATGTTGGCCTCATAGGAGCCGTGCATGCCGAGCATCTTCAGCCAGTTCTTGCCGGAAGCCGGATAGGCGCCGAGGCCCATCAGCGTCGAGGTGATCGGGAAATCTGTCAATTCGACCAACTCGCGCAGCATGCGGGAGGCTTCCGGGCCGGAATTGATGACGCCGCCGCCCGTATAGAAGACCGGCTTGCGGGCGTTGGCCATCAACTCGATCGCCGCCTGGATCTGGTTCAGGTCACCCTGGATCTTCGGCTGGTAGCTCTTCTGGATGGCATGATCGGCCGGCGGCGTGTAGGTGCCGGTGGCAAACTGCACGTCCTTCGGGATATCGACGACAACGGGACCCGGACGGCCCGACTGGGCAATACGGAAGGCCTCATGGATGACGGCGGCGAGCTCGTTGACATCCTTGACCAGCCAGTTGTGCTTGGTGCAGGGGCGCGTGATGCCGACCGTATCGCATTCCTGGAAGGCGTCCGAACCGATCAGCGGCGTCGGAACCTGGCCGGAGAGGCAGACGAGCGGAATGGAATCCATCAACGCATCCTGCAGCGGCGTGACGGCATTGGTGGCACCGGGGCCTGACGTGACCAGCATGACACCGACCTTGCCGGTGGAGCGGGCGTAACCTTCGGCCGCATGGCCGGCGCCCTGCTCATGGCGCACGAGGATGTGCTTGATATCCTCCTGCTGGAAGATCTCGTCATAGATCGGCAGGACGGCACCGCCGGGATAGCCGAAGATGTGCTCGACACCATTGTCCTTCAGCGCGCGGAGAACGATTTCCGCTCCCGTCATCCTGTTGTCTGCCGCTTGATTGTCCGTGCTCGCCATGTGTCTGTTCCGTTTGATGCTGGAGATCTGAGGTTTGTGGCCGGAAGCCCTGATTTCGGGCATAAAAAAAGGCCCCTGAGGAGCCTTCGTCTTGCGCATGGGTGGCTATCGCCGGATGGTTACACCATCCTGCCCATGCGCTTTCCCACCACGATAAGAACGTTCGAAATTGTCATGGGCGGAAGTGATAGACAGAAAATTTCGCAGCGTCAACGCATTCCGCAATAAAAAATCGGCACGCCGTCAACTGCGCAAACCGTCCAATGGGCCGTCCAATTCTGGGGCTGAAGGATTTATTAAAGGATCGATTCTATCCTGCCCTTTAATGCAGGGAGTAACCCTTTGCTCAACAACGACATGATGACGACAGGCAAAGCAGGCGAACAGGATCGCCGCGACAGCCTTGCGCCGGGGAACAGATTTCTCGGGCGTGTCGTTGCATGCAGCGGATCGCGCGCCACCATCGCCGCCGTGGCGGAAGCCGGCGGCACCGATCTCACCGAATTATGGTCCGTCGGCCGGCTGATTTCGATCAGCGTCGGGCGCAATCGCGTCGTCGCCCTCGTCTTTTCCATGAATACCGGTAGCCAGGGCTGGGGCGAAGGTCAGGACAATATCTTCCGCATCGAGACCGAACTGCTCGGCGAAGTCCGCGTCGATGAAGACGGCCGCGAGGAATTTTCGACCGGCATTTCGCGTTACCCCTATCTCGGCGCCATCGCCCACCGCATCCGCTCCGCCGACCTGATACGCATCTATGATGCCGGCAAGGGCGCCACTGCCGTCATCGGCAATCTGACGCAGGATGAAAGCATCGACGCGGCGATCCATGTCCCCTCGATGCTGTCGAAGCATTTCGCCGTGGTCGGCTCGACCGGCGTCGGCAAATCGACCGCCGTCTCGCTGCTCTTGCACAAGGCGATCGAGGCCGATCCGAAGCTGCGCGTGCTGATCCTCGATCCGCATAATGAATTTGCCGCCGCTTTCCCGAAACACGCCGTCACCATCGACACCGACACGCTCGACCTGCCCTTCTGGCTGATGCGGCTTGAGGAATTCGCCGAAGTTGTCTTTCGCGGCCGCCCGCCGGTGCCCGAAGAACTCGACATGCTGCGCGATATCCTGCCGGAGGCCAAACGCGCCTTTCGCGGCAGCGACAGTTCGCTGGTGCGCCGCCAGACGGAAAAGAGCTCGATCACCGCCGACACTCCGGTGCCCTATCGCATCGCCGATCTGCTTGCCCTCATCGACGAGCGCATCGGCAGGCTGGAAGGTCGCGCCGAAAAGCCCTTCCTGCGCTCACTGAAGATGCGCATCATCGCCGCGATCAACGATCCGCGCTATCACTTCATGTTCTCCAGCAACACGATCAGCGACACGATCACCGAGACCATCGCGCAGATCTTCCGCATCCCCGGCGACAACAGACCGATCTGCACCTTCCAGCTCGCCGGCATCCCCTCCGAGGTCGTCAACTCCGTCGCCTCGGTACTCTGCCGCATGGCCTTCGAAATCGCGCTCTGGAGCGAAGGCGCCATTCACATGCTGGTCGTCTGCGAAGAGGCGCACCGCTATATACCCTCGGACCCGAACCTCGGCTTTGTGCCGACGCGGCAGGCGATTGCCCGCATCGCCAAGGAAGGCCGCAAATACGGTGTCTCGCTCGGCATCATCACCCAGCGCCCCGGCGAACTCGACCAGACGATCCTGTCGCAGTGCTCGACGCTCTTTGCCATGCGCCTTGCCAACGACCGCGACCAGGAAATCATCCGCTCGGCCATCCCCAATTCCTCGATCTCGACGACGAGCTTCATTTCCTCGATCGGCAATGGAGAGGCGATCGCCTTTGGTGAGGCGATCCGGGTGCCGATGCGCATGCGCTTCTTGCGCGTCGACGAAACCCTGCTGCCGAAGGCCCATAGCGCCACCAGCAAACATGCCGAGGAAGACCCTGACACCGTCGACCTGCGCCGCATCGTCACCCGCATGCGGGCGATCACATCAGGCCCCGATATCTCCACCTTCCAGCAGAACTACAGTGCAGCGATAGCGGATTACGAGCCGGAAGAGGATTTCGAAGACGAGGACGCTGCTCAGCCCCACGCCAACCAGCCCTATGCCGCTCCATCAGCAGCACAGGCGCCGCTCGAACCCTATCGCCCCGGACTGCTGCCGCAAAGCCGCGCGCAACATCCCGAGACCCCGCCGCTCTCGCCGCAGACTTCCATTGACGCACGCCTCGAAGCGCTGCGCCGCGAAATGCGCCGCGACGAGCAGTCGAGGCCCGCCTTCGGCGAACAGACGTCAGCGCCGCGTCGCGAGGGCGGCATGTCGCTGCGCGAAAGCATCCTGAAGAAGCCGCTGAGCAGCCTTTACGATAAGGACTGAGTACTGCCTACGAACGCGGCTGGCGCGTTGCCGCTGCGATTTCGGAGAGATGCCGCTCGATCAGTGCCAGGAAGGCGATGGTGCCGCAGATCAACGCTGCAATCACGATGCCGCCGATGGCGCCCAAAATTGCTCCGACGATGAACATGCCCGATCCACCCTGCGCCGCTGCTGCAGTCGCACCCGAAAGCGTGGAAAAAGCAAGAATGACGATAGCGATCAAGGCGTTGATCGAAGAAAGCGTCTTGGCGAGAAAGTTGTTCATGCCGGCCCCCATAGCTCCATTGGTCATGATTCGAAGATCATTCTAGCCGTTTGCGGGCGTGAAGCATGGGTCGCTTTGGCGCTAAGGCGAAAGCCGCTCCCAGCTTTCATCCATCTGATTGCGGAACCAGGTCATCTGCCGCTTGGCATATTGCCGTGTGGCGGCGGCCCCACGCTCAATCACCTCGGCGCGGGTCATCTCGCCGCGCAGCATCGCCGCGATCTGCGACACACCGATCGCCTTCATGACAGGCATTTCCGGGGGAAGATCAAGCGCGAGTAGCGCCCTCACCTCGTCTTCCGCCCCCTGCTCCAGCATTTTCTCGAAACGTCCGTTGATATGCTGATGCAGCACGGCGCGATCCGGCAGCACGACGATCTTGCGCGCCCTGTCGGGATTGACGACGACAGGCCCCGCCTGCCCCTGGAATTCTGCAATCGACTGACCCGTCGCCTCGAAGACCTCAAGCGCCCGCACGATCCTCTGCCCGTCTTGTATGTTCAGGCTTTCGACCATGGCGGGATCAACCTTCGCAAGCTCTGCATACAGGCCCTCTGGCCCCTCCTCCAGAAGCCGTGCGCGCAGCCGCTGCCTTACCTCCTCGGGAATGACGGGCATTTCCGACAACCCGCCCGTCAACGCCTTGAAATAGAGCCCTGTGCCGCCGACGAAGACCGGCAGCTTTCCCTCGGCGTTGATGCGCGGCAAAAGCGCTGTCACGTCCCGCAGCCAGGAACCGGTCGAATAGGCCTGCGCGGCCGGCACATGGCCGTAGAGATGATGCGGCACACCATCCATATCCTCTTCCGAGGGTCGCGCAGTCAGCACACGTAGCGTGTCATAGACCTGCATGCTGTCGGCATTGATCACCACGCCGCCATGCTCTTTGGCCAATTCCACTGCGAGCGCGGACTTGCCGCTGGCAGTCGGCCCGGTTATCAGGATCGCATTCACAGCGCTCAGAAGGTTTTCCATCATGGCCCTCGTTGCCACGCTTGTTGCCAATCCGTCAAACCCCGTTCTTTCGCCTGAGATCGCCGAGCGCGCTTCAGACGCCGTCAAGGCATCCGGGCTCTACTGGCTGGCGGATGGCATTGCCTGCGATATCGTGCTCGCAGACGGCTCCGACAGGCAGGCAGTCGAGGCCAATCTGCACGCCGTCATCGCCAACAGCCCGATCGATCTCGTCATCCAGGAACAGGAAACCCGCCGCAAGAAGCTGCTGATCGCCGATATGGATTCGACAATGATCGGCCAGGAATGCATCGACGAACTCGCTGCCGAAGTCGGCCTGAAGGAAAAGGTCGCCGCCATCACCGCCCGCGCCATGAACGGCGAGATCGCCTTCGAACCGGCGTTGCGGGAACGCGTCGCCCTCCTGAAGGGCTTGCCGATCTCGGTCGTCGACGAAGTGATCGCCAAGCGCATTACGCTTACCCCCGGCGGCCTTGAACTGATCGCTACCATGAAGTCGAAAGGCTATTATACCGCCCTCGTCTCCGGCGGCTTCACGGTCTTCACCAGCCGCATCGCAGCTACCCTCGGCTTCGACGAAAACCGCGCCAATCTCCTGCTTGAGGAAGACGGCCTCCTCTCCGGCCACGTCGCGGAACCCATTCTCGGCAAGCAGGCCAAGGTCGATGCTCTCAACGACATCGCCACCCGCCTCGGCATTTCCCCCGAAGAAGCCATTGCCGTCGGCGACGGCGCCAACGATCTCGGCATGCTGCATCTGGCCGGCTCCGGCGTCGCCCTCCACGCCAAACCGGCTGTCGCTGCCGAAGCCGACATGCAGATCAACCACGGCGACCTGACCGCGCTGCTCTATATCCAGGGCTACCGGAAGACGGATTTCGTGACGGCATGAACCGCACGAGGCGTGGCTGAAAACTGAAAAGGAGCGTCATAACCGCTCCTTTCGCGTCTTGGGGCGGCAAGCGCCCCTCCCCACCCTCATTCCTGTGCTTGTCACAGGAATCCAGCTACCGAGCGTCCGCGCGGTGAATGACTCGTATTCTCCGTAAAGGGAGAAAGTCTTTCCTGCCCAAGGACTTGGGCAGGCTGGATCCCTGTGACAAGCACAGGGATGAGGGAGAACTGGGCGGTCGCCGCGACTAATCAACTACCCTAGTCACGGCATCCTCCGCCAACCGACAGCCCTCACTCCATCGGCACTGCGACAAACCGCAGGTCGCCATTCGCTGCAGCGACCATCATCTGCGCGTTGCGCCGGCCTTCCTGCTTCAGCGTCTGCACCTTGGTAGCAACCGCATCCGGCGACTTCATGAATTCCTGCGCCACTTCGACGATCACGTCGCCGGGCTTCAAACCCTTTTCGGCGGCGGCCGAACCCGGCGCAACCTCAGTCACGACGACACCATCAACGCTTTCGGCAATGCCGAAGGCCTTGCGGGTCTCGGGGCTGAGCAGCGAGAGTGAAAGACCGAGCACATGCTTCGGAGCAGCCTGACCGGGCGTTGCCTGATCCTGGCTCTGGCTTTGCCCTTGTCCCTGGCCCTGTTGCTGCGGATCCTGGCCGTCAGGTGCGGCCTGCCCCTGATCGCCACCCTGATCCGGTTCGTCCATATCGTTGTTTTCACCAGGATCGGGATTGATGACACCGTCATCCGTCGAATTGTCGTTGGCGGCGGCCTGGTCGCTATCTTCGAGACGACCGAGCGTTACCTTGACGGTCTGCTCCTTGCCGTCACGCAGCACCACCACATCGACTTCTTTGCCGACGGGGCTTTCGGCCACCACGCGTGGCAGGTCGCGCATCTCGCTGACGACCTTGCCGTCGAATTTCAGGATCACGTCGCCGGCCTTGATCGAGCCGTCATCGACCGGCCCGCCCTTGATGACGCCAGCGACTAGCGCACCCTTGGCGGTGTCGAGGCCGAGGCTGTCGGCCACTTCGTCGGTGACAGGCTGAATGCGCACGCCGAGCCAGCCGCGCCGCGTCTCGCCATATTCGCGAAGCTGGTCGACCACGCCTGAGGCAAGCTCCGACGGCACTGAGAAGCCGATGCCGATCGACCCGCCCGACGGGGAGATGATCGCCGTATTGATGCCGATCACTTCGCCCTTCATGTTGAAGAGCGGACCGCCCGAATTGCCCTTGTTGATGGCCGCATCCGTCTGGATGAAATTGTCATAGGGGCCGGCATTGATATTGCGGCCGCGGCCCGAAATGATGCCGACCGTCACCGATCCGCCGAAGCCGAACGGGTTGCCGATTGCCATCACCCAGTCGCCGATGCGCATGACGCTGGAATCGCCGAACTTGACGGATTTCAGCGGCTGTTTCGGCTCGACCTTCAATACCGAAAGGTCGGTCTTGGTGTCCGTGCCGATCAGCTTGGCCTTCAGCTTGGAGCCATTGGCGAAATTGATCTCGATGTCGTCGGCGCCCTCGATCACGTGGTTGTTGGTAACGATATAGCCGCTGGGGTCGATAACGAAGCCGGAGCCGAGCGAGCTGACATTGTGATTGGGGCCACGATTGCCCTGCTGCTTGTTGAAGAAATCGTTGAAGAATTCCTGGAAGGGCGAGCCGTCTGGCGCGCGCGGCGCCGGGCCTGCACCTTCGTCGTCCTTCACATTCTGCGAGGTCGAAATATTGACCACGGCATCGAGCAGTCCCTCGGCGAGATCGGCGACCGAAGCCGGTCCATTGCCCGGAGCCGTCATCTGCACCGGCGGAGCGGCGGGCGCTACTGCAGCCGGGGAAACCGGCGCCGGTTGAGGGGCGGCAGGGGCCGGTGCTGCCTGTTCAGGTGTCGCTGGTGCGGGGGCGGTTTGCGCATGCGCAACACCGCTTGCGCCGACATTTGCCAGAAGGGCGGTGCCGGCCAGCAGCGCGAGCGTTCGTCTGAAGGGCGAGCGAGTCGTGGGGGCCATCAAGCTTCCTCGTCTGGGGTAAAGGCGCACATACAGCACCAGCATAAGGCGGAATGATGGAGGGCGAAATCACCTTTTCGCGAAATCCCCTTGCGAATGTGATCTAGCCTCGCAAAAGCCAGACACAGCCGACGCCGAGCGCTATCGCGGCAAGCCCGAAGACCCTGAGTTGCCGCTCCCGAACGGTGGGGAGAAGCTTTGCCATCTCGATAAGAAAACGAGGGGCCAGTGCGTAGACCAGCCCCTCAATGATAAGGAAGAATGCAGTCCGGTCAGGAGGTCCTGCATTCAGTCTGTCGTCAGTTCGCCGGCGGTGCCGGAGCGGCCGGCTGTGCGGCCGCAGGCGGCACGAGGCCCCCGGTCTGGCCCGGTGCAGCAGGCTGGTTGCCGTCCGCATTCTCGAAGTAGCGGAAGAACTGCGAGGTCGGCGAAAGCACCAGCGTCGTATCCGGCGAGGAAAGTGCCGTGGAATAGGCGGCCATCGAGCGGTAGAACTCGAAGAAGGCCGGATCCTTGCCGAAGGAATCGGCGAAGATACGGTTGCGCTCCGCATCACCTTGACCGCGCAGGATTTCCGAATCGCGCTGCGCATCGGCAGTGATCTCGACGACCTGGCGGTCGGCGACAGCCCGGCGGCGCTGGCCCTCTTCATTACCCTCGGCGCGGATGCGCTCGGCTTCGGCCAGACGCTCGGAGCGCATGGCGTTGTAGGTGTTCGGAGCCACTTCCGGCGAAAGGTCTGTCCGGCGGATGCGGACGTCATCGATATGCAGGCCGAGATTTTCGGCATCGGTGCGCAGATCGTCGCGGATTTCGAGCATCATCGCCACGCGCTCTTCCGAAAGCGCGGCATTGTAGTCACGCAGACCGTAGACGCGGCGAAGCGAGGAATCGAGCTGCGCACGCAGCCGTGCCTCGGCAGCGTCGCGGTCGCCCGAGACCGTTTCGCGAAAACGGCGCACATCCGAGATGTTGTAGATCACGAAGGCGTCGACATCGAAGGTCTGGCCGTCCTGAACCTGAACGCGGATATTGTCGAGGTCGAGCCTGAGCGCACGCTTTTCCACGAACTGCACGCGGTCGGCATCCATGAAGCCGAACGGCAGCTTGAAGTAGAGGCCGGGCTCGCTCTTCACCGACTGGATCTGACCGAAGCGCACGACGATGGCCTGCTCACGCGCATTCACGACGAAGATCGACGAATAAAGAATGGCGAGAACGATCGCGAGCGCGATGAGGATTACGGGAAGTCTGTTCGATACCATGGTTCAACCTCCCTGCCGTGCCGGTGCTGGTGCCGCCGGTCTGTTGATCTCGTTGAGCGGCAGGTAGGGCACGACGCCCTGCTTTTCGTCGATCACGACCTTCTTGGAGTTTTTCAGAACCTGCTCCATCGTTTCGAGGAACAGGCGCTTGCGCGTCACATCGGGAGCTTTCGAATATTCGTCATTGATGGCCGTAAAGCGCTGCGCTTCACCTTCCGCTTCCTTGACGACGCGATCCTTGTAGGCGGCTGCGTCTTCGCGGATGCGGGCTGCATCGCCTCGTGCCTGACCGAGCTTCTGGTTCGTATAGCGGTTGGCGTCTTCGATCGTGCTGTCGCGGTCGCGGCCGGCACGCTGTACTTCTTCGAAGGAGTCGGCGACTTCGCGCGGCGGCGCCACGTTCTGGATCGTCACGCCGGTCACGGTAATGCCCGCGCCGTAACGGTTCATCGTATCCTGAACGATGTTGAGAACCTGCGTCTCGATCGGCTGGCGGTTGCTGCGGAAAGCGTCCAGCGCCGGACGGCGGCCGACGACTTCGCGCATGGCGCTGTCAGAAACCTGCTGCAGTGTTTCAGCCGGATTTTCCACACCGAAAAGATAGGCCTTGGGATCGCTGATCGTATAGAAGACGGCAAACTGCACGTTGATGACACTCTTGTCGCTCGACAGCATCAGCCCGCTCGAAGAGCCTGCCGTGGTCGCGCCGATGTTCAACTGCTGCACCGTCACCTTGACCGTCTCGACGGTTTCAACCGGCCAGAAATGGAAATGCAGGCCCGGCATGGAAATCTCCTGCTTGGGCTGGCCGAAGCGCAGCTCAACGCCGCGCTCGTCCGGCTGGACGACATAAATGCATTGGAAAAGCCAGAAGATCGCGACAACAGCCACGATGATCGCAACGACACCGCCGTTGAAACCACCCGGAATGAAGCCGCGCAGCTGATCCTGCCCGCGCCGGATGATGTCTTCCAAATCGGGCGGACCGCCCTTGCCGCCGCCACCGCCGCGTGGACGGTTCGGCCCCTGCCCCCATGGTCCCTGATTATTACCGCCGCCGCCGCCCCAAGGGCCGCCGCCGCCATTCTGATTGCTCCAGGGCATCAAAACCTCGTTGTTCGTTACGTCATACACATCCGACCGCCGTGGGGGCTGCCGGCGGATGCGATCCGACCGTTATAGGTATCGGCGCATCTGCTTTCAACGCAGCGTCAGAAACTTGGTCAATATAATTGGAAAATAGTTCCTTTTCAGGCATCTCGCCGTTCATAAACGACGAAACGCGTGGGATAGGTGTCCCTTTCCCCGGCTGGAACATCAAGGCTCTCGGTCGCCACCCAGATTGTGGGATCGATCTCGGGAAACGACGTGTCGCCATCCACATCGGCTTCCACATGCGTCACACACATGCGGTCGACGAACGCCATCGCCTGCGCGTAGATCTGCCCGCCGCCGAGGATGGAGATCTCGTTTTCACCCTGCTTGCGGGCGAGCTCCTCGGCCATCTCTATCGCCTCGTTGAGCGAGCGGGCCATTTGCACGTCGGGAAGATCGATAGCGGCACCGCGCGAGATCACCACGTGCTGGCGCCCCGGCAGCGGTTTGCCGCCGAAGCTCTCGAAGGTCTTACGACCGACGACCACAGGCTTGCCTGTTGTCATCGCCTTGAAGCGCTTGAGGTCGGTCGAAAGCCGCCAGGGCATGTCGCCGTCGCGGCCGATAATGCCGTTGCGCGCAACGGCAACGAAAATGGTCTTGCGGATATCGGACATCGGCCTTCCCGGCTTGGAGCATGCGCGCAAAAGTATGCAGCGGTTTTGCGATAACGACACGCGAAACAAAAGCCTAAAGCGTGGCAAGCGATCTAAAAAGATCGCGACACGCTTCAGACGGCGATCGGCGCCTTGATATTGGCATCCGCGTCGTAGCCGACGAGTTCGAAATCCTCGTAGACGAAGCCGAAGATATCCTTCACATCGCGCTTGATCAGCATGCGCGGCAGCGGCTTCGGCTGGCGCGCCAGCTGCAGCTTCGCCTGGTCGAAATGGTTGTGATAGAGATGTGTATCACCGAGCGTATGGACGAATTCGCCATATTTCAGCCCAGTCACCTGCGCCACCATCATCGTCAGCAATGCATAGGAGGCGATGTTGAAGGGAACGCCGAGGAAGATGTCCGCCGAGCGCTGATAGAGCTGGCAGGAAAGCTTGCCGTCAGCCACATAGAACTGGAACAGGCAGTGGCAGGGCGGTAACGCCATCTCGTCCACTTCTGCCGGGTTCCAGGCCGAAACGATGTGACGGCGCGAATTGGGGTTCTTGATGAGGCCTTTTACGAGATTGTCGATCTGGTCGATATGCCCGCCATCCGGTGCCGGCCAGGAGCGCCACTGCGCGCCATAGACCGGGCCGAGATCGCCGTTCTCGTCGGCCCATTCGTCCCAGATGCTGACGCCGTTTTCATGCAGGTATCGGATATTGGTCTCGCCCTTGAGGAACCACAGCAGTTCATAGATGATCGAGCGCAGATGCAGCTTCTTCGTCGTCAGCACCGGGAAGCCGGCATCGAGATCGAAGCGCATCTGATAGCCGAAGACCGAACGCGTGCCGGTGCCCGTGCGGTCACCCCGGTCGGTGCCTTTTTCCATCACATGGCTCAAGAGGTCGAGATATTGCTTCATGGTCGCCACCGATTCCTTTTGCACCCAATTTAAGAGCAAAGCGGCCGCAAACCAATGCGTCTTGCTGATTATCCAAGCAAAATCCCTGGAGAGCACGACGCTTTTATGACGTATCCCCTTCCCTTGCGATCACAAAAACACTATATCACCCATGCCGGCTTTCGGGCCGGCTATGGCGATAAACGGGCGGTGGAATAAACCTATTGGACCCGGGGGCGGTACCCGGCGCCTCCACCAAAAACAGGCGGCTCTCCTTTTGGAGAAGGGCCTGCTTTTGATGGGGGCGAAATAGGATCGACAAGGGTGTAAAGATCGACTTTTCGCTCGGCATGATACCGCCGTTATCGGGTCACAAGTGTAGTTGCAAACGACAACAACGCTAAGGAATACGCTCTCGCTGCCTAACGGCGGTGCGGGAATTCCGCTCTAAGTCCTTACGGTTAGCCCCGTAAGGCGGGGTCCGAAGGCACCTGGCAACAGAAGCCTTCACCTTCTCCCCTTTTTCGATGAAATCATGTATGCTTGATGAACGCATGAATCGGCTTGCGCCTTTCCCAAAGCGCCCGGACGTGCCATACAAGTTCGTGAAAAGACTTCCAAACCGACGAAAGACAGGAAAAGCATGGGGCAGGATCATATCCGCTACGACATTCTGGCACAGGACGCGTTGCGCGGTGTCATCCGCAAGGTCTTGACCGAAGTCGCAACGACGGGCCGTCTGCCCGGCGACCATCACTTCTTCATCACGTTTCTCACGGGCGCTCCTGGCGTGCGCATCTCGCAGCACCTGAAGTCCAAATATCCCGAGCAGATGACCATCGTCATCCAGCACCAGTTCTGGGAACTGAAGATCACCGAATCCCATTTCGAGATCGGCCTGTCCTTCTCAGACGTGCCGGAAAAGCTCGTCATTCCCTTCAACGCCATCCGCGGCTTCTACGACCCCTCGGTCAATTTCGAGCTGGAGTTCGACGTACCGCTGAGCGACGGCGAGGAACTTCCGGCCGCCGAGATCACCGCCTATCCCGTTGATGCCGTCAAGACGGAGGACGCGGCCGCAAAGCCTGCCGCAGAAGGCGAGGAAAAGAAACCGGGCTCCGTCGTTTCGCTCGATTCTTTCCGCAAGAAGCAGTAATGCCGAGGGAGGCGAAAGCCTCCCTTTTTCATGATGGAGGCAACCGCGTGAGCGCCGAAATCGTCAATCTACGCCAGTTCCGCAAGCAGCAGGCTCGCTCCGAAAAGGAGAAGCAGGCAGAGCAAAACCGCATCTCCCACGGCCGTACCAAGGCTGAAAAGCAATTGACCCGCGCCCTCAACGAAAAGGCCGAAAAGGCGCTTGATCAGGGCCGGATTGAAGACGACAAGACCTGATCGCCGGCGGGTGAAAAGCCTGGGCGATCAGACAGATGCGGTTCCTGACTGAATCGCTTTCTCAACGAAGACGAAGCAGGCGATGATCCGCAAACATTCGGCGACGTTGCATGGGCACCGCACCAGTTTCTCGCTGGAAGATGAATTCTGGACCGAGTTGAAGGCGATTGCCGCGGGTCGTTCCATGCCGCTCGCGGCGCTGATATCAGAAATAGACGATGGCCGCGCGCCTGACAGCAACCTCTCCTCGGCGCTGCGCCTGCACGTTCTGTGCTGGCTGAAAAACGCCGTGGCGAACGCCTGATCGTCCGCTTGACCGGCCCTTCTTACTGGGCCTGAACGCCGGGCAACTGATCGAAATTGAGCTGGCCGGGCTGCAAGGGCTGTTCTGCCCGCCGCGCGGCCTCAGCCTCCGAAGCAGCCTTTGCCTTCGCTTCTGCCTCAGCCTTGGCGCGCGCCGCAGCTTCGGCAGCCGCCTTCGCCTCGGCTTCCGCCTTGCGCTGGGCCGCCTGCTGCGCAAGAGCCCTCAGCCGCTCTTCTTCCGCCTGCCGCTGCCGCTCGATCTCGGCAGCTGCAGCCCGCTGGGCGTCATTGAAGCGATAGAGCGCCACCTCGCGCCGCAGCCGCTGCTTTTCCAGCACATTGGTCTGCAGCCGCTCGACACGACGCCGCTCGCGCTCGAAGGCGCGCAGCGAGAGAAAGCTGGTAATATCGGTCACATCCATCGTCTTGCCGGGCGAGGCCAGCAGGCCGGAGAAGTTCAGCCGGATGCCCGGCTCCGCGCCCGAAAGCGCCTCCGCGCCGGGATTGAGGCCGATGCCAAGTGTCGCGCTGATGCGCCCCTGCGGCAGCTCGATTTGCGCGTCGGCGCTCAAATGTGCCAGATCGTTGGCAACGCTGACATTCTGGACCCGCAGCGTACCGTCAGTCACGTTGAAGGGAATGCCGAGCGGCGGCAGCTTCGCCTCGCCATTGTTCAGCAGCGTTTCGACAATCGGATGTATCTTGCCGGCATTGATCTGGTCCTGCATCGGATCGGTGGCGGCCAGCAGCGGCGCCAGGATCGCAAGGTTCAGCCCGCGAACGCTCGTCTCGCCGAGCCGGATTTCGCCCGAGCCGTTCAGAGAACTCGCAATTTCCGAAACCGTCTTGCCCGAAGCTTCGAGCGCCAGAGACATGCCGAACTTGCCGTTGGCGACAGGCGCGCCGTCGCGCGGCCAGACGACGCCGCCGAGATCGGAATCGGCAAGTGCAAGCCGCAACTGCAGGAAGCCCGTGCCATTGGCATTCGTAACGAGCATATTGCCGGAGAGCGCGCCGCCATCCCAGTTGCCGGCCATGTCGTTGAGCTGCAGCTCGTCGCCCTTGTAGGCAACGTTTGAGGTGAAATCGTTCACAGCCGTGTTCAAAAGCCCAGGCCAGAACTGCTTGGCGGTAAGCTTCAGATTGACGTCGAGATCGCGGAAGAGCGGCAGGCCGAGGGCGGCCGTTGTCAACTGGCCGTTGGCGGGATCGTTGATCTGCCCGAACACGGCTTCGCCGAGCCAGCCGAGATCGGCCTTGGAAAGCGCGAGCGTGCCGCTCGCCGTCGTCTTTGCCGCCTTGCGATCGAAGGTCAGCCCGCCGGCAAATTCATTGTCGGCAGCATGCCCGTTGAGATCCGCCAACACCACCTTATCGGCATCGATGGTCGCGTTGGTCTGCAGCTTGAAGGGCAGCCCGGTGCCAAGCTCAGGCAGCGCGATGCCGTTCATGACCAGATACGGATCGAGATCGGCGCTTTCGAGCGATACGGCGACATTGCCGTTCATGAAAGTGTCGGGCCGTACATCGACCTTGCCGTTTGCCGTAAACGACGTCCGGTCTGTCGCGAAGGTCAGCGCGGCATCGGCAGGATCATTGCCCGCCGCCGTTACCTTCAGCGTCATGCGGCCATTGGCGCCCGCGTCGACCGGCAGCGGATCGAGACCCGCCTGCCCGAACAGGATCGACGGCACGGCATTGTCGAGCGTCGCCTCCAGCGTCGTCGTGCCGCTGCCCGTCAGCGCCAGGAGGTCGGACATGCGGTAGTCGAGATTGACGCGGCTGCCGTTCGAAACGCCTGCGAGCGTCACCGAAAGCGCATTGCCGTCGTCGCCGCCGAGCGTCAGCGCGCCGCGCAGTGCCGTATTGCCGTACCAGCCGGCGTTGCGCACCAGCCGGTCCATTACAGGATGATGCGGCAGATGCTCGCGCAGCATGGCGAAGAAGGCGCCGGGATCGGCGGCCTTGAAGGTGATCTCGCCGGTGCCCTTATAGTCGAGAAGCGATCCCTCCGCCTTGCCCGTCGCCGTCAGTTCGGCGCCCGCAAGGTTCTTGATCGACAGCCGGTCGACGGAAAGCGCCCCATCAGCGAGCGTAAAGGTCGTCTCGACATTATCGGCCTGCACGCCGAAGGCCGTGAATTTGTCGGCCTTGAGCTGCGCGGCAATCTTGTGATCGAGCACATTGTCGCCGGCATCCTGACCGGTAAAGAGACCAGTCAACGCCCTCAGCGCATCGAGATCGAGTGAATCGCCATTGAGCGCAACAGAAAGCGACGGCGTCTGGCCGTTGGTCGCCTGCCGCTCCAGCCGACCCTTCAGCGTCGCAGCACCGATCGCGATCTCCAGGTTCTCGAAGCGCTGCAGATCACGCGTCAGGCTGACATTGGCCGAAAAGCCCGCCTGCCGGAGCTGGCGGATCGCCGGATCGACCGAACCTGCCAGCCAGGAGGCAAGGCCCGTAGGCTGCGTGGAGGCAACCACCATCTGGCCGTTGAAGGACGGATCACCCGTGAGCGTCAGCTTGCCCTTGCCTTCCACCTGCGTGCGGCCGGGCAGCGTGCCGACGGCATTGTCGATCATCCAGCCATTGCCGGCCGGCCTCAGTTCCAGCGCCACGTCGCGGATCGTCGTATCGCCGGCAACGATTGCCGGCAGGCGCACCGTCGCCTTGCCCGGCACTTGCGGGATCGGAACCTGGCCGACAATTTCGAGCAGCGAGTTCAATCGCTGACGTGCCGAAACCGCAGGGTCGCGGTTGGTCTTGCCCGCGGCACCCTGATTGCCGATACGGTTGACGTCGATCTGCTGGCCATCGGCGGTCAGCAGGAATTCCGGCGCACTGCCGGTGTCGAGCGTCGCCTCGCCCGTGATCACATAGGGGTCGTCGGTCGAGCCGACTTCCATACGGTATTCGGGAACGCGGATGCGGTCGTTGGTGAGTTCGAAACGACCCTTGAGGCGCGGCGGCGCCTCCCCCTTTTCGCTCTTGCCCTCACGGTTTTCGATCGCCGCAACCAGCGTGCCCTGATAGTTCGGCCGGCTGTCGACGAGCTTCAGTTCACCATCGAGATCGACGGTGACGGGATGCTTGTCCGGCGCAAGCCGGGTGCGCACGCGCAACACGCCACTCTCGTCCGGCTGATTGCTGGAGATGGAAAAGCTGCCATGTTCGCCGTCGAGCGTGCCATCGCCCTCGATGCGCCATGGACCGGCGAGCGACTTCGCCGACATTTCCGCATTGAGCCCCGTCACATGCCGCGAACGGCCGGACTGGTCGTCGATGAACTCGATCTCGCCGCCGTTGACATGCACATTTTCCAGAACGACGGTCTTGGCCGGAATTTCCGGCTGGCTGCCACGCATCCAGTCCAGCGAGCCATCCTTCAGAAGCCGCAGCCGCACCTTGGGGTTGACGACCCGCATGTCGAAGATCAGCGCCTCGCCCGAGAGGAAAGGCGCAAGCTCGGCATCCATGGAGAACTGCTCGACCTGGACGACCGGCGTGCCGTCTTCTTCCTGGCCGACGCGCACGTCATGCAGCGTCACGGACGGAAACGGCAGCAGCCGCGCGTCGACCGTGCCATGCACCGTCACCTTCTTGCCGATGATGCGGCTCGCCTGATCCTCGAAATTCATCCGGAAATCCGTCCAGTCGATGAACAGCGGTGCCAGCAGCGCCACGAAGAGCACTACGACGATCACTCCTCCTAGAAAGACGAGGAACCGGCCTACCAAGTCAGGGATTCTCCATTCGGGATTCTGTTGCCGACACTAGCGCTATTCATGCCGGGGGCAAGGGCCAAGATCATGAGATTATTCCATTTTCAGCCCAGATGAAAAATCTTGCCGGGATTGAGGATATTGTCAGGATCAAGCGAGCGCTTGATCTGGCGCATCAGGTCCACCGTACCCCCGAGCTCCTGTTCTAGAAATGCCATTTTCCCCTGCCCGATCCCGTGTTCGCCGGTGCATGTGCCATCCATTGCCAGCGCCCGCACATTCAGCCGGGCCACGAACTCCTCGGCCGTGGCAATCCCCGCGGCACTCTTGTCGTCGAACAAAAGCTGCACATGGAAGTTCCCGTCGCCCGCATGGCCGACGATCGGCGCCAGCAAACCATTCGCCTCGATATCGGCCTGCGTTTCGGCAACGCAATCCGCAAGCCGCGATATCGGAACACAAACATCGGTCGAAAGTACGGCAAGTCCGGGCGCGAGCGCGCGCACCGACCAGTAGGCATCATGGCGCGCCTTCCAGAGCTTGGTGCGCTCCTCCGGGGTCGCCGCCCACTTGAATTCGCCGCCGCCGCATTCGGCCGCGATCTCGGCAAAGGCGGCCGATTGCAGAGCCACCGTCTCGTCCGTGCCGTGGAACTCGAGGAAGAGCGCCGGGCTCTCCTCATAGGGAAGACCGGCATAGGCGATGCTGGCACGCATCTGCAGCGCATCGACAAGCTCGATACGCGCCACCGGAATGCCCATCTGGATCGTCATGATGACGGCGTCGCAGGCAGCCTTGACGCTCGGGAAGGCGCACACACCTCCGGCGATCTTCTGCGGAATGCCGTGCAGGCGCAGCGTCACCGAGGTCAGGATGCCGAGCGTGCCTTCCGCACCCACGAAAAGCCGTGTGAGATCGTAACCGGCCGACGACTTGCGCGCCCGCCGCGCCGTGCGGATTTCCTCGCCGGAGGCGGTCACTGCCGTAACGGCAAGCACATTGTCCTTCATCGTTCCGTAGCGAACGGCATTGGTGCCGGACGCCCGTGTCGAGGTCATGCCGCCGATCGAGGCGTTGGCGCCGGGATCGATCGGGAAGAACAAGCCGGTATCGCGCAGATGGATGTTGAGCGCTTCGCGGGTGATGCCCGGCTCGACCGTGCAATCGAGATCCTCCGGATTGACTTCAAGCACCCGGTTCATTCGGCTGAAATCGATGGAAATTCCGCCATTTGGCGCGTTGACCTGCCCCTCAAGCGAGGAGCCGGTGCCGAAGCCGATAACAGGCACTTTATGATCGGCGCAGGCCCGCACAGCGGTCTTCACATCGTCAGCCGTCTCGGCAAAGAGCACGCCGTCGGGCAGTTGGGCGGGAATGTAGGTGGTCGTGTGAGCATGCTGGGCGCGAAAAGCCTGGCCGGTCTGGAAGCGCTCTCCGAAGCGCTGTTTCAGAATGCCGATGACGGCCTCTATGCCCGCCTCGTTTCGCACCCCAGTCTTCGCGTCGCGCAGTGCCATGCCGTTGATCTCCCTGCATTCCACAGCCTGCTACAGCATCTGTAGCAGGCCGGGTATGCGGCAAGTCAAAGCGGCTGTCCAGCCAAGATTCGGGAAGATTTCATCCCATCTTTGTTGCAGGGACCGCGGGCGGGTTGAGCCGCGCAAAGCCCTCCTGCCGATAATAGGGAAAATAGGGATAGGGCGGCGTCACAGCACTCACCGCATCCAGCCGCCCGATCTGCTCCGGCGTCAGCCTCCAGCCGACCGCGCCGAGATTTTGCCTGAGCTGCTCCTCGTTGCGCGCGCCGATGATGACGCTTGAAACCGTCGGCCGGCCGATCAGCCAGTTGATGGCGATCTGCGGTACGGTCTTGCCGGTCTCGGCGGCAATTTCATCCAGCACATCGACGATATCGAAAAGCTTCTCGTCATCGACGGGCGGGCCGTATTCGGCAGTCTGGTGCAGACGGCTTCCCTCGGGCAGCGACGCACCGCGGCGGATCTTGCCGGTCAGCCGGCCCCAGGCGAGCGGGCTCCAGACCAATGCACCCACCTCCTGATCGGCGGCAAGCGGCATCAACTCCCATTCGTAATCCCGCCCGGCAAGCGAATAATAGACCTGATGTGCCACGTAACGCGGGTATCCATATTTTTCCGACAGCCCAAGCGATTTCATCAGCTGCCAGCCGGAGAAATTGGAAACACCGACGTAGCGAACCTTGCCAGCGGCCACGAGCCCATCGAGCGTAGCGAGCACCTCTTCGACAGGAGTCGAGGCATCGAAGGCATGAAGCTGCAAGAGGTCGATATAGTCCGTGCCGAGCCGGCGCAGCGCATCCTCGGTCGCGCGGATCAGCCGTGCCCGCGAGGTGCCCCAATCATTCGGTCCCTCGCCCATCGGCAGCGCCGTCTTGGTCGAGACCAGTACCGCGTCGCGCTTTCCGGAGATCGCCTGCCCCAGCACCTCCTCGGAAGCACCGGCCGAATAGACGTCCGCCGTATCGAACAGCGTCACACCGGCCTCCAGGCAGATATCCACCATCCGCCGCGCCTCTTGCGCATCCGTCGTGCCCCAAGCGCCAAAGAGCGGCCCGCTGCCGCCGAAGGTGCCGGCCCCGAAGCTCAGCACCGGAACCCTCAAGCCCGATGCGCCTAGATTTCTGTATTCCATGATTCAATCTCCTGTTTTCTGAAGAGATAGACCCGGCCAGAACGATGATATAGATTGCCTTGGAGCATATCATCTGTGATTTGAATTCATCATGAGCCGTCAGGACATCAATCGATCGGGCGAAATGGAAGTCTTCGTCAGCGTCGTCGAGCGCGGCGGTTTTTCCGCTGCGGCCCAGGTGCGGCGCATGACGCCGTCAGCCGTCAGCAAGCTGGTCGCCCGGCTGGAAACCAGGCTCGGCGCCCGCCTCGTCAACCGCTCGACGCGCAAGCTGCAACTGACGCCCGAAGGCTGCGCCTTCTACGAGCGCAGTGTCGCGATCCTCGCCAATATATCGGAGGCTGAGCGTTTCGCCTCGGCCGGAGAACAGGCCGCGGGCCGCATCAGCATCAACACCAGCGGCTCCTTCGGCAATCATGTTCTGGCGCCGCTGATCCCGGCCTTCATGGCCGAGCATCCGGATGTCACCCTCGATATCACCCATACCGACAAGGTGGTCGATCTGCTGGAAGAGCGTGCCGATGTCGCAATCCGGGCCGGCCCGCTGAAGACATCGAGCCTGATCGCTCGCAAGCTCGGCGCTGCCAGAAAGATCATCGTCGCCTCGCCCGATTATCTTGAGCGACACAGCAAACCGCGCTCGGCCGAAGAACTGCGCAATCACCGCCGCATCGGCTTTTCCTATGCCCGCGCACTGGAAGGCTGGCCGGTCATTGATGCCGGCGAGACGATCACCATTCCCCTCACCCCCGGCCTTCAGGTCGGCGATGGCGAGGCTATGCGATATCTCGCGCTCTCGGGTGCCGGCCTTGCCCGCATGACAGAATTCACCGTGCGTACCGATATCGCTGCCGGTCGGCTCGTTCCCGTGTTGGAAAAACTCAATCCCGGCGATGTCGAGGAGTTCTATGCCGTCTATATCGGCCAGGGCGGCCCTCTTCCCGCACGCGTTCGCGCCCTGCTTGATTTCCTCGCGAAACACATCCGCCTTTAGCAGCACAAAGGTCAGATTCCGCAATTGACCCATTGGCCACCGCGCGCCTATATCGGGTCTGCGCCTGCCGGCCCTCGCAGCCGGCCTCTTCATACTGCCGGGGCCTCCTCCCACCTTCGCCTTCGGGCTCGCTCCGGTCGAAAAGTTCGGGGATCACAATTTTGGACGCAAGCAGCTTCCATCAGAAAGCGAGCCTGCCCAAATGGGCATTGCTGCTCGCCTTGTCGGCCGTTCTCGTCCTTTTCCTCGAACTCTTCGCGCTGCCCGCCTCGCTGCTGATCGGCCCGATGGTCGCGGCCATCGGGCTGGCGCTCACCGTCGGCAAGGGGCAGCTGCGCATCCCCTACTGGCCGCTGCAGTTCGGCCAAGTGCTGGTCGGCCTCTTGATGGCGCGCAACATCACGCCCGATATCCTCGGCACCATGGCCAAGGACGCGCCGCTCTTCTTCGTCTTCATCGTCTCGGTGATCGCCATTGCCGCCGGTCTTGGCTGGCTGCTCACGCGCTGGCAGGTCTTGCCGGGCACGACCGCCGTCTGGGGCTCCACGCCCGGCGGCGCCTCGGCCATGGTCATCATGTCGGAGGCCTATGGGGCAGATGCCCGCCTCGTCGCCTTCATGCAATATCTGCGCGTCGTGTTCGTCGCCGTCGGCGCTTCCGTCATCTCCCGCCTCTGGATTGCCGCCGATGGCGAAGAGCCGCCGCCGGTTATCTTCTTCCCGCCGGTCGATTGGCCGGCCTTCGCCATGACTGTCGCCTTCGCCGCCCTCTGCTGCTACGCCGTCTTCCGCTTCCGCATCCAGGGCGGTAATATCGTTATCCCGCTGATCGGCGGCGCTCTTTTGCAGGGCTTCGGCCTGTTGAAGATCGAACTACCCACCTGGATCTTGGCGCTCAGCTACGCACTGATCGGCTGGAGCATCGGCCTGCGCTTTACCAGCTCGATCATCAAACACGCCGCCCGCGCCCTGCCGCGCGTTTCCGCCTCCATCATCATCCTGATGGCGCTCTGCGGCTGCATGGCGGTGGCACTCCACAAATTCGCCGGCATCGACCCGCTCACCGCCTATCTCGCGACCAGCCCCGGCGGTGCTGATTCCGTCGCCATCATTGCCGCGTCCAGCAATGTCGACGTGCCCTTCGTCATGGCCATGCAGACCGGCCGCTTCATGATGATCCTGTTGATCGGCCCGGCGCTCGCCCGCTTCATCGCCCGCCGCTCCGATCTTGCGGAAAATGCCGCTTGAGGTCGCGAAATCGTCGGCATGTGAAGCCGTCGAAAGCGAACTGTTCTGCCCATGCTTGACTAGTCGCAGGCCCGGTTATTCCCTACATTGGTTGAATGACCATCACCGTGCTGAAAAATGGATAACACGGGACTGTCTCTCGACAGGATGCGCACCTTTGTTCGCGTTGCCGAGCGGGGCAACCTGTCTACGGTGGCAAAGGAGCTCGGTGTCGGTCAATCAACCGTGACGCGGCACCTCAATGAGCTCGAGGACGCAGTCGGCGTACCTCTCCTCAGCCGGACCACGCGTCGCGTCACCCTTACCGACGAAGGCAGCCGCTATTATGCCAACTGCCTTCAGGTATTACGCCTGGTCGAGCAGGCTACCGAAGAAGCCAGAAATGCCCGTCGGGCGGCCGCAGGCGCTGTCAGGCTCTCGTGTACTGCAGCGCTTGGCGTGATGCACATCACCCGCCTCATCTTCGAATTTCAGGACCAGCATCCGGATATCAGCGTCGATCTCAACCTAACCGACGAGCGCATCGACCTGGTTCGCGAGGGCGTTGATGTGGCGCTCCGGCTTGGGCCTCTCACCGACAGCTCCATGAAGCTTCATGCGCTCGGAAAAAGCCATCGGCTGATGGTAGGCGCTCCAGCGTATTTCTCCGCCCACGGGCGGCCGGAGCACCCGGACGATCTCTCGCGATACGAAACCGTCATCATGTCCAATATAGCCGGGAGCGATCAGGTCACTCTCTCCTCCCGCCATGGCGTGAATGTGACGGTTCCAGTCAATGGGAAGCTGCGCGTCGATCACGGGCTTGCGGCGCGCGAAGCCTTGGCCGCAGGACGCGGCATTGGTCCCGCCCACCTTTGGCTGGTCCACGATCTCCTGGACAACGGTCGGCTCGAGGTCGTGCTCGAAGACTATCGTCCGTCGCCGGTGCCGCTAAGCCTGCTCATCGTGCCCGAGCGTTCCGCTATTGCCCGCGTTCGCCTTCTCACCGATTTTCTTGTCGCCGAAATTTCCAAACTGCCGGGAATCCGACCATCGTGACTCAGACCCCGAAAGATCGCTTGTCGCCGCGCCAGCCCGTGGTCCGAAGATACTGTTCCCAGTCGAGCGCGTCGGGATCCAGGCGACGGCTCCATTCCAGATCATGCTCCCTGCCGAAATAACCATATTCGACAGCATATTCGACCATCCCCAGAAGCTCTCGCACGAGAAACTCGTTGGCGGCAAACTCCGGAAAATGCTGCAGCAGGCCGTCCCTGGTGAAAGCATCTCGATATTCTGCCTTGATGCCGGTTACCTCTCGGAAAGTTTCGACCATCTCGCGCGGAGAGATGATATCGCCGACGATAGGCAGCGTTTTCCCGTTGTAGCACTCGGGATTTGAGAAAATTTCCAGCACAGCCGGCCCGGTCGCCGTGAGCGGATCGACGAAAGGCGCTCGAAAATCTTCAGGAAGATAAATCGGCAGCAGGAGCGTATCACCTTCCATGCGCGGCGGATAATATTCGAGAAGATTCGTGTAGAAGAATGCCAGGATGACGAAGGAATAAGAGATCGGCAGACCGCGAATATAGTCTGCAACGCGCGCTTTGTCGGTGAAATGCGGAGCATACTTCGTCCCGCCGGAGATGGCGTCGACATTCTCGAGCGTGCTGAAAACAATATGTCCGACACCTGCCTCAACCGCTGCATCCGCCAGTTGGCGGCCGATGGGAGCCTCTATTGTCTCCGGTGGCATGACGGGCGGCGTCATCAGAAATGCCCCGTCCGCGCCTTCGAAGGCAGCAACGAGATCCTTCTGGAAACCAAGCTGGAGAGGGACTGTTACAATTTCAGCTCCAAGTTTCTCCAGACTTAAAGCCTCGGGTGAATCCTTTTTTCGGGTTAAGGCGCGTACGCGGAAACGTTCGCTGCGAAGGAGCGTCGCTGCGACGCTACGGCCCTGTTTGCTGGTTGCACCGACAATTGCGATAAGTGGTTTATCATTTGAAGACATAGTTGCGCCTTGAACCTTTTCCCTGTCTCACCGGCTGCTGATTGCACAGCCAGGCGTCATACTGGAGAGAGCTTTCGGCTCATGCCGATAGCTCGGATCCGGGAGGCAAGTTATGTCATCAAGCTTTCTTACTGTAGGCATGCGCAATGCATATGATAATGCCACTTTACGGATAAATACGGTGGCCGGCCGCGCCTGTCGTCCGCTGGACGAGGCAGGATTTCGAAATCCACGCAGGAGACGAGATCATATCAGGCCAACGGATCCGGCCCTTATTTTCAGGTCTGCGCCACGAAAAAAGACTGTGACAAACTACCATTGCTGACCGTTGCCGCAGAAAACCGCTGAAGCCCCACCCAGCGCTCTAGCGTGACCCCATAGACCTTCTTGAAATGCCGGATGAATGCGCCTGATCGGCAAAGCCGGTTGCCGCTGCCACTGCCCGCAGGCGAGTTAACGACCGCTGAAGCGTTGTCTCGCAGCCTCGGTAACGGGTGTATAAAGCGCCACGCGGGTGCCCTCCGGGTCGGAGAACTGAACCGTGCGATTTCCCCACGGCAAATCCTTGGGTTCATGCACCACCTCGACATGATCCTTGAGCCGAGCGAATTCAGCATCGACGTCCGATACCATGAATTCAAGAATGGCGGTTTTATTGGCGCGTGGCTCCGCGCTGCCCTCCTTGAAGAGCGCGACCGTTTCCGCGCTCCCTATTGCCACGACGGCACCGGGTGTGACGATCTCGGCAAAGACGGGAGCAAGCCAGTCCGCGCGATAGCCCGTCACGAGCTCATAAAAGGCCACCATGCTTTCGATATCCGAAGCGATGAGACGGGTGGATGCGAGTTTCATCATTTTCTCCTTCAGCGTAATGATCTCTTTGCCTGCTCTTGTGACATAGTCGTCCTGCCAGCGTTGTGGCAGCAGGAGTCACCAGCCATGCGAAAAGCGGAACGGCTTTTTCAGATCATTCAGATTCTTCGAAGGTCAAACCGCCCGGTCACCTCGGCGCAGCTTGCGGACGAACTCGAGGTCGCGCGACGAACCGTCTATCGTGACATTGCCCACCTGATTGGCCAGCGCGTTCCTATCGAAGGGGAAGCTGGTTTTGGCTACGTCCTCGACCCACGATACGATATGCCGCCGCTGATGCTGACTGCAGAGGAAATCGAGGCTGTTCTACTGGGCGTTCAGATGGTGGCGAAGCTGGGTGACCCGGCCATCAACGCTGCGGCCAGAGATGTCATCGCAAAGATTGCATCAACCGTACCGGACCACCTTCTTCCCTTCATTGCCGAACCTTCGGTCAGCCTGAAACCTGGCGAGGTCATGGACAGCCTGACGCTCGACAGCCGTCCAGTCCGGCGGGCGATCAGGGAGGGGCGAAAGATTGAGCTTGAATATCGCGCCGCGAATGGAGCGGTAACCAGCCGTATCGTGTGGCCGGTGCTCCTAGGCTATGAGGATGCGCGCTGTCTTTTGATTGCGTGGTGCGAATCGAAACAGGCCTTTCGCCATTTTCGCACCGAACGCATTCTCGATCTCAAGGTTCTCGAAGAAACCATCGGCCTATCTAGAGGCAAATTGAGACAGCAATGGCTGCAATGGCGTGAAGCCGAACTTTCCCGTTCGCGCCAAGCGCTATGATACGCCGCCATTGCTGACCTGCGCTGTCCGCTGAAGCCCCACCCATCGTCCAGGCGTCACCCCATAGGCCTTCTTGAAGTGCCGGATGAAATGCGCCTGATCGGCAAAGCCCGTGGCGGCCGCCACATCGGCGAAACCTTCGCCCTCGCCCATCAGCGCCTTTGCCTGCTGCAGCCGCCGCATCAGCATGTAGCGGTGCGGGCTGGTGGCAAAAGCCGTGCGGAAATGCCGTGACAGAGTGAAACGATCGAGGCCGGTAACGTTCTCCAGCTCGCCGGAGCGCACTGGCCTCAAAGCATGCGCCTCCAGATAATCGCGCGCCGCCCGCACCTGCCTCCAGGCAACGGCGCCGAGAGCCCGGAGGCGCACCTGCGAATGGCGCGACAGGCCGCCCGCCACGCGGCTGACGAAATCGTCGACGAAAAGCTCGTCCAGTTCCCGATCGAGTTCGCCGAGTGCAGCGAGCAGCAATTGCGCCAGCGCGCCGTCGGCAATCACGGGCTGATCGACGAAGGGAAGGCCGATCTTTTCCGCCTCAAGGCATTCCATCAGGAGCGCCGGCTCCATGTAGAGCATGCGGTAATGCAGCCCGGCCTCCGTCGCCGCTCCGCCGTCATGCTCCTCGTCGGGATGCAAAACGATCACCTGCCCCGGCATGCTGAAGCGCCGCTCGCCGCGGTAGGTGAAGGTCTGCACACCATGAAGGGTGACGCCGAGCGCATAGGTATCGTGCCGGTGCGGTTCGAAGACATTGCCTGAGAATTGCGCCTCGATGCGCTCGATGCCCGGAAAGGCCGGCGCAGTCAGGATGCCGCTGCCGGCGGGCGCGGCCAGTATGCCGCTGCCCCCTTGCGGCTCGCACAAACGTTCAAGACCCTCGAAGACCTGCGGCGTTAGATCCTGGCTCAATGCGTTTCCGATACCCTGATGAAAGAGACTGGAATGTTTGATACCAAAATTGCGATCGTCCTGCGAAACAATCTTGCCGGCTGGCAGAAGCTGAATGTCACGGCCTTCCTTTCGACAGGTATCGCCGGGCAATATCCTGAAATCATCGGCGAGCCCTACAAGGATCGTGCCGGCAATCTCTACAACCCGCTATCCATCCAGCCGATCATCGTCTTGTCGGCCGACGAAGCGACGATATCGACGATCCACCGCCGCGCGCTGGAGCGCGAGGTGACCTCCTCGATCTTCATCGAGGAGATGTTTGCAACCGGCCATGATGCCGCCAATCGCGCCGTCTTCGCCGAATACACTCCCGATGATGCCAAGGTCGTTGGCATTGCGCTGCGCGCCGACAAGAAGATCGTCGACAAGATCACCAAGGGCGCGACGATGCAGCATTGAGGCAAACGGCCGGAAACGAAAAAAGGCCGGGCAATGACCTGGCCTTTTTGTCGTCTGAATGCAACCGATCAGCCCTGGGTGATCGGCGCGATCTGGATTTCGACACGGCGGTTCTGGGCGCGGCCGGCTTCGGTCGCATTGGAAGCGACCGGCTGCGACGGACCGTAGCCGACGGCCGAAACGCGGCGCTGGTCGATGCCCTGGCCGCCGAGATAATCGGCAACGGACAGCGCGCGGCGCTGCGACAGGTCCTGGTTATGCTGCAGGCTGCCGGTGGAATCCGTATGGCCGTTGATGTCGATGAGCGTGCGGTTGAACTTGCGCAGCACGATCGCGACAGAATTCAGCGTTGGATAGAAGCCAGGCTTCACCGCATCCTGGTCGATATCGAAGGTGATGTTCGACGGCATGTTGAGGATGATGTTGTCGCCCTGGCGGGTAACGGAGATGCCGGTGCCTTCGAGCTGGGCGCGAAGCTCGGCTTCCTGCTGGTCCATGTAGTTACCGATCGCACCACCGGCGAGCGCGCCGATGCCGGCGCCGATCAGCGCCGCATTGCGCTTGCCATGGCCGCCGCCGCCAACGGCGACACCGACGAGGGCACCGCCGAGCGCGCCAAGGGCAGCACCGCCGGCGGTGTTGGATACCTTCTGCTCACCAGTATACGGATCGGTCGTCGTGCAAGCTGAGAGGTAACTCGCCGCAACGGCCAGAAGGATGAATTTCTTGATCATGGACAGGAGGTTCTCCGTTCGAAGCTGGTGCGAGCAGATATTAGGGAATGCGGCAACAAGATGAAGATGCAAATCTGATAAGCTAAATTTCCCATGGAAAACATCGGCCTGTTGCAGCCGTGCCCCGATATCACCAGCTTTATTGGCAAACCGCGGCGCTTGCCTCAGTCGAGCCCGCGGCGTTTGGCATAGGCCACCCGCGCCTCGTCCATGCGTGCGGAGTTTGCAACGACCCACTCGGCGAGCCCCCGAACCGGATCCAGGAACTCCCGACCGAGATCCGTCAGCGCATATTCGACCTGCGGCGGCGTGGTGGGCGTGACGGTCCGGGAAACGAAGCCGTTCTCCTCCAGCTCCCGCAATGTCGATGCGAGGACCTTCTGGCTGATCTCGCCGACTTCGCGGCGCAAGGCGTTGAAACGCAGCGGCCCGTGACCCAGCACGCGCACCACCAGCAGGCTCCACTTGTCGCTGATGCGCGCCAGCATGCGGCTGATGTGATCGCAAGCACGAACTTGCTGGCAGCCATCGACTTCCTCGCAGGGGGCGGTTTCCTGATGGTTATCTGGTTTCAACAAAGTGCCTCCTTGTGCGGCCACGCAAACCATTCGTAATCTGGTTACCGTAAGAAACCAGCATACAGGAGGTTACTTTGAATTCTAAGCCCCGTATCGCCGTTATTATCGGCTCCACCCGCCCCACCCGTTTCGCCGATGCCCCGGCACAATGGATATTGAAACAAGCTCAGGCACGTGATGACTTCGACGTGGAGCTGATCGACCTGCGCGATCACCCGCTTCCCTTCTTCGAAGAGATGGCGTCAAACCTGTGGATGCCCAGCCAGAACCCCGAAGCGGTCCGCTGGCAGCAAACGGTTGGGCGCTTCGACGGCTATATCTTCGTGGTCGCCGAATACAATCACTCGATCACGGCGGCTCTCAAGAACGCACTCGATCAGGCCTATAAGGAATGGAACCGCAAGCCCTTTACCGCCATCGGCTATGGTGGCACGGGCGCCACGCGTGCGGTCGAACACCTCAGGGGAATCGGCGTGGAACTGCAGATGGTGTCCACCCATGCTGCCGTCCATATCGGCGGCGGCGATTTCATGGCTGTTCATCCGGCTTTCGGCAACAAGCCGATCGAGGAAATCGAGACGAGCCTGCTGCCTACGGCAAAGATGGCCCTCGACGAACTGGTCTGGTGGGCCAAGGCGACGATGGCCGCAAAGGCAGCCGAAGCCTGAGCTTTCCGAAAAGAAAACCGCGCGGCAAGCATGCTTGGCGCGCGGCTATGTTGCTGCTTCGGGACTTAGAAGTTCTGGAAGAGCTGACGAACCTTATCGTAGGACGCGTTTGCAATATTCAGTGATTGCAGACCGAGCTGCTGCTGGGTCTGCAGCGCCCTGAGCTTGCTCGATTCCTCCTCCATATTGGCATCGACAAGGCGACCAATGCCTTCGGTGATGTTGTCGGACAGGTTCTTGGCGAATTCGTCCTGCAAGCTGATGCGCTTTTCCAGTGCGCCGAAGGCCGAGCCGACGGTCGTCAACTGTCCGAGCGCCGCATCGACGACGCTGATCATTTCGTTCAGGTCCTGCTTGCTGGTATTCGCCGTCAGGCCGATTTCCACCTGGCCGGCCGTGTTGCCGTTCTTGCTTTTCGTCAGCACCCAGGTCTGCGCGGTGCCGAGCTCGGTTGCGAAGAAGGCGGAGGTCAGCACGCCATATTCGCCGGTGCCGCCCGCCCGATCGTCGATCACATAGCGTGCATCCTTGGAGGAGGTCGCGCCGCTCGGCGGGATATCGATATGGTAGCTCAACATGCCGACCGATACCGTACCGTCAGAATTACGGATGAAGGAGGCCGGGATCTGACGCGGCTGCGTCGGCGTCGTGGTATTGTCGAGAATGATCCAGTTGTCGTTGTTGAAGCCTGCGCCCTCGGAAACGCTGCGCAGCTGCGCCTTCAGCTGCTCGAGTTCTTCACCGACCTTGGTCTTGTCCACGCCCTGCTCGGTTGCGGCGACAAGCTTTGCCTTGATCTCGGTGACGACGTCGATGACGCTGTCGACGCCGGCTGATGCCGTTCCCATGGTGGCAGCCGCCATGCCGAGAGCATCCTGAACGGCGGAAAGTGCCTTGTTGTCGTGGCGCGCAGTCGTCGCGACCGACCAATAGGCGGCATTATCTCTGGATTTTTCAACACGCAGACCCGTCGTGATATGGTTCTGCGTCACCGTCATATTTCGATTGATATCACGCAGCACATAAAGCGCCGCATCCACGGAGGTGCGCTGATAAATACTCACGGTACGAACTCCAAAAACACAACAGAACGCAACAGAACAGGATGTACCGAAATCAAGCGAACATTCATGTCCGCCGTCGCTGGAAAATCAGCGCAATGGCCCTCGGGAAAACTGGGGAAGGCCGACCGGTACTGATCGCAATCATTGCCGATTATGCTTAAAAAACGGCTAAAGTTCAGAAGTAATTTATCTTATTTCACAAGACTTCATACACCATAAAAACGCCCGCCGAAGAGACCCGGCGGGCGTTTCCGAAAGTATTAAAAAAGGCTTGTTCGCGCTCTTACTCAGCAGCCTGAAGCTGTTCTTCCGGGCTCGGCTTCGGACGCGTCGCATGCGTCATCTCCTCGTGCAGGCGCGCTTCCTCATGGGCATGCGGCTTGGCGAAGCGGGCAATCAGGAGATAGGCGACGGGCGTGATGAACAGCGTCACCAGCGTTGCAAAGCCAAGGCCGCCGACGATGACCCAGCCGAGCGCCACGCGCGCTTCCGCACCGGCGCCATGGGCAAAGACCAAGGGAACACCCCCAAGAATGGTCGCGATCATCGTCATCATGACCGGGCGCAGGCGAAGCGCACAGGCCTTCTCGATGGAGGAGCGCACATCCTCGCCGCGATCGCGCAGCTGATTGGCGAATTCCACGATCAGGATGCCGTTCTTCGCCATCACGCCGACAAGCAGCACGAGGCCGATCTGGCTGTAGATATTGAGGCTGGAGCCGGTGACAACAAGCGCGAAGACGGCGCAGGCGAGACCGAGCGGCACCGTCGACATGATGATCAGCGACGACAGCACGCTTTCGAACTGGGCCGCGAGCACCAGGAAAATGATGACGATCGCAAAGCCGAAGGTCAGCGCCATGCCGCTGGAATTCTCTTCCAGTGTCGCGGCTTCAGCGAGCGGCAGCAGGCGCGCGCCGGGCGGCAGGAGCGGTGCTGCCATTTGCGTGACGTTCTTCACAGCGTCGCCGAGCGACATGCCGTCCTTCAGGCCGGCGGTGATCGCCACGGAGGCGAGCTGCTGTTCACGGCTGAGCTGCGGGGCGACCGAGCCTTCCTTCAGCGTGGCGATGACCGACATCGGCACGATCTTGCCGTCGCCGGTCTTCAGGAAGACGTTTTCGAGATCGGTCGGATCGTCGATCGGCCGCATCGTCGATGTCAGGAGCACCGGATAGGATTCGCCGCCGACGAAGACGTCGACCACTGAACGTCCCTCGAGCAGTGACTGGATGGCGGTCGAAAGCCCGGTGATGTCGATACCAAGATCGGAGGCCCGCTCGCGGTCGATGGCGACGGAGACCTGTGCCTGCGACGGTTCGTTGGTCAGGCGTGGCGTGTCGTACTGGCCGCTCGCATCGAGCTGCTGCACCAGCTTGGCGGCAGCCGCCGTCAGCGCCTCGTGATCATTGCCAATCAGCGCCATCTGCAACCCGCTGCCGGCGCCGCGGATACGCAGGCTGTTCGACGAGATCGCGTTGCCGCGCAGCGCCGGCACCTTGAAGGCCGCCTGGTTGATATCGCGGACGATATCGGCCTGCGTGCGGTGGCGCTCGCCCCAGGGCGCCAGCGTCAGCACCATGAAGCCGCTGTTGGAAGAGCCGCCCTGGCCGGAAATCGAGAAGACGTTCCTGATGTCACCGCTATCGACGAGCGGCTGGAGGTATTCCTCCACGAGCTGCATCTTGTCGCGCGTATATTCGAGGCTGGAGCCCTGCGGCGTCGTCAGCCGCATCTGCACCATGGCGCGGTCTTCTTCCGGCGTCAGCTCGCTTTTGACCGTGCCGAAAGCGACAACGGCTGCAGCGCCGAAGATGAGCGAGAAGACGATGACGACGACAGGCGCGTTCAGGCAGGCATGTAGCGCCCATTTATAGACGCGGGCGAAAGCCTCGCCGAAACGGCCGAGCAACCCGTGATCCTCGATCATCGGCTTGGTCAGCAGGCGCGAGGCGAGCATCGGACACAGCGTCAGCGCCACGATCGACGATAGGCCGACCGAGAAGGCCAGCACGAAGCCGAACTCGCGGAACAGGCCGCCCACCTGCCCCGGCAGGAAGGATAGCGGAATGAAGACGGCGGCAAGTGTCGCCGTCGTCGCGATGACGGCGAAGAACACCTCACGCGTGCCAAGCACGGCAGCCGCGCGCGGTCCCATGCCCTCGGAGCGACGGCGCACGATGTTTTCGAGCACGACGATGGCATCATCGACCACGAGGCCGGTTGCCAGAACGATGGCGAGCAGCGTCAGGATGTTGATGGAGAAGCCGACCATGTAGATCGCTGCCAGCGTGCCGATCAGCGCCACCGGCATCGAGACGGAGGGGATGAGCGTCGCGCGCCAGTCGCGCAGGAAGAGATAGATGACAACAGTAACGATGACCGCCGACAAAAGCAGCGCCAGCACCACTTCGTGGATCGCGCCATCGATGAAGACGGCGTCGTCGCTGGTGATCGCGATCGTCGTGCCCTTCGGCAGCGTCTTCGAAAGTTGGTCGACAGCAGCGTGAATGCCGGTGGAAATATTCAGCGTATTCGACTGCGCCTGGCGGATGATGCCGAGACCGATGCCCGGCTTGCCGTTGGAACGCAGTGCTGTCTCGCCGTCGCGCGGCCCGAGCGTCACGGTCGCAACGTCACCCAGGCGCACATTGTGTTGCAGGATGACGTTCTGGAAATCCTCGGGTGTCTGCAGGCTGGCGGTGGCGCGCACCACGATATCCTGCATCGGGCTCTTCAGCGAACCGGCCGGCACGTCGAGCGCGGCATTGTCGAGCGCCTTGGTGAGATCGCCGATGGTCAGCCCGCGGCTTGCAAGCGCGCCCTGATCGACGTCGACTCGGAAGACCTTTTCCTGATCGCCGTATTCTTCGACATCGGCCACGCCATCGACGGAGGCCAGGCGATCGACCACCTCGTTTTCGACAAGCAACGTCAGGTCGTCCATGTTGAGCGTGTCCGACGTCACCGCGAGGCGCATGATCGCCGAAGAATCCGAATCCGCCTTGACGATCTGCGGCGCATCCGCCTCGTCGGGCAGGTTCTGGGCGATACGGCCAATCGCGTCGCGCACGTCGTTGGCGGCAACTGCGAGATCGATGGAGTCGGAAAATTCCAGCGTCACGCGGCTCTGGCCGAACTGGGAACTGGAGGAGATGGATTTGAGGCCGCTGACGCGCGCGACCGCACCTTCGATGACCTTGGTCAGTTCCTGGTCGATCGTCTGCGGCGAAGCGCCGTCGAAGGTGGTGCGCACGGTCACGACCGGCCGGTCGACATCGGGCAGCTCGCGCACTTCGACGCCGACATAGGCCGCTAGGCCCGCCACCACCATCAGCGTGTTGAAGACCAGCGCCAGGATCGGCCGCCGCACGAAAAGCGCGGTGAAGGTCGCCTTGTTGGATTCCGGTTTGCCGTGGTGGATCTCGGTCACGCTCATTGGGCGGCGACCTTGTCGTTGGAGGCGACATCGGTTGCCACCCGCACCGCGCCGTTCTCGCGCACGCGCTGCAGGCCCTGTGTGACGATCAGATCGCCGTCCTTCAGCTCGCCCTTAACAAGCACATAATCTGGATTGCGCTGGACGACCGTGACCCGCACCTTGTGCGACTTGTCGTCGGTCACCTGCCAGACGAAGGAGCCCTGAGCATCCCACTGCACAGAGAGCGGGTTGACGGCCGGATATTTATCGCCGGCAAACTTCATGCTGACGGCGAAGGACATACCAGCGCGCAGTTCGTCCGAGCCGTTGTCGATCCGCCCCCGCAGACGCAGCGTGCGGCTTGCCGAATCGATGCGGTTGTCGACCGCTTCCAGCACGCCAGAGAAGACCTTGCCCGGCCGCGCCACAGACGTTGCCTCGACCGTCTGGCCGACGGAAACGGTATTGGCGAAACGCTCCGGCACCCAGTAGTCGACGAGGATTTCAGTGCGGTCGTCCAGTGTTACGATCGGCGTCGAGGTCGTGACATTGTCGCCGATATTGACGGGCACGATGCCGACGATGCCGTCGATCGGCGCCACGATGTTGCGGCGCGTAAGATTGAGCTCGGCAGCCTGCAGCTGCAGCCGCGCATTCTGCTCGGCGATCTCGGAATCGAAGACGTCCATGCGCGAAACGCTGGACTTGATGCTGTGATAGAGGTTGGACTTCTCAAGCGCACTGTTCAGCGCCACCTGTGCCTGCCCCTGGGCAATCACCTGCTCTTCGCTGTCGAGCTTGGCGAGAACCTGGCCCTGCTTGACCATATCGCCTGATTTGATGAGGATTTCGCGGATCGTGCCCGTCGCCTGCGGCGTGACCGCAACGGAGCGGATCGCATCACCTGTGCCGATCGCATTCAGCCGGTCGTTAACGACGCCCTGCACTACGGCCTGGGTGACGACAAGTACGGCAGCATTGCGTCCGCCGCCATTCCGACGGCCCTGCCCTTGCCCCTGAGCACCCTGACCTTGCCCACCCTGTGCCTGAGCGCCGGCATCGGCTGCTTCCTCGCCTTTGGGTGCGATCACGGAGACGATATTGTCAGGAATACCGGCATTGCGCATCGTCTCGCCGGCGCCGGGCACAAAGTAAACCCAGGCGGCAAAGCCGGCCAAAATGACGACGATGCAAAATGCAAATTGCTTCCAAAAGGGCATTCACGTCTCCGGAGGGACTCGAGGTTACGTCCAGGGTCGGTCGAAAGAGGCGTACGGGACGACAAGTCCCGCCTGATGCGACAATATCGCACCTTCCCCCGGCCAGCAGCAAGCGTAACCACCCGTCATTACGGATTTGTAATGTCAGCAAGTTTTGAAAATAACCCGTCCAGTCACTTTTACTTGAGCGAAGCTAAATACGCCGCTCCCGCCGCCATGTTCCGGGCGAAACTCCGTTGAGTGCGGTGAAGATACGCGTGAGATGGCTCTGGTCGGCAAAGCCGCAGGCGACGGCGATCTCGGCGATGGAAGCCGTGCCCAGCAGCATCTGCCGCGCCTTCTCCGCCCGATATTCCATCAGCCAGCGATGCGGCGTGCGGCCCGTCGATTTCTTGAAGGCGCGGATGAAATAGCTGGTCGAAAGCCCGCATTGCGCCGCGACATCCGATATCGTCGCCTCCCGCGCCGTCAGCGATGCGAGGAACGCCGTCGCCATGTTGAGCTGGCGCCCTGAAAGTCCGCCGCTACGCTCTGCAGGCAGATTGACCTTGCCGTAACGCGTCACCAGGTGCGCCTGCAGCGCCAGGAGAATGTGATCGATGAAGAGCGCGCTCGCATATGCCGGCTGGCTGAGTGCCGGCAGCAGCGCCATGGCAAGCCCCTGCACAACAGGATCGAGCTGCCCCTGCCCGCAATCGAGCCCGTCAAACCCCGAGCGTCCTGCCTCGTAGCTGAAATCGGAAAGCCCCTGCCGGGATATATTGAAGCGCATATTGTCGAAGGAGGAGCGATGATGGCAGCGCCATTCTTCCCCAAGATCGGTGATCGCCAGCGCGCCTGCCGGATGGCCGCCGTCATGGACGAGCTTGCCGCTGCGCCAGAGGCGATGATTGTCGAAAGGTTTCAACTGGGCGATGACGCTGAAAGCCTCCGCCTGGGGAATCGGCCCGCTTTCGTCATGGTCGACGCTATTGCTGCGCATGCGCACGATCGAGACCGCACCGGCTTGAAGCAATGAAATCTTTGGCCGAGACGCCAATTCAATCACCCCCGTTTTCGAATTGCCCCCGCCATCACAATTACATGATTTCCCCTCAAAAACCACTGACGGAATCGAAACGGCAGCCTCCTTCCCGAGACTGCCGTCCGTCATACCGTTTCCCGAAAGATCAGGCGGCTTCCTGAAACGCCTTTTCAAGCGTGGCGATGTCGAGCTTGACCATCTGCAGCATCGCCTCGGTCATCTTCCTGGCATTACCCTTGCGCGTACCGCTCATCATCTCGGTCAGCGCCTTGGGCACGATCTGCCAGGAAAGACCCCAGCGATCCCTGAGCCAGCCGCATTGTTCTGCCGTGCCCCCGTTGGCAAGGAAGCCATCCCAGATGCGGTCGACCTCCGCCTGATCTTCGCAGATGACCTGCACGGAGTAGGCATGGTTGAACGGTTCGAACGGCCCGGCCCGCATGGCGACGAAATTCTGGCCGCCGAGCGTAAACTGGACGATCTCGACGCTGCCCGGAGGGCCGCTCGGTGTTTCCGCCGGCACGGTGGTGATCTCGCCGATAGCGGAATTGGGCACCAGCGAGACATAGAATTCGACCGCCTCGCGAGCGCTTTCTGCAAACCAGAGATGTGAAATGACCTTGACCATGAAACGTCCTCCTTTGGTCTGTTGGTCTCCGTTCATGGCTAAGACGTGTGAGCCGTGCCCGTCCCGACAGCGGAGTACAAGAATTTTATCGGCCTTCTTTTTCGGCCTCCCGTTTTCGGTTTTCCGAAGCCTCAACACGGCCCTGCAGGTCAGGGCAATTTTCGACAAAAGAGGGTGAGAACAAACAATCGGAATTGGTTTTTGCCAAGTAGGTTCGCGGCAATACGCGGCCTCGCTCTTGCGGGGAAGCGATGCCGACCGACGCCCTCCATGGACGCATGTCGGCAACACGTTTCTTGCCTTTAAGGCCTCATGACCAGGGAGAACGACCAATGTCCAGATATCTTGAAGTCCTCACGCCGCAGAACAGCCAGCTGATCTTCATCGACCAGCAGCCGCAGATGGCCTTCGGTGTCCAGTCCATCGACCGCCAGACGCTGAAGAACAACGTCGTCGGCCTCGCCAAGGCTGCCAAAACCTTCAAGGTGCCGACCACCATCACCACGGTCGAGACCGAAGCCTTCTCGGGCCACACCTATCCGGAACTGCTCGCTGTCTTCCCCGAAAACACAATTCTCGAACGCTCCTCGATGAACTCCTGGGACGATCAGAACGTTCGCGACGCGCTAGCGAAGAACGCCGCCAACGGCCGCAAGAAGGTCGTCGTGTCAGGCCTCTGGACCGAAGTCTGCAACACCACCTTTGCACTCTCCTGCATGCACGACACCGATTACGAGATCTACATGGTCGCCGATGCCTCGGGCGGCACATCCGCCGATGCCCACAAATACGCCATGGACCGCATGGTCCAGGCTGGCTGCGTTCCCGTCACCTGGCAGCAGGTGCTGCTGGAATGGCAGCGCGACTGGGCCCGCCGCGAAACCTATGAGGCCGTCACCACCATCGTGAAGGAACATTCCGGCGCTTACGGCATGGGCGTCGACTACGCCTATACCCATGTCCACAAGGCACCCGAGCGCGTCACGCATGGCAAGCGCATTGGCCCGAACCCGACCAAGTGAGTTCTCTCGAGGGAGCGGCTTCATCGCCGCTTCCCCGTTGCTGCATGCCGAAATAAATCGAGGCCTCAAATGAAAATCTATCTCCTCTCCCTCGGCGCCGGCCTTCTCGTTGGCATTGTCTACAGCCTCCTGAACGTTCGTTCGCCGGCTCCTCCTGTGATCGCGCTTGTCGGTCTGCTGGGCATCCTTGTCGGCGAACAGATCATTCCCTTCGCCAAGACGATTATCAACAAAGAGCCGGCCGCAGTCTCGTGGCTGCATCAGATCAAGCCACACATGTTCGGCCATTTGCCCAAGGGCACAAATCCCGCCGACATCTCATGGCGCTCAAGGGGCCGGACACCAAGGTGGTCGATCTCAAGGGCAAACGTGTCCTTCCCGGCCTCATCGATAACCACACGCACGTCGTCAGGGGCGGTCTGAACTTCAACATGGAGCTGCGCTGGGATGGCGTGCGCTCGCTCGCAGACGCGATGAACATGCTGAAGCGCCAGGTGGCGATCACACCTGCACCGCAATGGGTGCGAATCGTCGGCGGTTTCACCGAGCATCAGTTCACCGAGAAGCGCCTGCCGACCATCGACGAGATCAACGCGGTTGCGCCCGACACCCCGGTCTTCATCCTGCATCTCTATGATCGTGCCCTGCTGAATGGCGCAGCCCTTCGCGCCGTCGGCTATACCAAGGACACGCCAAACCCGCCCGGTGGCGAGATCACCCGCGATGCCCAAGGCAACCCGACCGGCCTGCTGCTTGCCAAACCGAATGCCGGTATTCTCTATTCGACGCTCGCCAAGGGTCCGAAACTGCCCTTCGACTATCAGGTCAATTCCACCCGCCACTTCATGCGCGAGCTGAACCGCCTCGGCGTAACAGGCGTCATCGATGCCGGCGGCGGCTTCCAGAACTATCCAGATGACTATGCCGTCATCCAGAAGCTTGCCGATGACGGCCAGATGACCGTCCGCCTCGCCTATAATCTCTTCACCCAGAAGCCCAAGCAGGAGAAGGAAGACTTCCTGAACTGGACGGCTTCGGTGAAATACAAGCAGGGCACAGATTACTTCCGCCATAACGGCGCCGGCGAAATGCTGGTCTTTTCCGCTGCCGATTTCGAGGATTTCCGCCAGCCGCGCCCCGATATGCCGCCGGAAATGGAAGGCGAGCTGGAAGAGGTCGTGCGCGTACTCGCCGAAAACCGCTGGCCCTGGCGCCTGCACGCCACCTATGACGAGACGATCAGCCGCGCGCTCGACGTCTTCGAGAAAGTCAATCAGGATATCCCGCTCGAAGGCCTCAACTGGTTCTTCGACCATGCAGAGACGATTTCCGAACAGTCGATCGACCGTATCGCCGCACTCGGCGGCGGCATCGCCGTGCAGCACCGCATGGCCTATCAGGGCGAATATTTCGTCGAGCGCTACGGCGTGGGGGCTGCCGAGGCCACCCCACCCGTCGCCCGCATGCTGGAAAAAGGCGTCAAGGTTTCCGCCGGCACCGATGCCACCCGCGTTGCCTCCTATAATCCCTGGGTGTCGCTCTCCTGGATGATCACGGGCCGCACCGTCGGCGGCATGGCGATCTATCCGCGCCGGAACTGCCTGGACCGCGAAACGGCGCTGCGCATGTGGACCGAAAACGTCACCTGGTTCTCCAACGAGGAAGGCAAGAAGGGCCGCATCGAGAAAGGCCAGTTCGCCGATCTCATCGTGCCGGACAAGGATTTCTTTGCCTGCGCCGAAGAGGAAATATCCTTCCTTACGTCGGAGCTGACCATGGTCGGCGGCAAGATCGTCTATGGCGCGGGCCACTTCGCCGAGCTTGATGATAACCCGGTTCCGCCCGCCATGCCCGACTGGTCGCCGGTACGCGCCTTCGGTGGATATGCCGCCTGGGGTGAGCCTGAGGGCGCCGGCAAGAACTCGTTGCACCGCCACCTGATTTCCGCCTGCGGCTGCGCCAATGATTGCAATGTCCACGGCCATGCCCACGCCAATGCCTGGGGTTCGAAGGCACCGGTCTCCGATCTCAAGAGCTTCTGGGGTGCGCTCGGCTGCGCCTGCTGGGCCGTCTGAAGGGAGATAGCGTCATGACCTCTGCTGTCGAAACACGTCTTTCCGGTCTCGTGCGGCCGCTGTTTGCAGGCGCACCCATGCGCTTCATCGCCTATCTCGGCCTCTGCGCCGCCTATATCCAGGGGCCCGTCAGCAAGCTGACGGACTTTCCCGCCGCCATCGCGGAGATGCAGCATTTTGGGTTGTCGCCGGCTGCTCCCTTTGCCGTCGTCGTGATCGTCTTCGAACTGGCGGCGTCGGCGATGATCCTCACCGGCTTCTTCCGTTGGCTGGCAGCGCTCGGTCTCGCCGGCTTCACCCTGATTGCCACTTTCCTGGCGCTGCGTTTCTGGGAACTGCCGGCAGGGCAGGAACGCTTCATGGCCGCCAACTCCTTTTTCGAACACCTGGGCCTCGTCGGCGGCTTCCTGCTCGTCGCCTGGCTCGATCTGAATTCCCGTTTTGTCTTGAAAACGAAGGTTTGACGATATGATATCCCGCTCACTCCGTACTATCGGGTTGCTTGCCGTACTCGCAGCCCTGCCGCTCGCGCCGAGCCCTGCCGCCGCCCGCGCTGCTCAATCTCAATTCGGTGTCGGTGCGCAATACGACACGACGCATGTCTATGTGGATCCCGACAAGGTGGATGCCTTCGCCCAGAGTTTCCTTGCGACCTTCGGCGGAACCAGCACCAAGCAAGTCGTCGCGACCGTGACGCCGACGCCGAGCAGCACGACATCGCAGCTCCTGCAGACTCCAGTCGGCACGGTATCCCTTTTCGGCTTCAAGACGCCGATCCCCTATCCCTTCGGCTTTGAGCGGACAGGTTATCTGGTGACCGACATGGACAAGGCGATTGCCGCAGCCCGTGCCGCCGGTGCCAGCATCATCGTCCAGAGCTTTCCCGATCCGATCGGCCGTGACGCCGTCATCCAGTGGCCGGGCGGGGTAAACATGCAGCTTTACTGGCACTCGACCAAGCCGAACTACGCCGCCTTCGAGACCGTGCCGGAAAACCGTGTCTATGTCTCTCCCGACGCCGCATCCGCTTTCGTCAAGGATTTCGTTGCCTTCTCGAAGGGCACGGTGGTCTCCGACGAAAAAAAGGCGCCGGGAGTCGAGATCGGCCGTCCGGACGATACATTCCGCCGTATCCGCATCGAATCCGTCTTCGGAAAGATAACCGTCCTTGTCACTGATGGGCACCTGCCCGTCCCCTACGGGCATGAAATGACCGGCTATGAGGTCGTCGATCTCGAGGGCACTCTTCAGAAGGCGAAGGACAACGGCGCGAAGATCCTCGTCGAACCCTATCAATCAGGCGACCGTCGAGCCGCCATGGTGGAGTTTCCGGGCGGTTATGTTGCGGAGATTCATTCCGGTGCCAAGCCCTGACGACGATACTGCGGCCGCGTCGAGCGCGGCCGCTCGGCCCTGATGGGAAGCATAAATGATGATCGAACGTTACCTTGTTTCAACCGCCGTCCTGCTGACTCTGTCGGCGACGGCGGCAAGTGCTGCCGACATGTCGGCACCTGCCAAGAGGCCGGCGATCAAGAGCAACCGCTGGCAAGAGGATTGGTCTGCTTTGGCCGATCCAGCGCTCAGAACGCAGCCGCTCGATGGCCTGAAATATGTCCCGCTGTCCATTTCCGATCCCGGTACTTACGTGTCATTCGGGGCGAACCTCCGCGAGCGATTCGAGACCAACCACACTCCGGGCTTCGGAATCGGCGGTGTCGAGGGCGATAGCTATTTGATTCAGCGGGCTCAGTTCCACATCGATCTGCATCTCTTCGAAGACTGGCAGATATTCACCCAGTTCGAAGATGATCGAGCATTCTGGAAAAGATCGGTCGGCCCAACGGATGCCGACAAGGTGGATCTGCGGCTGGCGTTCGTCTCTTACTCACATGATTTCGATGCAGGGACTTTCAAGGCGCGCATCGGTCGGCAGGATTTTGCTTTCGACCTGCAGCGATTCGTCTCCTCACGCGACGGGCCGAATGTGCGACAGTCCTTTGATGCAGTGTGGGCAGATTGGGAAACGGGCCCGTGGCGCTTCATCGGTTTCGCCAGCCAGCCAGTCCAATATAGCAATAACGAGGCGTTCGACGATACCTCGAATGGAGACTTCCGCTTCAGCACTTTGCGCGTGGAACGGCAGGTCCTGGGAGCCAACGAACTTTCTGCCTACTACTCGCTCTATCAGAAACATGAAGCGCATTATCTGGACGGATCGGGAGACGAAAACCGGCATATCTTCGATACTCGGTTCGCCGGCAATTCGAATGGCCTCGATTGGGATATCGAGGGGATGGGGCAGCTAGGTTCCGTCGGCGACAAGGATATCCGTGCCTGGGCGATCGGTGCGCGCGCCGGCTACACTTTCGACGATTCATCCTGGACTCCTCGGCTGGGCCTGCAGTTCGATATGGCTTCAGGAGACCGCAATGCCGGCGACGGCACTGTCGGAACCTTCAATCCTCTCTTTCCAAACGGCTATTATTTTACGCTCGCCGGCTACACCGGCTATGCAAACCTCATACACCTCAAACCTTCGATCACAGTGAAGCCGACGGATAAGATGACGCTTATGGCGGCGGTCGGTCTCCAGTGGCGGCAAACAACAGCGGACGCGATTTACGTCCAGCCCAATCAGGCTCTCGCAGGAACGGCGGGTCGCGGCGGCGCGTGGTCCGGGGCTTACGGGCAGGTCAGACTCGACTACGCCTTCAGCGTAAATCTGACAGGCGCCGTCGAGGCCGTTCACTATGAGGTCGGCGATGCCATTCGCAATGCCGGCGGCCATGACGGCAATTACCTTGGAGCTCAATTGAACTTCGTCTGGTGACCGGCTTGCGGGCGCGGGCCGGCGTAACCCAAGCTTTGTCCAAATAGGACGAGTATCGGACAAGAGGTGCCAGCCCTTCACAGGCTATGAAATCAACGTCCACCCCAAAGGTTACTAAGATGTCTGACAACCCGATCGAGATCATGTTTTCCCGCAGACAAACATTGCTGGCCGGCGCAACCCTTTCCGCTGCGATAGCAATGCCATCTCTTGCCTCTTCCACTACCACCCCGACAAAGATTGAAGGAATACCGCCCATGACCACCGGCTTCGTCGAAACCAAAGACGGCGTACAGATCTTTTACAAGGATTGGGGTCCGAAGGACGCCCAGCCGATCGTTTTCCATCATGGCTGGCCGTTGTCTTCGGACGATTGGGACGCGCAGATGCTGTTCTTCGTTCAGCACGGTTATCGCGTCGTCGCTCATGATCGCCGTGGTCACGGCCGCTCCTCGCAGGTCAGCGACGGTCACGACATGGATCATTATGCAGCCGATGCATCCGCGGTTTTCGAACACCTGAACCTCAAGAACGCCGTCCATATCGGCCACTCGACCGGCGGCGGCGAAGTCGCTCGATACGTCGCCAAGTTCGGCCAGCCCCAGGGCCGCGTCGCCAAGGCGGTTCTGGTCAGCGCCGTTCCCCCGCTGATGCTGAAGACGGAAACCAATCCAGGCGGTCTGCCGATGGAAGTCTTCGACGGCATCCGCAAGGCGGTCGCCGACAACCGTGCGCAGCTCTTCGTCGACTTCCCCACCGGCCCGTTCTATGGCTTTAATCGTGAGGGCGCGACTGTCTATCAGGGCGTGATCCAGAATTGGTGGCGCCAGGGCATGATGGGCAGCGCCAAGGCCCACTATGACGGCATCAAGGCCTTCTCCGAAACCGATCAGACTGAGGATCTCAAGAAGATTACGGTCCCGACCCTTGTCCTGCACGGCGACGACGACCAGGTCGTTCCGATCGCCGATTCCGCCGAGCTTTCCGTCAAGCTCCTCAAGAACGGCACGCTGAAGGTCTACAACGGCTACCCACACGGCATGTTGACGGTCCACGCCGACGTCATCAATCCGGACCTGCTCGCCTTCATCAAGGCCTAACGAGCACGGTCCCGCCTGCCGCCAAGCTCCAAGCCGGCGGCAGGCCGCCACGAAAGCAGTGCCCGACGCGCCCGGGCACTTTACCGAGGTCTCCAGGAGCTCCGTTAATGAAAGCCGTTCCGCTTCCTCTTCTCCTCAGCTTCAACGGGGGATATGTCGATACTGTCGGCTTCCTGGCGCTCGGAGGGCTGTTCACCGCCCACGTAACCGGCAACTTCGTGACCTTGGGCGCAGCGATAGCGCTAGGCACGGGGGGCACCCTGTCCAAGCTCCTCGCACTTCCGGTCTTCTGTGTCGTCGTATTCGCCGCGCGAATCGTCGGGCTGGCGCTGCAGCGGAGCGGCCAACCGGTCCTGCGTCCTCTTCTCGCCGTTAAGCTGATTCTGCTCGTGGTCGCCGCGGCGATCGCATTGACTTACGGTCCCTTCGGCGATCCGAACAGTTCCCGGGCCTTCGCGATCGGCATGGTCCTTGTTGCCGCTATGGCGGTGCAGAACGGCATTCATCGCGTTCATCTGGCGAAGTCTCCGCCATCGACCCTGATGACCGGAACGACGACCCAGATCATGCTCGACCTTGCCGATATCGTCACGGGCGGGCATTCGGAGAGCACGGCTGCAGCCTACTCACGTCTGAAGCGGATGGTGCTCGCCGTTGTCGTCTTCGCCTTGGGCTGTGCCATCGCGGCGCTGGCGTTCATTCTTTCGCCCGTCTGGAGTTTTGTCGTCCCTGCCGTCCTGGCGGCCCTGGCACTCGTTGCACATGTTGAAACGCCCGAAGGCGATTGATTGGTACGCACCAAGAAAACGCACCACATGTCGAACCCGCAGGAGAATAAAATGTCTGATCGTCAGATGTCCGATTCAAGCTACAGCCATGTCATCGATGTTGGCGCCGACAAGGTCGATATTGCTGATTGGCTGTTCAACTTGCCCGATGCAGAATATCAGCGTTGCTCCCCCGACCACATCGCCGCCGGCGCCACCTGGACCGACGATGGTCGTCGGATGTCGATCAATGTGGAAACGATCGGCGGGAGCCTGGTGATCCAGCACTATGTCGCCGAGGTCGCTGAGCCCAATTATTGCAAGATGGTCTCTATCTCGGATGTCATGACAGCCCATGGTCGCACCACGGTGCAGGTGATCTGGGAGCTCAGCGTCAAGCCGATCGAAGCTGGACATTGCGAGTACACGAACCATGTACGGGCATATGCCACCGACGAGTTTCTGGCCTATTGCGAGAAAAATCATATCAATTTCGCCGACGCGGCGAAGGCTCGTTCGGAAGCATCTTCCAATCACAACAAGGGCGAGACACCCCTGTTCGCCGAGAGTATAGCGCAACGCGCGAGGGAAAAGCACGCGATCGCTGCTTAACAAACTCCTCGTTCCACAAGACGGTAATAGTCGACGAGGGCGAGCGACGGGTGTGGTTCCTCTTCGAGATACTTCGCAACACCAACGCCTGAGCAACCGCAGCCGGGAGATGCGCCACCGACTTGCGCATCTTGGCTCTCGGAGGATCCCATGCAGGCATTCAGCAGTGAACGCTGCAAATTCGATGATTATGTCATAGGATTCGCTGCGGAGAAGACGGCGCAGGGCCGTCGGGTGGCCATCATTACGCTACTGTCGATCGATGGTTCCTCTCCCCGTCCGCTCGGCGCCCAGATGGCGGTCGCGGAAACCGGGGAATGGGCGGGCTACGTATCGGGAGGCTGCCTGGAGCGCGCAATCGTCTCGGAAGCGCTCGATACGCTCCACGTTGGGCAGAACAGGATCGTGCGCTACGGCAAGGGATCGCGCTATTTTGATCTGCAGTTACCATGTGGTTCTGCAGTCGATCTCTTTTTTGACGTGACACAGGAAGCCTCCTCCTTCGCGGCCATCGACATCAGGCTTTCGGCCCGTGTTCCGGCGCGCATGGAACTCGGGTTGCCTGACGCGCCGGCCCAATCTGCAGCGGTGGAATATTATCCGCAACGCCGGCTCGTCGTCGCCGGGGCAGGGGCTGCGGCCGCTTCGCTTGGTCGCCTCGCATCCTTTTCGGGCTTTGACGTTCATCTGCTGACCAACGATCTTGCCACGGCAGAGCATTCCTGCCTTCCGCCAGATCGCATCACCACGTTGACGATGAGCCGCTCCGCACCAACAATTGCGATCGACGAACGAACCGCGATTGCCTTCCTCTTTCACGACCATGATTGGGAGGAACGGCTGATCGCGGGTGCGCTGGCGACGGATGCCTTCTACGTCGGTGCCATGGGAAGCCGGCGAACGGCGGAAAAGCGCGCTTCTATGCTGCGCAACACGGGTGTCGGCGAAAGGCAGCTGAGCCGTTTGAAAGCCCCGGCAGGCCTTGTTTCGGGCGCCAAGTCTGCTTCCGACGTCGCGCTATCCATCCTATCGCAAGTCATGGCCGCGGAGCAGGCAGCGCAGATCCCGAGGTTTCGGTTGGTTCGCGATGAGCGCCCGACCGAGTGGTCCGTTTCCTCACTTGCGATCGAGGCATGGCAGTCCTTTGAGGGGCGCGCATGTGGAATTTGACACGATGGAAAAGCCATCGCCGCTCACCTGGGCATTTGCCTCACTTCTTGCTCCAGCGTCCGGCGCTTCGATCCGCGGTTGATTTCGTGGATTTCGATGTGGACCGGCGACCAGCGTTCGTGAAACGCACGCGGTCCGATATGTTCCTCTTCGGTCACACTGTCGTTGAATGCGACAGATCAAAGATATGGCGGATGCGGTTTGCCAATGTCTGCGCATGTTGCGGGGGCACGCTTTCGTCTCCGTGCAGCCGCTTCTCCTGTTCGAGCCTGTCGACGAGCGTTGCGCCGATATCTTCAGCCAGAACCGGACGCTCCTGCAGGATCTCGCAGAGCTGGTCTTTTCCGATCTCGCGGGCAATGACCGGCGTCAGTGCAACGATACGACCGGGCTCTTCGGCGCCGATCAGGAGGCCGCGTTCGCCGAAAATATCACCAGGCGAAAGTCGGTTGAGCTCGACGTCCCGACCGTTCTCTTGCCGGACGACCTGCACTACGCCGCTTTCAACAAGCATCAATGCCGGCGAGCGCTCTCCTTGGGCGATGATTTCCGCCCCTCTTGCGTAGCTGCGCCGGACAGCAGCTTTCGCGAGCGTTTCGCGCTCCCTGTCGGTGAGGGAAGTAAAAAGCGGCAGTATCGTCATGAGCTGCAGTGGCGTCTCGGACTCTTGTCCGGGAACGATTGGAGACTCGAATGCGGGCGTGACACTGAACGGGGCATCAGATGCGAGCGGGATACCAGCCGCCAGCATGTGCCGATATACCAGATCGTAGATTTCATTCTTTGCCACTGTCGTCTCGGATATGTCGCGAATGCGAAAGGCCAACTCGAACTCTATGGTCTCCTTCGCGAGGCGGACGATCGAGACCAGGGGGTCTGGAACACGCATGATATGATTGCTCGCCAGCGTAACCGTCTCGAGTAATCTCGCCATGGTCGCCGGCGGCCGCGTTGGGACGAGCTTGATCGACATGGTGATGCCATGGGTCTCGTCGGGGCTGTTGAGATTGACCAACTGTGATTTTGCGAGCGCGCTGTTCGGAACGACGACGAGGTCGTTCGTGGCGTTGGAGAGGTGGGTCGCACGCCAGTTAGTCTCGATAACACGACCCTGGACGCCGTTTTCGAGAATGATCCAGTTGCCGACGTTGTAAGAGCGGCCAAGATTGAGGGCAAATCCGGAAAAGACATCGGAAAGCGTATTTTGCAGCGCGAGACCGAGGACGATAGCAAAGACACCCGAGGTCGCGATCAGCGTGCCGACAGGCACGCCAAACACATAAGCCACGATGGAAAGGGCAGCCCCGACATAGATGATCCCGGCAATCAGATCCTGAACGAACCGTGCTTCGCGCGGACGGTGCTCGAAGATCAGGAACAGCCTGATGCAGCTGATGAGCATCATCGCCCCGCCGAGCCACCAGATCGCTTTTGCGAGACCATAAAACAAGCGGTGCCACAGGTCGGGCGAAGAGACCGCCGCGGAGTAGGGCGCGACGCCGGTCGACAGCAGGATAGCCGTCAACGCGATGAAGAACGCAACATCGATGGCAAAGCGGACCGGCCTATGCCCGGGCAGCAGCCAATGTGCCGCGGCGAGAACGACGATGAGAATCAAGAATTGCGTAATCGGATCAAAAAGATATTGCATAGGGAGGCCCAGGTGGGAACCGACTATCGGTAACCCCCCTCTCGACCCACGTCTTGGCGATTTCAACGAAATTTGGCGTTCTATCGTTCATCAATAGTGAACAATGCATCGTCCGCGTTGCTAATTTCAATCTCAATCGAATTCGCCGACATCTTGTTCATCGAAACACAGGAGTTCGGCACATGAACAAGCCAGTTGCTTTCCACGCCTTCAAACATGGTCTTTTTGATATCACGGTGCTCTCCGACGGCCCGATCGCGCTCGCCGGCGAAATCTTCGCCCCTGAAGCCTCCGACAACCAGCGCGCTGACGTTGTCGCCCGGATGGACGGCGCCGACAACATTGCCGATGCCCAATCCAATATTCCGCTCATTGTCACCTCCAATGACGTCATTCTCGTTGATGTCGGCGCGGGCGCCCGTTTCCAACCGAGCGAAGGGCAACTCGAAACGAACCTCAACGCCGTCGGCGTCAAGGCGGGCGATGTGACGAAGATCATCATCTCGCACGCCCACCCCGATCATATCTGGGGTATGCTGCGCGACGATGGTTCGCAGCGTTTTCCGAATGCGCGCTATTATATCACCCCCGCGGAGTGGGACTTCTGGATGGGTGAAAAGGCAGATGCCTTGCCTGAGGCGGTCCAACCGTTTGTGGCCGGTGCCCGGCGCGATCTGCAGGCAATCGCCGATCGGGTGACCTTCGTCGAAGACGGAGACGAGGTCATTCCCGGCCTCAGGATCCTTTCGACACCTGGGCACACGGCAGGCCATATCTCGATTGTCGTCGATGGTGATGTCCCGTTGATCATCACCGTCGACGCCACCGCCAGCCACATCGTTTCCTTCGAGCGGCCCGATTGGAGCTTCGGCTTCGACATGGATCCAGCGCTCGCAAGGACGACGCGTCGCGCACTGATCGAGCAGGCCTTGCGGGAAAACGCCGTGCTGCTTGGCTATCACTGGGCCTATCCCGGCGTCGGGACCGTCCGCAAGGAGGGCGATAGCTTCAGGCTGCGCCCTGTGACGGAGGCCCAGTCATGAGCCGCAAGGTTTTCGGAAGACAAGCGAGCTTCCTGACGGCCACAGCGGTCGTCGCCCATACCATCTGGACCAGCGCCGCTCCGGCGCTGACCTATCCGCTCTATGCGCAGGAATGGCATCTGACGACATTCACGACGACGGCGATCTTCGCCATCTATCCGGTCTTCGTCGTCCTCATGCTCGTGGCTTTCGGCAATGTGTCCGATTATATCGGGCGAAGGGAAGCGATGCTGCTCGGTCTTGCGGCTTCACTCGCCGGCACGCTGATCTTCGCGCTCGCGCCCGATGTGGATTGGATATTCATCGGCAGGGCCTTCATGGGTGTTGGCGTCGGTTTAGCTGCCGGGCCATCGGCCGCTGCCGTGGTCGAGTTCAGCGCGCCGGGCCGGACGGCACAGGCGGCGAGTGCGACGGCCGCCGCCCAGGCCTTCGGCATGATCGGCGCGGCCCTTGTCGGCGGTGCGCTGATCGAATATGCGCCGTTGCCGACGCGATTGAACTTCGCCGTTCTGGTCGCCGTCCTCGCAGCGCTTATCGTTGCGACCTGGATGCTCCCGAACCATACGGCGTCACGGCCGGCCGGCCGTTGGCGGCCAAGGGTTCCCGCCATTCCCAATGGGCTGTTTGCGACTTTCGTGACGGCGACTGCAGCGGTAACGGCCTCATATGTGCTCGGCGCTATGACGCTTTCTCTTGGTGCGCAGGTGGCGCGGGACGTCATTGCCTCCCAAAACGCTCTCGTCAATGGCGCCACCATCGCGCTCTTCGCGATTTCTTCCGCCATCGCCACCGTGCCGGCACGAGGCGCCAAGCCGAGCAGGATCATGCTCGCGGGCAGTGCCATCGCCATTGTTTCCTCCGGGTTGCTGGCGCTTGCCGCGGTTCTTCACTCGCTTGTCTTCTATACCGTTGCCCAGATCGGCAGCGGAATGGCCTACAGCCTGCTCCTCCTCGGGGGACTTTCGCTGATCAATGCCACAGCACCCGTGACGCACAGAGGCGCCACGCTCTCGGCGCTGTTCCTCGTCGCTTACCTGGCCCAGGCCGTCGTGGCACTGTTGCTGGGCAAGATCGCGACATGGGCGAGCCTTTCGTCCGCAGTGGATATCGGGGTGGCGACGGTCGCAACGCTGGCATTGGGGACGCTCCTTCTCGATGCAGTCAGAAGCGCCGTCGCCGGCCGCAAGGCGCGCAAGGCAGGGACGCACTGACTCTTCCTGTGGATACGAAGCAAGGCGAACCGCAAGGTTCGCCTTGCTGTCTTTAGATAGGCGAAAGCCTTGAGTGTCAGTCGATTTATCCAAAAAGCCGGTCGTCGCGACAAGACGCATCCGAGGCCGACGCGCGAGATAAACGCAACGTTTACAAAAGCGAAGCACTCCACATGAAACTTTCGAAGCGACATCTGGCAATCGGAGCCGCGTTCGCATCTATCGCCGTCGTTGCAGGCCTGGGGCTTGCCGCCGGGATCGCCTACGAGCCGGCAATTCCCGAAATCGCGCGTCCATCCCCTTCGAGTTTCGATCGCAGTCTCGTCGAAAAGGGCGAGCAGCTCGCCACCGTCGGCGATTGCATCGTCTGCCACACGGCGCCGAATGGCGCGCCTTTCGCTGGCGCGCGCGCTTTGCCGACACCGTTCGGCACCCTGTTCTCGAACAACATCACCCCTGACGAGAAGACGGGCATCGGCACCTGGTCGCTCGCCGCGTTCAGCCGCGCCATGAGGCAAGGTGTCGCCCAGGATGGAAGCCAGCTCTATCCGGCTTTGCCCTACGAGCACTTTACCCATGTCAACGACGACGACCTGGCAGCAATCTACGCATTTCTGATGACCCGCCAGCCTGTCTCCCAGCAGGCTCCCGATAACCAGTTGCTTCCGGGCCTCGGATTCCGGCCGCTGCTCGCCGGCTGGAAGCTGTTTTTCCTACGGCAGACACAGTTCGAACGCCAGGCGAACGAGAGCGCCGAATGGAACCGGGGCAAATATCTGGTGGATGGACTTGCCCATTGCGGCGGCTGTCACACGCCACGCAATCTCGCCGGCGGCGAGGAGAGGGGGCGTGAATTTGCCGGCGGCGTTGCAGAGGGCTGGAACGCGCCCGCCCTCGACGAAACGAATCCCTCCGCTGCGCTCTGGAATGTGGATTCCCTTTTCGCCTACCTGAAGACAGGGTCCGATCGTGGACACAGCGCAGCCGGCGGCCCGATGGGGCCTGTCGCCGAAGGTCTCTCCCGCCTCAACGATGCCGATGTCAGGGCGATCGCCGTCTACGTCGATTCCCGGATGCATCCATCTGGGGAGGCCACTCCGTCCGCAGTCGCCGTTGTGGCGGGGAATGAGAGCCATTCAACCGCCGCTGCCGCGCATCCAGAGGCCGATCTTCTCTTCGAAGGCGCCTGCTCCGGCTGTCACGCAGCAGGTGCGCCGATGAACGTCAACGGTCGGCCGCTTCTTTCATCCGCATCCGACCTCAGAGCCGATGATCCGAGGAACGCCGTGCAGACGCTACTGCAGGGGATCGCGCCGCCAGGGGAAAAAGGTGCGTATATGCCGTCCTTTTCCGACACCATGACTGACCGCCAGCTTGCCGACCTGCTCGCTTATGCCCGTGCGCGCTTCACCGACAAGCCGGCATGGCCAAACCTGGAAGCCGTGGTCGGCGATATACGCAAGGAGAATGCGGAATGACCATTTCGATCAACGTCAATGGTGAAGGTCACGAGGCGGAAGCCGATCCGGATACGCCGCTTCTCTACGTGCTCCGTGACGAGCTCGAGCTGAGCGGTGCCAAATATGGATGCGGTCTTGGGCAATGCGGCGCCTGCACCGTGCATGTCGATGGCAAGCCTATCTTCTCCTGTCTGACGCCCATTGGCCTGCTTGCGGGCCGGAAGGTGCGCACCATCGAGGGGCTCGGCACGGTCGAAAAGCCGAATGTCATCCAGAAAGCCTTCCAGGACGAACAGGCTGCACAGTGCGGCTATTGCATCGCCGGCATGATCATGCGTGCCCAGGCTCTGCTCGATCGGAACCCGTCGCCGACCGAGGCGGAGATTCGCGTGCACATGCAACCCAATCTCTGCCGTTGCGGAACGCACGCCAGAATATTGAGGGCGGTGCATCGCGCCAGCCGCGAGCTTTCCCTCGTTTCTGTGGCGGGAGGCTCGCAATGAACGCTGTTCAAAATCCCGGGCTGACCAGACGCTCCTTCCTTAGTGCAAGCGGCATAGCCGTTGCATTCGCACTGACGCCTCCGGTCTTCGCCCAGCTCGCCGGTGGTGGCGAAGGAGGAGCAGGACCCGCGACCGTCGCTCCCGATCTTCCCGGCAGCCTGAAAAACTGGCCCTATCTCGATTCGTGGATCCAGCTCGATGAAAAGGGCCATGCGACCGTCTTCACCGGTAAGGCCGAGCTCGGCCAGGGCATCAGGACTGCATTGTTGCAGGTCGCGGCGGAAGAACTCGATCTGCCGCCGGCCTCGGTCACGATGGTGACGGTCGATACCGCGCGCACGCCCGATGAGGGACTGACGGCGGGCAGCCATTCAATGCAGGATAGTGGAACGGCAATCCGCAACGCGGCGGCCAATGTACGGATGGTGCTCCTGCGGAAGGCGGCGGAAAAGTTACAGGTCGAGCCCGAGAAGCTCTCGACGATCGGGAATGGACAAATTGCTGTGCCGGATGGCCGGGTGGTTTCCTATGGTGAGGTCGCAGCCGCGCTCTCATTGCATATCGAGGCGATTGCTCATGCGCCGCTTCGCAAGAAATCTGAGTTCCGGACGATGGGCGCGAACCTGCCGCGGCTCGACATTCCCGCCAAGACGACCGGCGGACAGGCTTTCCTTCACGATATGCGCTTGCCCGGCATGCTGCATGCCCGTCTGCTGCGCGGCCCAAGCGAGAGGACGCGGCTGAAGCTGCCACCGGCAGCCGAGATCGAGGCGATGCCGAAGGTGGTCAAGTTTGTGCAGAACGGCGATTTCGCGGCCATCGTCGCCGAGAAGGAATGGGACGCGATCAAACTGATGCGCAGGCTCCAGGCATCCGACTACGAGCCGGCAGGGGCGCCGTTTCCGACCGGCAGCGTTACGGACACGCTGAAGGCACTTCCGGCCCGCGACATCGTTATTCTCGATGTCGCCCATCCCACCGCTGTGCCCCTCAAGACGCTGTCGGCGCGCTACACGCGTCGATGGATCAGTCACGGCTCGATCGGCCCCTCCTGCGCAATCGCCCTACTCGAGGACGATCTCTTGACCATCTGGACCCATAGCCAGGGGACCTATGACGTGCGCCGCGTCGCGGCCGAACTGCTCGGCCGGCCCATTGAGAAAATCCGCGCGATCCACGTCGAAGGCTCCGGCTGCTATGGCCAGAATGGCGCGGATGACGTCGCCGCCGAGGCTGCCTATATCGCCATGACGGTTCCCGGCCGACCGGTGCGATTGCAGTGGATGCGAGAACAGGAGTTCGGTTGGGAGCCGCTCGGTCCGGGCATGGTCACCGAGGTCGAAGCCGGTCTTGATGCCTCCAACCGCATTGTGGCTTGGAAATACGATGTCTGGAGCAACCCGCATAACAATCGACCGGTCGGCGCCGGCGGTGTTCTTGTCGGCAACCAGATCGTTCCCGGCTTTCCGCAGCCCGAAGGCAAGGAGATCCCGATGCCGGAAGGAGACGGAAGCCGCAATTCCAATCCGCTCTACGACCTGCCGAACATGAATGTCCTCTATCACTTCATCAAGGACATGCCGATCAGGGTCTCGGCATTGCGTTCGCTCGGAGCACACCTCAACGTCTTCTCGATCGAAAGCATGTTCGACGAGCTGGCACTTGCCGGCAATATCGATCCGCTCGATCTTCGACTGAATCATATGGCTGACCTCCGGGCGCGCCAGGTCATGCAAACGGCGACCGATGCGTTCGGCTGGCGCAGGCGTCAGAAGAGAGGTCCTTCCCATGGGTTCGGCATGGGCTTTGCACGCTATAAGAACCTCGGCGCCTATTGCGCCGTTTGCCTGGAGATCAGCGTCGACCAGAATACAGGGCGCATCACCGTCCACCGAGTTCAAGCCGCCGCTGACTGTGGCGAAGTGGTCAGTCCGAACGGCGTTCAGAACCAGATCGAGGGTGCGATCATTCAATCGCTCAGTTGGTGCACGCGCGAGGAGGTCACGAACGATGAGACGATCCGCACTAGCTTCGACTGGAGCGCGTACCCGATCCTGCGCTTCCTCGACATTCCGGAGAAGATCGATGTGATCGTCGAGGAGCAACCCGGCCAGCCGTTTCTCGGCGTTGCCGAATGTGGGCAGGGGCCGACCTCGGCAGCACTCGCCAATGCGCTGGCCGACGCGACAGGGGTGAGGTTCCGGGATATGCCCATGACGCCGGAGCGGGTGAGGGCAGCGATCGTCACTCTTTGAACGGAGCACGGATGACGGCTCCTCAGCCCGCATTCACCTCATTCGCTTGATCCAGTCACCCCGGCCTGCGCCAGATGCCGTTGAAGAGCGGAGATGAAAACGCGAACCTTGGGTAGGACGAACTGCGTCGTTGGATACACCGCCCAGATCGCGATCTGCTCGGGAGCGGCATCGGGGAACCTGATCTCGACCAGCCGCCCGGCCTTGATGTCGTCCTCGACATACCATTTCGAGAGCAGGGCGACACCGCCGCCAGCCACGCAAGCAGCGTGGCAACCGGCAATGCTACTGCAGGAAAATCGTCCGTCCAGGCGAACGTGCCGCTCGCCCGCTGGCGTGACGAATGACCAATGTGTCGCGCTGCCGAGCGCCAGGCAGTCATGCTGTGATAGATCCTCGACATTTTCCGGCCTGCCACGTCGAGCGACATAATCGGCACTTGCGACCACAGAGCGGGGATTGTCCGCGAGTTTGCGGGCGATGAGACTGTTGTCGCGTAATCGGGCGATGCGGATGGCAAGGTCGGTGCCTGTGGCAACCAGATCGGGTAGTCCGTCGCTCAGATCGACCGCGATGCGCAGTTCTGGGTTTTGCTGCAGAAGAGGCGGAACCATCGGCATGATGAACTTCAGCCCGAAGGAGATCGGCACGGAAACCCGCAACAAGCCGGAAGCGCCCGGGCTTTCCGAGTTGAGTCGGGCGATTGCTGCCGCCTCGTTCTCGATTAGAGCCTGCGCATAGGGGAGGAAGGTCTCTCCCTCGGGCGTCAATGACAGCGAACGAGTCGTTCGATGAAGCAGCCGCACGCCGAGCCCCGCCTCCAGGGATGCTAGGCGCCGCGTCACGGCCATCGCCGGGATGCCCAGGCGCCGCGCCGCGCCAGCGAGGCTTCCGGCTGCGGCGGCTGAGGTAAACACAAGAACATCTTCTGTATTCATTGCATCAGTTTCCGATATTCTTACTACCCAAACAGGCCCTTGTAATCCAATCCCTATATCCGCTAGCGATGGAGGCGACCTCCTGCAGCGAGGAGGTCTTCTTGCGTGTCCACGTCGATTGACGCGGCCTCACCGATTTCGACGTCGATGATCGGCCATCCCGATGCCTTGATCAGCCGTCTTGCGCCGACATCTCCCTCAAGCGCCTGAACGCGCTCGAAAAGCGCCCGCGGAAGGATCACTGGATTGCCCGGCTGAGCATTGTGGACGGAGCGCACGACCGAAGATACAGGGCTTGCTCGGAAAGCGGCGATCAGCCGATTGATATGGTCTGTTTCGATCCTCGGCATGTCGGCCAACAGCACCAGGACGCCATCATATTCTGTAATTGCGAGCGCCCTGAGACCTGCGCTCAGCGAACTTGCCATTCCCGACCTGTATTCGGCGTTGACGACTAGCCTGAGACTGAGCCCGTCGATTGCGATGGCGACATCTTCGCCCCTTGCACCCGTGACGACTACAACCGTATCGGCGATACTCGATGCAGCGCGCTCTGCGATCCGTCTGACAAGCGGGACGCCATCAAAGGTTGCCAGGAGTTTATGATGGCCCTCGCTGCCGAGGCGGCTCGATGCCCCCGCAGCCAGAAGCACAATCGCAATTCGTCTCATGGTCCTCGGCTGCGCGACAGGGGGTGTCGTTACAACATCTCCTGTCGCCGGCTTGCCGTTTTCAGCCTCACCGATCTCCATTCTATCGATATCCGTTATACAGGCCAATCGTCCAAGATGGCTAAAACGCTTTCCGATAAAAAGCTAGATAACAGCATATCTTTTCAGCCAGAAAGGCAAGGATCATGGACACGTTCAGTCAACATCGGCCGGCGAGCTCGAAAGAGCTTTCGAAGCCGGCTTTATTTGCCATGGCGGCGGCCAGTGGCATCGCCGTGGCGAATATCTATTACAATCAGCCGATGCTCGGGATCATCGAGAACGAATTTGAGCACCAGCCGATAACGGGCTTTATCCCGACGGCGACGCAGCTCGGCTATGCACTCGGCCTTTTCTTCCTGCTTCCGCTCGGCGATCTCGTGCATCGGCGCAAGCTGATCGTTGGCCAGTTCATCGTTCTCTCGGTCGCGCTTGCGCTCGCGGCTATCGCGCCCACCGCCTGGTCGCTCGTGCTGGCCTCGTTCGTCGTCGGTGCCAGCTCCACGGTCGCTCAGCAGATCGTTCCTTTTGCTGCCTCACTCGCATCGCCCGAGAAGCGCGGCTCAACAATCGGCACGGTCATGGCCGGCGTGCTGTCCGGGATCCTGTTCAGCAGAACGCTGTCCGGCTTCGTCGGCGAGCATGCGGGATGGCGCGAGATGTTCTGGATTGGCGTGCCGCTGGCGCTCGCCGCGGCGGTTCTGATGTACTTCGCTCTGCCTCATCATCGGCCGACCTCCCGAATGGCTTATCATAACGCCATCAAGTCGCTCGCCCATCTGTGGAAGCGGGAACGCGCGCTTCGGACGGCCGCGTTGATGCAGGCCGCGCTTTTCGGTTCGTTCACGGCTTTCTGGACGATCCTGGCGCTCTATCTGCGGACGCCGCGCTTCAATCTCGGCGCCGACGTCGCCGGCCTCTTCGGCATCGTCGGTGCGGCTGGCATCTTTGCCGCACCGCTTGCCGGCAAGATCGCCGACCGTCGTGGACCGCATTTCGTCGTCTGGATGGGCGCTTTGCTGACGCTGATCGCCTGGGTGATCTTCGGTCTTTGGGCCTCGCTCATCGCTCTTATCATCGGTGTCGTTATTCTTGATTTCGGCATCCAGAGCGCACTCGTATCGAACCAACATATCGTCTACGCGCTTGATGCCGAGGCTCGCAGCCGACTGAATACCATCTTCATGACCTCGATGTTCCTCGGTGGCGCGGTCGGCGCGGCGCTGGCGACAGCGGCCTGGGGTTATGGCGGCTGGATTGGCGTCAGCGCTCTCGGCGCCCTGCTTGCGGTGGTCGCCCTGGCCATTCGTGCGGCTGAACACCGCGCCCGTTCGACCACGCCTACCCGGGCTCGATAGGAGATCGCCATGAAGCGGCTGCGTATTCGGATCGTCGGAGGATCGCTTGCAGGCCTCTTTGCCGGCATTCTTCTCCAGCGCGACGGCCACGACGTGAAAATCTACGAACGCTCTTCGTCCGGCTTGGCCGGGCGGGGAGCAGGCCTTGTCGGACAGCACGACCTCTTCAGGATCCTGCGCGCCATCGGTTGCGAACATGTCGCTCGTGTCGGCGTGGTCGCCCATGAACGGATCTTCCTCAACCGGGATGGAAGTGTTGGCGAGACGTTCCGGACGCCGCAGACCCAGATTTCCTGGGATTTTCTCTATTCAACCGTTGCGTCTTATATGGCGGCCGGGAGCTATCACATTGGGCAACCCGTCGTCCAAGTGATCGAAGGCCCCGAAAGCGCTCAGCTCCTGTTAGCCGATGGCCGGCGGGAAAATGCTGATCTCGTTATTGGCGCGGACGGTCTCGGCTCGGTCGTTCGTCCTCTGCTTAACGAGGATACGTCGAACCGCTTTGCCGGCTACGTGGCTTGGCGCGGCCTTATTCCGGAGACGGCATTGCCGCAGGAAGCTGCGATCCTGCTGGATCGCTTCGCCTTTTACGTGACAAGCGGGATCCATATCCTCGGCTATCTCGTTCCCGGCCCGCACGGTGAAACCGGCCCCGGTGAGCGCCGGTATAACTGGGTCTGGTACCGTCCTGTCGCACCGGGCGAACTGCAGACGCTATTCATCGACGCCGACGGCAGATCATTCGACTATTCCCTGCCGCGAGGCGCATTGTCGGAGGAGCGGCTACAGACGCTCCGAGCGGATGCCGCCGCGATGCTGCCGCCCCCATTCGTAAAGGCGATCGAAGCCGAGCCTCAGCCTTCCATCCAGGGGATCTTCGATTTTGAAGCGGCAAAAATCGCATCCGCGCATACGGCCTTGATCGGCGATGCCGCCTTTGTCGTTCGGCCGCACACGGCAATGGGCGTCTCCAAGGCTGCAGGTGACACGCTTGCGCTGAGAGAAGCGTTGCTGGCCTCCGAAGATCTTTCCGAAGCGCTCAGTCGCTACCAAAAGGAGCGGCTGCTTGTCGGAAAGAATATCGCCGATCATGGGCGTCGGCTGGGCGCGTCTGCCCTTTAAGATGGGTTGATGGCATTGTGATCGGCCTAAGTTCGCATCGGACAGCGTCCGGTCTGGCGGATGCTTATCCGCAGGCTTGGGGGAGGGGACGTCACCCACCTCGGTCGAGGTGACGATTGACAGTAGCACCTCAGCCAACGGCCGCAAATCATGCAGTCGTTTGGTCGCGGCAACATCTTCGCACGCCGCCGCTCCAACTGCCGAGATCGGCAGGCGAAACGTCCACGGAACGGAGAAACTGACAATACGGATAGGCTGGCTTCCCCCTACAACGGCTTCAAAACATCGGAGGCACGCGGTCGTTCGACAAGAGCTTGTCGCAACTGCTCGGTCTCTGGGCAAACTGAGCCTCTCGAAGAGGGATGACCATGAAAAAGGAAACGCATCGATGCACCTGACATATCACATTGGCCAGCATGACGGCGGCTGGGCTTATCGGCTGAACGACGTCTGGTCGGAGACCTATCCGAGCCATGTCGCAGCACGCGAAGCAGCCCATCGCGCGGCGTGTCGGCAGCAGCTTGAGGGCCGCAACGCGGAGATCCTTTTTCAATCCGAGGACGGCTCGTGGCATCGGGAACATGTCGAAGCAGGCGATCGCCCCGAGGTCGATGTTGCTAACGAGTAGCGCCGGGGAATAGGGCGGGTTCCGACGCCCGCAGTGCCTGGCACGCTGCCCGGGGCGCTTCGGTTTCCGACTCCGCTCGTCTCACGGCTCCATCTGTCCCTTCCGAATAGATTGCGACGCTGCGCGATACCGCACAGCGCGATGAAACAGTACGTCTCGTCAAAATCAGGAGAAACCTATGAACTATCGAGATTTCATCGCTGGCTACTTCAGCCGGCAGTGGAGGGCCGCAGGCCTGGGGTTAAACCTTGCCCTATTCGTCTTCTGCTCGATCCTCGCCATGACGCTGCTGAACGGATATGCGTTCGCCGCGGCACCTAAAGTCGGTACGCAAGCCCCCGGCTTCTACCGTATGACGCTCGGCAATTTCGAAATCACCGCGCTGTCCGATGGCACGCATGCGTTCCCGGTTCACAAGGTGCTCACGAAGACATCATCGATTGGTGGACAGAGCGTGCCGCTCGATCAGTCCTCTCCAGGCGAAGCCGATGCACTGCTCGCCGAAAGCAATCTTGCCGTTCCTGTCCCGGGATCGATCAACGCGTTCCTGATCAACACGGGATCGAAACTCATCTTGGTCGACAGTGGCGCGGGCAGCCTCTACGGCGATTGCTGCGGCCACCTCGTCGACAACCTTCGGGCGGCCGGTTACGCGCCCGAGCAGGTCGATGAGATCTATCTGACCCATCTGCACGCCGATCACGTCGGCGGCGTGGCGCCGAACGGCAAGATGGCCTTTCCGAATGCCGTCGTCAGGGTGAGCGAGGCCGATGCCGACTATTGGCTGAAGGACGCCAATGAAACAGGAGCCCCAGAGCTTCTGAAATCGATGTTCGAAGGCGACAAGGCATCTCTGAAGCCCTATATCGACGCTGGCCGTTTCAAGCCGTTCACCTACGGCGAGGAACTTTCCCCCGGCATCAAGCCGATCGCCAGCCCCGGCCACACGCCCGGCCATAGCTTCTTCGATGTGGAAAGCAACGGCGCCAAGCTGCTGCTGTGGGGCGATGTCGTTCATGTCGGCGCCGTGCAATTCCCTGACCCCGCGGTGACGGTTGCATATGACAGCGATGCCGAAATGGCCGAAAGCGAACGGCTTGCCATCTTCGCCGACGCAGCGCAGAAGGGTTATTGGATCGGCGCGGCCCATATCTCCTTCCCAGGCCTCGGCCATGTGCAGGCGAAGGATAGACACTTCTTCTGGATCCCGGCCAACTACGACGCCGCGCCGACGGCAAACTGAAACACTCTTCAATAGTCGGACGAAGAGCGTCCGCGCGATGGTTCTTGAAACGAGGCGGGATGTCGTGGGATCACGGCGCCTCGCCTTTGCCCGGGTGGCGGCCTGTTTCGGCGGGGGCTGCTTTTTGCCGAAGCTGGGCTGGCTTCTGAAGCTACGAGAATCCTCTGCGGAATCAATATGTTCCAAGCGATGTTCCGCCGAAGCCCGCCCCATCCGCTTCGCCCCGATAATACCTTGGTATGACCCACTAGGACGCACGTGTGCCGGAACCGGATCAGTGTACAATTTCGTGATCAGCGCTTCCGTTCCAAGATGACACCATCGAAAGTTTACAGGGTCACATTGGAGATAGACGATGTCCGCCACCGCTGCCGTTTTTGCCCACAACGTTTCTCCCATCGCTTTCAAGAATATCGCGACGGAAACCGCGGAGGAGGTGTCCTCCCTTCTTCTGTGTGCGATCCGCTGTGTCGAAAAGGACGAGACGATCGCTATCGATCTCATGAAGCAGGCCTCGAGCTTGTTGAAGCCGTTTGCGATCTCGATCGAGCCCGCGGAGCGCCAGCGCAATCCCGCTGGCGGCCTCGCTCCGTGGCAGATCAATCGCGTGAAGACCTATATCGAGGAGCGCATTTCGTATCCGATCGCTCTCGATGAACTCGCTCAGATCGCAAAGCTCAGCACCAGCTATTTTTCGGCCGCGTTCAAGGTGACTTTTGGCATATCTCCCCACAACTATGTTGTCGAACGTCGGGTGGAGTTCGCGAAATATCGCATGCTGAACAGCGACGCACCGCTCTGCGAGATCGCGCTCGATTGCGGGTTGGCCGACCAGGCTCATCTTTCGAGGATCTTCCGACGTGTGACTGGCACCACGCCGAGCGCTTGGCGGCGATATATGGCAAGCCCGGAAAGGCGGACGGTCGCCGCCTGACAACAGATTTTTCCGTGAAGTTTGAGTTGACGCAAATCATTTACCAAGGCGAATTGATAGATGACCGAACTTTTGCTTTTAGCTCGTGATTGCTTCGCTCGTGAACGAAATTCACAACACACTACGCAATGATTGAAGGATACGAATGTCCCTCTATGCTTAGCCGGGAGGCATCTTAAGATCGGTGTACATGGAACAAACTGAGATGCCGCCAACCGCACTTATTGGAATTGTCGATGATGACGCTGAGTTCTTGGCGGCACTAAGCAGCCTTGTTCGCTCGCTTGGGTGCAAAGTCGAAAGCTTCAGTTCAGCCGAACTCTTGATCGACCGAGCGAACCTCTTCGACTTTGCCTGCGTCATCAGCGATATCCATATGCCCAGGATGGACGGCCTTGAGCTGACGAGGATCCTCAGGCGGACAGCTCAGGAATTGCCGATCATCCTCATGACCGGACGCGGCGCCCCGGAACTGGAAAAGAAGGCTTACAGTTGCGGCGCCCGTAGTGTTGTTACCAAACCGTTTGGCTTCGATGAACTGGCCACCAGCTTGAAGGAAATCGGCGTTCTAGCCGGATGAGGCGTGGTCAGGTCTCGTTCAGCCTGAGCGTCTCGGCCATCTTGATGAGGTCGGCCAGCGTGCGAGCATCCATCTTGCGCATCGCCGAACCGCGATGGATTTTGACGGTAACCTCGCTCAGCGACAGTCGTCCGGCGATCTGCTTGTTCATCAACCCCGTCGCGACTAGGGCCATCACTTCCTTTTCGCGCGAGCTGAGGTCCTCGTAGCGCGCCCTCAATGAGGAGACCTCGGAATCCTTCGACCGCCGCCGCCGGTCGATTTCAAGTGCTCGCGACACCGCGTCCAGCATGTCCTGGTCTCGAAAGGGCTTTGCGAGAAAGTCGATGGCGCCGGCCTTCATCGCGCGGACGGTCATCGGTATATCGCCAAAACCAGTCATGAAGATCAACGGAACGGACTTCTCGCTCCTGAGGAGCTGGTCCTGGAAATCGAGGCCGCTGGAGCCTGGAAGACGCACGTCCACAAGCGCGCAAGTGGGGCCATCCGATTCCGTGAAGACCGAGAAATTCGGAACCGTCTCATGCAGCACGGTTTTCAAGCCGACGGACCGAAGCAGGCTGTCGAGCGAAAGGCGAAGGTCATGGTCATCGTCGATGACGTGCACAGTTGGTGTCGTATTCATATCCAAACCGAGTTGAGACACTGGTCGATCCTTCGGACAGATCGTCCTGCGTGTTTTTCGTCACCTATATCCATTGGCCAGTGCCTGCTCCGCCGGCAGGGCGAAGCTGAAGCGTGCCCCGAGATGGGGTGTCGATTGGAGCTCGATCCGACTTCCATGCGCCTCTATAATCGAACGGCAGATGGCAAGACCCATGCCGATGCCCGCTTCCTTGGTCGAGAAAAAGCTCTCGAAAAGTTTCTCGCGAACAAGAGGATCAACCCCCGGTCCACTGTCTTCGACGTCCACCGCGACGTTGGCGATGCCCTGCCGAGTGCGAATGCACAAGGTCCTGTTCCACGCCTGTCCGTCCGACATGGCTTGTGCAGCGTTCAAAGCGAGGTTGACGATCACCTGCAGGATCTGCGTTTTGTCTGCTTTCACAAGCGGAAGTGTAGGGGACAGATCGAGGCGCAGGGTGACCTGGCGTTTGGCGAAATCTGTCCGCAGGAGAAGTACCGCTTCCTCGATGACCGAATTGATGTCGGTCGGCACCCGTTCCGACTTCCTGTTGCTTGCCATCTCTCGCATTGTTGCGATGACGTCGGCTGCGCGTTTGCCGTTCTTGGCAATGCGTTCGAGGAGGAGCTTGACCTCGGCAATCTCCGGCTCGTCCCCGGACAGCCACCGCAGGCCGGCCTCCGCGCTCGCAACGATGGTTCCGAGCGGCTGGTTGACCTCATGCGCGATTGAGGCAGTCATCTCCCCCAGCAGCGATATGCGGGCCGAACGCGCCAGGTCGCTTTGCAGACCATCCTTTGTCTGCTCGAGCGATATCCTCTCACGAAGACTCGAGAAGCTAAGATAGATATCGTTTGGCGCCAGGTCGCGCACATCCTGCCAGAGATTGAAAGCGACCTCATGCTTGCCTCCACCGGCAATCGTCACGGTGCCGTCATAGGCAATCGCCTTCTGACCACGAAAAAGTCGATAGAGGCCGCCGGCGAACTGTTTGAGCGCATCCTCCGGAAGAACCGATGCGAGCGGCTGCATCACGATCTCCGCCGGATCCTTGACTTGAAGCAGCGCGCAGGCACTCGGATTGGCGTCCGCTATGAGGCAGACGTTACCGAGCGTGCAGCTGACATCCTGGCTGGGTTCGAACGCGCCACTGCCTTTATCGGCCGGCGCAAGGTTCGCGACGACCTCCCAAGCTTCCTTTGCCGCAAGGCGAAAGAGGCCCATCGGCATGGCGTGAAAGAGGTCGCCGTCGCCAGCGCGGCCTGGTGAGGCGCCGATACTCATTGCCGCAAGAAACCAAGCAGGTCTTGGTTCAGCCTGTCCTTGTGTGTGAACAACAGCCCGTGTGGAGCACCCTCATAAACCTTGAGCTCGGCTTCGGGCATGAGCTGAATGGCCTGTTCGGCGGTGGCGTTGAACGGGACGAATGCGTCGTCTTCGCCGTGGATGATCAGCACTGGAACGTCGAACTTCTCAATGTCGCCGCGATAGTCGGTGGATGCGCAGGCGGTGATCGCATCATGTGCCGCCTTCAGAGAGCCCTGCATAGCTATTTGATGCAGCTGGATTATGCTTCCTTCAGAGACCGTCGAGCCGTCCCGATCCGCTCCGAAAAACAGCCGGGCAAAGCCACGCATGAACTCCGCCCGATCCGCCCTCAAGCCGGCGCGGACGCCTTCGAATACAGGTTCCGGAACGCCGCACGGATAATCGTCGCTTTGCGCCAGCTTCGGGGTGGTTGCCCCAATGAGGACGATGCGGGAGACCCTGGCGGTCCCCTGCCGGCCGACATATCGGGCGATCTCTCCGCCACCCATGGCATAGCCGACGAGCGTGACCTCCGTCAGATCGAGCGCTCGAATAAGCTCGTCCAGATCGTCCGCGAAAGTATCGTGGTCGTAGCCATGCCAGGGTTGATCCGACCGACCAAAACCGCGCCGATCATGCGCCACAACGCGATAGCCCTGGGACGCGAGAAACATCATCTGATTTTCCCACATATCACTGCTAAGCGGCCATCCGTGGCTGAAAACCACCACCGGCCCGGTGCCCCAATCCTTGTAGTAAAGACGTGTATCATCGCGGACAGTTAGCACAGGCATCCGTCTGAACTCCATTGAAAAGGAATAGGAATTTTGAATTTATCGAACGGTAGCACGGCAATCTCTGTCACACCACAGTTGGAATTTACAAGACGGGCTTATGAAGCAAAGAGTGTGCCTTTCGTTCAAAAGAGTCTGGCATGCTTTCTACATTAGTTTGATCGCATATCTGTTTGGCCGCGTTGCCTGCCAAGGGAAGGGTGAAGGAGAAACGCGCACCGCAACCACCCTCCAGATTCTGAACAGTCAAGTTGCCGCCGTGCGCCTCCAGAATAGATCGGCAGAGAGCCAACCCCATCCCCATTCCACCTTCCTTCGTCGTGAAGAAGCTCTCGAAGACTCTCGGCAGATGTTCTGGCCTTATGCCGGCACCGGTGTCCTCGACGGAGCAGATGACGCTGGTCTCTTCCTCAATTGTGGTTTGGATTGTAATCTTCCGCTCCTGGCCCTGGACCAAAGCCTGCATCGCATTCATGACAAGGTTGACCAAAACCTGCTGAACTTGCGTCCTGTCGGCAAGCACCAGTGGCTCGATTGATGCGGTATAATGCGCGATGTGGGCATTCCGCGCCTGAACCTCGTAGCGAAGAAAAGTTAGAGCCTCCCGAATTATATCGTCAAGCGAAAGCACGGTATGTTCAGGCAATGTCCTTGTTGCCATTGAGCGAATACGCGCGATTATCTCGGTGGCCCTGCGGACATTGTTTACGATGCTTGCTGTTGCGTTGCGGACTTCCAGCAGATCGGGTTCGGTTCGTTCCAGCCATTGGAGTCCGGCTCCGCTGCTCGCCGCAATGGCTGCCAGCGGCTGCGCGATTTCATGGGCAATCGAGGCCGTTAATTCACCCAGGACGGATACGCGGGAAGCGTGGGCGAAGTTTGCCTGTACGCCGTTCAGCATCTCCTGTGCTGTTACACGCTCCGTAATGTCGGAAACAGCGCCGAGGAAATGGATGTCGTCCGACCCACTTGGAACTGAATGAGCGGTGATGTGGATATGTTTGGTTGCTCCGGCTGGCATCACGAGGCGGCATTGGAAATCAAAGTCCTTGCGATTGGCTGCATCACGAAGCACCTGCCGCACGCTTTCGATATCGTCTGGGTGAAGGCGTTGCATTGCTTCGTGGCTCGTCATGCGAACCGCTGGATCGCGCCCAAAGATTCTGTAGACTTCCTCAGACCAAAAGAAGATCTCGCCGGTTGATGCGTTCCAGCCGAAGCTGCCTGTATGGCTAAGCCGCTGCGCCTCGGCGAGATAGGCCTCACTGCGGCGCAGGGATTGCTCCGCTCTCTTGCGATCGTCGATGTCGACGTTGGTTCCGTACCACTTAATAATATGACCTTGCTCATCGCGGAAAGGTTCAGCTCTGGCCAGAAACCAGCGATACTCGCCATCGAACCGTCTGAGCCGCGACTCGCACTCGAAGAGTGCGCCAGTCGTAACGGCGCTCCGCCAGGCCTCGCCATGTCTCTCCGCGTCATCGGGATGGATCACCTTCAGCCAACCGGAACCTGCGGCTTCCTGCGGCGAAAATCCGGTATAATCGAGCAAACGCCCGTTATGAAAATCATTGCTGCCATCAGGCCTCGTGCTCCACACAATAGCCGGAATAGTGTCAACTATAGCGCGCAGGTGACTTTCCGAGTGGCGGCTGCGCTCCTCCCAATGCTTGCGCTCAGTTATGTCGGAGATGGCGCCAACAAATTGAAGTTCCCCTAAATCGCTCGGAAGGACGCGAGCCGCAGCGCGAAGATACTTCACCAGGCCATCCGGCATCAGTAGCCGGTACTCGAAATCTATATCCTTCCGATCTTGCGCGATCTGATCCAGAATGCGCTCGATGAGCGCCATGTCATCGGGATGTGTACGGCTAACCAATATTTCAATAGAGGTATCGATAGAGGGCTCATAACCGAGGATACGATAACTCTCGTCGGACAACACAATCTCGCCTGTAGTTACGTTCCAGGTGAAGCTGCCCGTCTGGCTGAGCTTCTGCATTTCAGCCAGACATGCTTCATTTCTACGGCGCTCCGCCTCAGCTCGTTTCGGATCGTAATTCTCGAAAGGTCGAGCGCCCCTCATCTTATTTCCCTTTCAATCGATGATGGGACTTAACGCGAGCTTGTTTGAACTTTGAAGCGCTCCTCCCGTTTTGTATTGCGCGTGCATCGCAACGCTCCATAGCGATAGTGACTGCATCGCTTCATGGCAGGCAGTCAGCATAGGTGTCGTCTAAACGTCGTTGAAAAAACTGAGAATTTTGAATTTCTTGAACGATAGCACAGCGATTTCTGCAGCGCCATAGGTGGAATTTACAAGACGGAGCTATGAGGCAAAGAACGTGCCTTTCGTTCAAAATTGACAACATTTTTCGCGCGGTTAGAGCCGGCTTGCTGTCAGTGTACGAATGGGCTCCGAATACTGACCCTGGCCTGCTGCCGGTTTTCGGACACCGAGGCGGCCAGCCGAACGCTCAGGCGTCCACCTGCGGATTGCGTCGAGGTTGTCGCCCCCAGCGTGAAGCGAGAGACTAGGTCACGTAGCTTGGCGGCTTCCTCGGCAAGCTGGCCGGATGCCGTGGTGGATTGTTCCACCATCGCCGCGTTCTGCTGGGTCACCTGGTCCATGGAATTGACGGCGGTGTTGACTTCGGCAAGGCCGGTCGACTGCTCTCTTGCCGATACGGCGATTGCATCCATGTGCTGATTGATGCGGCCAATCTGTTCGCTGATCGCCTTCAGAACCTGGCTGGTGTCGAGAACCAGCTTGACGCCGCTTTCCACTTCCACCGAGGATTTCTGGATGTGGCCTTTGATTTCCTTTGCCGCCTGAGCCGATCTCTGGGCAAGCTCGCGCACTTCCTGGGCGACGACCGCAAAACCCTTGCCGGCCTCTCCGGCGCGTGCCGCTTCGACGCCGGCGTTCAGCGCCAGCAGATTGGTCTGGAAGGCAATTTCGTCGATCACGCCGATGATGCTGGAGATCTGTTGCGACGAGGCCTCGATACGGCGCATGGCCTCTTCGGCATGCGAGACGACCTCGGAAGACTTGGCGGCATTGCGGTTTGCATCGGTCGCCTCAGTGCGCGCTTCGTGGGTCCGCTTGCTCGAGTTCGAGACATTGGCGGTGATCTGATCAAGCGCTGCGGCGGTTTCTTCGAGCGAGGCTGCCTGCTGTTCGGTGCGTTTCGACAGATCGCCCGCACCGGCTGCGATCTCCCTTGTGCCTTCGTCGATCGCGGCGATGGCGGTCGCGATCGCGCCGAGCGTCTGATCGAGCTGCCTGATCGACATGTTGAAATCATGCCGGAGGTTCTCAAAATCGGGGGCGAAGGGTTCGTCAATCTGGAAGGCGAGATCGCCGGATGCAAGCCGCTTCAAGCCTGCAGCAAGGCCGGACGTGGCAGCGCGCAGCCGTCCGGCGGCCTCTTCGTCAGCCTGCTGGCGCGCCGTGACCCGCGCGGTTTCGCTTTGCACCCGGGCTGCCTCGGCGTCGCGCTCGAGCTGCTTATTGGCAATCGCCGCCTGCCGGAAGGCTTCGACCGCCGATGCCATCGTTCCAATCTCATCGGTACGGCCGATCCCGGTGCAGGCAATGGCTGTGTCACCGCCGGCAAGCTGTTGCATGTCGTTGGAAAGCGAAAGAATAGGCTTGGTGACAGTCTTCCGAGTCAGGAAATAGAGGCCGAAAGCGAATATTGCGGCGGCGGCCAGAAGCGCTTTCAGCACGAGATCGACTAACGCTTTTATCTCTGAACTATGCTCAGACTTGCTCTCAGACACGGCCGTAATCTGGTCGCCTGCCTGTTCCATGGCTGTTTCCAACGTCGAGAATTGCTGCATGAATTCTGGCAGCGCCTTCAATGCTGCAGACGGATCCTTATCGGCAAGGTCGACCAGTTTCGTTGCGCTTTCAATGTAAACGATGAGGGGAGCTTCGACTCCGGCAAGGATTGCTTTGGTCTTGTCGTCTGTGGCCAGGCCCTTGTTGGCATCAATCATCTCCCGGAAAGATGCCTCGTGCTCGACCAGATCTGCCTTCACTGCATCGGAGGAGATGCCCGCTGCCGGATTGGCCTCCAGCAACGATGCAAGCACGTCCGTGCGTAGTGCGTCATGCATCATGTCGGCCCGCATGTGGTTTCGCAGGACTTGCGATGATCGAGCAACCTCGGCGCTGTTGGCCGAGAGGATGGACGCAGACCAACTTGCCGCTTGTTCTAGCGGACCCGCGTGTTCAGCCGCAGAACAATCAGGAGACCATCTTCGAGGGTGCCCGCCTGATCGCCGGCGGGTTCTTCAAGCTTCTCGAAACTTGACGAATAGCTTTCTATGGGACCTTGCCGTAGGTTCATATCCCATCAAGGCGTCGGATCGCGCAACAGGAGGCGGGTCCCGACATCCACGATGGACCTGATCGCGGGGAGGAGTTCCTTTCCTAATTCGGTCAACGCATATTCCACAGTCGGCGGGGATGTCGGCATCACCTTGCGACTGAGGACCCCGCGCTGTTCCAGATCCCGCAGCCTGCTCGTCATGACCTTCGCCGAAATGAATGGACAGTCCCGGCGCAATTCCGAAAACCGGCGTGGCCCTTCGCTCAGAGACCAGAGCACTTCCGGCGTCCAGCAACCGCCGAGCAGGTCCATGCACTTCGACATTGGACAGCCGGGGAGTGCCGTCACCTTCTTTCGCACCTTGAGGACCATCACGCTTCCTTGGTTGGCAGTTTCCATCTGGTTACTGGAAAATGGACGTTACTACAAGATACGTGGTTTCCCATGGTAACGATGGCCGCTATCAAAGGCTCTTCCATCCCACAACCGAGAAATGGAGTGGCCTATGTATGCAGTGACTGGAGCAACAGGAAAACTCGGCCGCCTCGTAATCGAGGCGTTGCTGAAGACCAATCCAGCAGAGAGGATCGTCGCGGCCGTTCGAGATACCGCAAAGAGCAAGGATCTCGCCGAGCGCGGCGTGATCGTTCGTGAAGCTGACTATAGCCGCCCTGAGACGCTCGGTCCGGCATTGGCCGGGGTCGAGAAGCTGCTGCTGATTTCCTCGACCGAGGTCAGTGGCCGCCTGCCGCGTCATCGAGCCGTGATCGACGCCGCCACGCAAGCCGGGGTTTCGTTGTTCGCCTACACCAGCATGCTGCACGCTGACACCTCGCCGGCGTCGCTCGCGGTTGAGCATCGCCAGACGGAGGAGGCGATCGTCGCTTCCGGCCTGCCTGCTGTCATCTTGCGAAACGGCTGGTACACCGAGAACCATCTGATGGCGCTCCCAATAGCGCTTGAGCATGGCGCCTTCGTCGGCGCTGCGAAAAATGGTCGTTTTTCGTCTGCGGCGCGGCAGGATTACGCCGAGGCTGCAGCCAAGGTGCTTGCGACCCAAGGGCACGCCGGAAAAACGTATGAGCTTGCGGGCGACCATGCCTATTCCCTTGCCGAGCTGGCCTCAGAGGTCTCGCGGCAGTCGGGCAAGACTGTCATTTACAACGATCTGTCCGAAGCTGCTTTTCGCGATGTGTTGACGGGCGCCGGGCTCCCGTCCGATCTCGCGGGCCTTCTGGCCGATGCCGACACCGCTGCCTCGCGCGGGGGGCTGTTCGACGACGGTGGTGCGCTAGGACGGTTGATCGGTCGGCCGACCACGGTCTTGCAGAGCATGGTCGCGGCAGCCTTGCGACACTGAGCCAACGCCGGGACGATGTTCCCTCGCCGCAAAGGTCAGACAAAGGGAGAGTACTCGGTCGACTTCCCCGCGGCAGGCGGGGCGTCGATGAGAGGCCGGTTGGGCCGACGCCGTCAGTCCATCATAAGGGATGGCGCCCGCTCAGCCGTCTTCGCCCGGCATGCCTGCCGGCTCAGGAGAGCAACTCAGCTCGCAGTTTTGCCGCTGGCCCGGCGAAACTCCTCTGACGTCTCGTCCAGGAAGACATAGAGCGCCGTGATCTTGCCGTCGCGGACGGTGATGACGTCCCAGCCCGTGTACTCGGGCGCCTCACCGAGCGGTCCGGAACCCCAGGATAACCGCCCCGCATTATGAAGCACCTGTGGCTTGCCGTGCGGCGTGTAGACGTAGTGGGGGTGCGTCGCCCTGAGATCGCCAGCGAACGTGTTGATCGCGTCATGCCCAATGATGGCGCCCGGAGGTACGTAGAGGGTTCCGTCCGCTGCCCAGAGTTCGGCAATCGCGGCACGCCGCCGGGCGTCGTCGCCCTCGCCGAAGACCTCCTGAAGGTTCCGGTCGAGCAGTTCGCGGATACGCTCCGCAGATTCGCTAGATTGTATCATCACATATCTCCTTGAATGACTGGAAGAGTTGGAGCCCTCGGCACCCATTGCGGCCAGGGGCTTGATGGGAAGGATCAGATCTGCGCCTGGCCGCCATCGACGAAGAGTTCGATACCGTTGACGAAGCTTGCGTCGTCGGATGCGAGGAACAGCACAGCCTTGGCGATTTCGTCCGGCTGGCCGACACGGCCGGCGGGGATCAGGCTTGCGAGATAATCCCTGGTACCCTGCGCCTGCGCGCCGCCACCGAACAGTTCGTCCAGTCCTGCCGTGTCGGTGACGCCAGGGCTGATGGCATTGACGCGAATGTGGCGATCCTTCAGGTCGAGCATCCAGTTGCGGGCGAAGTTGCGTATCGCCGCCTTAGTCGCCGAATAGACGCTGAAGGCCGGTGTGCCGGAGATACTGGTGGTGGAACTGGTCAGGATGATAGAGGCGCCGTCTTTCAATAGCGGCAGCGCCTTCTGAACCGTGAACAGCACGCCCTTGACGTTTGTATCAAAGGTCCGCTGATAATGCTCCTCCGTGATCGCGCCGAGCGCGACCATTTCACCGCCCCCGGCATTGGCGAATAGCACGTCGATCTGTGCATGCTTTTGCTGGATGGCGTCGTAGAGCCGATCGATATCGGTGAGATCAGCCATGTCGCCGCGCACAGCGGTCACACGACCGCCAATCTGCTTCACCGCTGCGTCCAATGCCTCCTGTCGGCGTCCCGTGATGAAGACGGAAGCACCTTCGGCTGAAAATGCTTTTGCTGATGCAAGACCAATGCCGCTCGAACCACCGGTGACCACCACGACTTTGTTGTTGAACCTGTCTGTCATCGTATTTCTCCTTAAAGTCTCGGCCAAGCGCCGTTGTCCTGATATGTACGAGCGGAACGATCAGCCTTGTAGTCAGCGAAATTGACACGTAACGTTCCATCAGAGGAACGCCGATGCGCATCAACTTGAACGACTACGCCTATTTCGCTGAGGTTGTGGCCCATGGCGGCTTTGCCGCCGCCGGCCGCGCATTGCGCGAGCCCAAGTCAAAGCTCAGCAGACGGATCGCAACGCTTGAGGAAAGGCTGGGCTTGCGCCTGATCGAGCGATCGAGCCGCCGTTTCCGGGTGACAGAAACCGGCCAGGCATTTTACCAACGATGCCGAGCAATACTTGCGGAAGCCGAACAGGCGGAAGCCCTGGTCGCACAGGCGCAGGCTGAACCGCATGGCCGCATCCGCTTCAGTTGCCCCACGGGCATGGTCGCTCCAATTTCGGGCCTGATCTCATCTTTCCTGACACGCTTCCCGAAAGTGCGGCTTCAGCTTGTGGCAACCGACCGGGCGGTGGACCTGATCGGCGAGCGCATTGATCTCGCCCTTCGTGTGCGTGCGAGCCTGACCTCAGACGCCGCCTTGACCATGCGATCACTGGGGCGATCGACCCGTATTCTGGTGGCCTGCCCTCAGCTTGCCAGCCAGGTCGGCAGCATTGTGCAACTGGCCAACTTGCCGACGCTCGCAACCAATGATGCGGAGGACGATCTCGAATGGCATTTGGAGGCAGAAGATGGACGCAAGCACGTGGTTCGTGTGCAGCCGCGCATGGGGTGCGAGGAAATGGCGACCGTGCGCGATGCTGCAATCGATGGCCTCGGTATCGCGCTCCTGCCGGATCATGTCTGCCGCCAGGCGATGGAAGCGGGTAAACTCGTGCGCCTATTGCCGGATTGGCGTGGGGTGCAGGGGATTGTGCATTTGGTCTTCACGACGAGGCGCGGCCTGTCACCTGCGGTGCGCGCGCTGATCGACCATCTCGCCGCCGGCTTTCCTTGGGATGTTCTCGGCAACAGGGCTGATCCCATTGGCCATCCTTAACTCTGATCCGCCAACTGGTTTTCATAACGCAAGGCCCAGTCCCGCAAGGTCGCGAAGGTCGGCATAAGATCGACTCCGGCCTGCGACAGCGCATACTCCACACGTGGCGGTATCTCTGCGTAAGCGGTGCGGATGACGATGCCGTTGCGCTCGAGGTCGCGAAGCTGCTCGGTCAACATGTGCTGAGTAATACCCGGCAATGCACGACGCAGTTCGCCGAAACGCATCGGGCCTGCAACCAGGCTGCAGACGATCTCGATTTTCCACTTGCCGGTGATCGCCCGTATTGCCCGCTGGAAGCGCATGACGTCGATCGGCTCCGGTCCGGTGCAGCCATCGCAATCTTCGCCATATATGCGTGGTTCTATAGTCTGGTTTTTCATACTACCTCAGGAAATTCATCCTACTTGCCAATTTTCATATGCTTCGCAATGACTGGTCGCAAGGACAAGTGAAGGTATGGAAAATCATATGAGCAAGATTCTTATAACGGGTGGATCAGGGTTTCTTGGCAGCCATTGCATCGTCGCGGCGCTCGCCGCGGGGCATGAGGTTCGCACAACGCTGCGCAGTCTCGACAAAGCAGGCGAAGTCAGCGCCATGCTCGCGGCAGCCGGTGTCGATCCGAAGCGCGAGGTCGCATTTTATGAAGCTGATCTGGGGAATGACGAAGGTTGGAGCGACGCTGTCGCCGGCTGCGACTATGTTCTGCACACTGCATCTCCGTTTCCTTCGACCCAGCCGGATGACCCAAACGATGTGATTGTGCCGGCGCGCGACGGGACGTTGCGTGTTCTCCGCGCAGCCAGTCATGCTGGCATGAGGCGCGTTGTCCTCACATCCTCCTTTGCTGCCGTTGGGTATGGCCCGGAGGCACCGAGCCATGTCTTTACTGAGGACGACTGGACGCCGATCGATGCACCAAACCAGCCATACGTCCTGTCGAAGGCCATCGCGGAGCGTGCCGCATGGGATTTCGTCAAGGACCGCGGAACACCGGAGCTGTGTGTCGTTAACCCGACCGGAATATTTGGACCCGTGCTCGGCCCTCAGCTTTCGACATCAATTCGAATTGTCAAAGGACTGCTGGACGGAGCCTTTCCACCTGAATTGCCGGATATGTGGTTTGGTGTAGTAGACGTGCGCGACGTCGCAGACCTGCACCTGCAGGCCATGATTGATCCGTCCGCGGCGGGCGAGCGCTTTATAGCCGTCAGTGGTGAGCCAGTGTCTCTGTTAATGGTTGCCACCATATTGCGCGAGCGCTTTCCGGAATTTGCCGCCAGAGTTCCCAACCGCGGTGCCTCTTCCTCACGCAGCGCAAACCATAGACGTTCCAGCAGCAACAAGGCGAGGCAGAGGCTCGATTGGAAGCCGCGCACTAGCGTAGAAGCAATTGTCGCAAGTGCCGAAAGTCTTATTCGATTGAGATTGCTTGAAACCCTCAACTAACTTCAAAGGTCCGGAATATTGAGAAAGGAACCGAGCATGGAGCGCGCAGTTCAACCTCTCCAGAATTTCATGATCGATAAGGCGGGCGCTCATAGTTTGGCAACGACCGTGTGGGGGGAGGCTGTTCGCTTACGAGTAAGTCGGACTCAAACAAACGGCGCATATACGATGTTGGATTATTATGCGCCGGCAAAGTTTGGTCCACCGCGACACGTTCATAGACAGGACGACGAACTATTCCTGATTGTCGCCGGGTCTGTTCTGATATGGACACCTGACGAAGTGCAAACCGCTGAAGCTGGAGACACCGTATTTCTACCGCGCGGTAAGGAACATACGTGGAAGGGCTATGGCGATGATCCCATCCACTTGCAGGTCATTGTCTCTCCCGGTGAGTTCGAGTGTTTCATCCCAAAGATTGTGCAGCAGAGGCTGACCGCTGAAGACATTGAAGCACTAACGCGAGTGGCGGATGAGGCCGGCATGGATATTACCGGGCCGCCGATCAGTGATACCGAGCTTGCGGAATACTTGGCGGCACCTGCCTGGAATAGAAGCGAAGGCGAAGCCCTTTAGGATCAGCGGGCAGGAACATAGGTTTCCGGCTCCTGCCTTCTTTAATCCAAAACCAGTCGTCCTTTGGTCGGCAGGCGCCGGTTCAGCTCTAAGGAAATGCTCTTGTCCAGCGCTTTCAACTCCTGCAGGCGCACGACACCAGGTCCTGCTTCGGCGAGCCACCGGAGCAGGACCTCGAGCCGGCCGTTGATGCGGTTGACGTTATAGGTGGCGAGCTTCGCCGACGGTTCCGCCAGCGCTTGCGGTCGCCCCTGTCACCCTGACCCGGCTTTGCATCGCGGTTGGCGTCGTGGCGTACATCTGCGGACAGCGACCGGGATACATCGACGCTTTTGATCCGTGGTCGAGGCAAAGATCTGCCGCCCCCGCTGTAAATGCCACGCAGACAGCTGGTGACATAGCATTCCTTTGAGCGACATCGCGCTGGCGCGGCCTACAATGAATCAACGCGATCTACGACGATCATCCCAAGGCACGAAAACGGGATCGGGATCCATATCACCAGCTTGGAAGGTCGGGACAAGCTCGCCGATCTTGTTCGGAATCTTCACTACATTCGCCCTGATAAGCCGCTTGATTTCATCACGATATTGCAGAGCCCTTTTCTCTTGCACCTCTTTTTCGGCGTCCGATTTCGGCTGTCGCGATTTGGTATGCTGAAGTCGTCTTTGAAAGTATGGCGCTCCAACTCTTTCGTTTTGAATATGCATGGAGCCGCCATGCATGATAGGTTCACCTAGCTCTTCATCCATTTCATCAAGTATATCTAGAATATCTTGCGTAGCCATGACTATTATCCGGCACCCTCTCGAGTGAGCCAGGAAAAAATTTAGAATATGCCCCGATCGCCTGTATAATTCCTCCCGATCCTCTGACTGATCGCAGTGAGGAATACCGTCAAAAAACGTATGATCTTCCAAGATCCCGATTTCCGGGACAGCAGGATGGGTCCTTTGCTTGCCAACAGCGATCATGTCCCCGGTATCGAGATTCAAAAGCATGTAATCAACCGACATTTCGACCTCTATTTTGGATAAGAGTACACAAGTTTACCCTGCGCCGTGTAAATCGTTACAGTTGGCGCGTTTTTATCATATTGGGAGCTCGACATGACATTTTTCATGGCCTGTTCGGCTGTCCCGCGGCTCAGATTAGCGGCGCGGCCGTCTATGACAATCGAAGCCCCCCGGGTTTTAGAGTCAATTTTTTCCAGGATAGAACGTTGCACCGTGACGGTGCTATTCTTTGATACCGTCGCCAACTCGAAACGCTGGTCATTTATCAAGAACTCCAGCCCTTGGCTCTTAGAGCCACCGAGAATGACAACCTTGTTTCCGAACGTCGCCGAATCGTAAGCGAATTGTATTTCCTCCTGAGAAACCCCTTTCAGAGATGATGCGATAATAGAGCCGCCATTTGTACCGACACTTTCGCCCTTGGCCAAGACATCAAACTGGGACTTTGCTGCCTCAAACAAGTCGGAAGCTCGGTCCTTCGTGCTCTCCTGAATAAACCTATTGATGTCCGGCCCGCAGGCGTTGTGCACCCATACCGCAGCCCCCGCATGCCATAGGTGAGCGTCAGGGCATAATCCTCGGGAGAAACGGGCATCGGCCAGTTTTTTATATTCGCTTGGAGGATCTCGACGACCAGAGCCTGGAAGTTTCGATAGACTTGGCGGACGGCGGGAAATCTGAGATCGAAGAGATCAGCCGCATCCGGAAAGGCGGCCGCAAGTTCGACCCCATGCATGCCCCAGCTCGTGCAGGCGTGAAGCAGCTTCTCGTTGAGCGGCC